>NZ_JBSFDG010000002.1:0-404246 GCF_053593775.1 Streptomyces sp. NPDC002092
TTCGGTCTTGCGTTTCCGACTCTATCAGACCGTTTCCCGATCCGATTTCCTCGGTGCTTTCCAGGTTCCCGCTTTCGCGTTTCCCTTTCCGGCGGTTCCGACTCTATCAGATCCTTTCGGGCCTGACTCCCAGTCAGAGGGGCTGTCCTCCCGGCCGTTGGGCCGTTCCGACGAGTGAGACTTTAGCGGATTCCCGGCCCCCGAGCTAATCGGGGTCCGCGTCCTTTCGAACGTGGATTCCTCATTTCGCAAATACGCATACCAATAAAGCGACGCCAGACAGATCGACTGGTCGTCGAGTAGCGGTTGGTACTTGCGAAGTGGTTGTCCGGGGACCGACCGCGGTCGGCGCTCACGTCGGACAACTCGGAGAACACTACGTAGCGCGCGGGGGTGTGTCAACTTGCCTCCGGGCGGCACCCAGGAGGCGTACGCTGAGCGACATGACTACGCGTACGTGTACCAAGCAGTGGTGGGCCGCCTGACGGCGGCCGTACTGACGTATGCGTTCAACGGCCGCCGCCTCGGCGGCCGTTCTCGTTTCTCCCTCCAGTGCTCCTGAGGGCCGGCCGCCGGGACGGCGGTCTCGACCAGGAGGTGGAGAAGAGATGACGCGGGTTTTCAGCGGGGTCAAGCCGACCGGGCACCTGACGCTGGGGAACTACCTGGGAGCCATGCGGCAGTGGGCCGCGGTGGACCAGCACCGGGCGGACGCGCTGTTCTGCATCGTCGATCTGCATGCGCTGACCGTGGACCACGATCCGGCGCGGGTGCGCAGGCTCAGTCGGCAGGCGGCGACGCTGTTGCTGGCCACGGGGCTGGATCCGGCGCTGTGCACCGTGTTCGTACAGAGTCATGTCGATGAGCACGCGCGGCTGTCGTACGTCCTCGAGTGTGTGGCGACCGACGGTGAGATGCGGCGGATGATCCAGTACAAGGAGAAGGCTGCGCGTGAGCGCGAGCGGGGTGGGAGTGTGCGGCTGTCCCTGCTGACGTATCCGGTGCTGATGGCGGCGGACATCCTGGTCTACGGGACGGACGAGGTGCCGGTGGGGGACGACCAGGCGCAGCACGTGGAGCTGACGCGGGATCTGGCTGTGCGGTTCAACCAGCGGTACGGGCATACGTTCGTGGTGCCGAAGGCCACGCTCCCGGCGGTGGCGGCGCGGGTCATGAATCTGCAGGAGCCGACGTCGAAGATGGGGAAGTCGGACGACTCCGGGCCGGGGATCGTCTATCTGCTCGACGAGCCGGATGTGGTGCGGAAGAAGATCATGCGGGCCGTGACCGACAGTGGGCGGGAGATCGTGTACGACCGGGAGGAGCGGCCCGGCGTGACGAATCTGCTGGAGATGCTGGCGGCCTGCACGGGTGGGAACCCGGAGGCCTTGAGCGGTGTATATGAGTCGTACGGGTCCTTGAAGAAGGACACCGCAGACGCCGTGGTCGAGCTCCTCAGGCCCGTACAGGAGAGGCACAGGGCGCTGTGCGCTGATCCGGGCTATGTGGAGGGGGTGCTGCGGGATGGTGCGGAGAGAGCGCGGGCGTTGGCCCGGCCGACCGTGGATGCCGCTTATCGCGCGATCGGGTTGCTGCCGGCTGCTTCGGATACCGGGGCCGGTGTGGTGCTGAACGCGGCGCGGTAGGCGCGCGGGCTGGTGGCGAGGCGCGATGCGAAGTGCTGGCGCATCGTGACCTCGCTGCCGAAGCCGGCGCGGCGGGCTACTTCGGGCATGGGCAGGTCGGTGCGTTCGAGGAGTCTCTGCGCTGCGGCGATGCGCTGGTCGAGGAGCCAGCGGAGCGGGGGCGTGCCGGTCTGCGCGGTGAAGTGGCGGGCGAAGCTGCGTGGGGACATGCCTGCGTAGGCGGCCAGGTCGGCGACGGTGAGCGGCTCGTGCAGGCGGCGCAGGGCGTGCTCGCGTACGGCGGCGAGGGTGTCGGCGTCGCGGTCGGCGCGGGGTGTGGGGTGCTCGATGAACTGTGCCTGCGTGCCGGTGCGGAAGGGGGCGGTGACCATCGAGCGGGCGATGGTGGCTGCGGCTTCGGCGCCGTGGGACCGGCGGACGAGGTGGAGGCAGAGGTCGATGCCGGCTGCGGTGCCGGCTGCGGTCCAGAGGTTGTCGTCCTCGATGAACAGGGCATCGGGGACGACGGTGACCCGGGGGTGGTGTGTGCGGAGGAGGCTGACGAGGTTCCAGTGGGTGATGGCGCGGCGGCCGTCGAGGAGGCCGGCCTGGGCGAGGGTGAAGGCGCCGCCGCAGAGGGCCGCGATGGCGGTGCCGCGGGCGTGTGCACGGCGGAGGGCGTCGAGGACGGGGGCGGGCGCGGCTGTGAGGTGGTCGTCGAGGCCGGGGATCACGATCAGGTCGGCGCGGGACAGCCAGCTGAGGGTGCGGTCCGGATGGAGGGACATACCTCCGCGCATGGGAATGGGGGTGGTGGTGGTGGTGTCGGCGGCGACTCGGCGCAGGTCGAAGGCGGGGGCGCCGCGGTCGGTGCGGTCGGTGCCCCAGACCTCGGTGATGACGGAGACGTCGAAGGCGCGGATGCCGGGGAAGGCGACGAGGGCGACGCGATAGGTGTCCGCTGCGGCGTTCTCCATGGCTGGCAGTAAATCATCGATCGCAGGCTTTTCACCTACTGGGGTGATGGTGCTCCCGGCGGCAGGATCGTGGGCATGGAGATCGCAGAGAACGCAGCGCTGGTGGTCGTGGACGTGCAGAAGGGCTTCGACGAGGCCGACTTCTGGGGGCCGCGGAACAACCCGGAGGCCGATGACAACATCGCTTCGCTCATCGACGTGTGGCAGGCGACGGGGCGGCCGGTCGTCTTCGTACGGCATGACTCGCCCAAGCCCCGGTCGCCGCTGCGGCCGGGGTACGAGGGAAACGGGTTCAAGGAGTACGTGGAGCAGCGGCGCGGCAAGGGCGCCGGCGGGGCCGAGCTGTTGATCACGAAGACCGTCAACTCGGCGTTCTATGGGACGCCGGATCTGGGGGCCTGGCTGAAGGCGGAGGGGATTTCGCAGATCGTGGTGGCCGGGATCCAGACCAATATGTGCGTGGAGACGACGGCTCGGATGGGCGGCAATCTGGGCTATGACGTGCTGGTCGCGTATGACGCGACGTACACCTTCGATCTGGAGGGGCCGTTCGGCTGGCGGCGCGGTGCCGACGAGGTTGCGCAGGCGTCGGCGGTGTCGCTGCACGGGGGCGGTTTTGCGCGTGTGGTGGCCACGAAGGAGGTGGTGGACGCGGCGAGGTGACCGCCCCCGGTGGGGGTTAGTCCTTCTTGCCGGAGGCGAGTTCGCGGCTGCGGTCGCGGGCGGCTTCGAGGGCGGCGATGAGGGCGGCTCGGACGCCGTGGTTCTCGAGTTCGCGGATGGCGTTGATGGTCGTGCCCGCGGGGGACGTGACGTTCTCGCGCAGCTTGACCGGGTGTTCGCCGCTGTCGCGGAGCATCGTCGCGGCGCCGATCGCGGACTGGACGATCAGGTCGTGGGCCTTGTCGCGGGGCAGGCCGAGCAGGATGCCAGCGTCCGTCATGGCTTCGACCAGGTAGAAGAAGTATGCCGGGCCGGAGCCGGAGAGGGCGGTGCAGGCGTCCTGCTGGGACTCGGGGACGCGCAGCGTCTTGCCGACGGCGCCGAAGATCTCCTCGGCGTGGGCGAGGTGGTCGGCGGTGGCGTGGCTGCCGGCGGAGATGACGGACATGGCCTCGTCGACGAGGGCGGGGGTGTTCGTCATGACGCGGACGACCGGGGTGCCGGTGGCGAGGCGGTCCTCGATGGAGGCGGTGGTGATGCCGGCGGCTCCGCTGATGACCAGGCGGTCGGCGGGGATGTGGGGGGCGAGTTCGTCGAGGAGGGTGCCCATGTCCTGCGGCTTGACCGTGAGGATCAGGGTGTCGGCGGTCTTGGCGGCTTCCGGGTTGGTTACCGGGGTGACGCCGTAGCGGGTGCGGAGTTCTTCGGCTCGCTCCGGGCGGCGGGCGGTGACCAGGAGGTCGGCGGGGGCCCAGCCGCCGCGGATCATTCCGCTGAGCAGGGCTTCGCCGATCTTGCCGGTGCCGAGGACTGCGACTTTCTGGGTCATGGCTGGGGTGCCCTCCGGGGGTGCGTCGTCCGGGGTACATCGTCGCACCGGGGGTGGGTGGGTGGCTTGGGTGTCCGGTGGGCGGGACGTCGGCGGGTGGGTTCCCGCCGGGTTTCTCGCCCCCGCCGCCCCTGCCCGTCCCGTCCCCAGGGGCGCTGCCCCTTCGACCCCGCCAGGGGGCTCCCCCCTGGACCCCCATCGGCCTGAACGGCCTCGTCCTCAAACGCCGGACGGGCTGAAAGGCGGACCGGCAGCCACGAGGCCGGCTCCGTCACGCTGTCCTGCGCCTCAGGGTTGCGGCGCCGAGGCCCAGTACCAGTAGGGCGCAGCCCGCCACGATCAGGGCGTCGCGGAGGAAGTTGGTGGTCATGTCGGTGTGTTTGAGGACCTCGTTCATGCCGTCCACGGCGTAGGACATGGGCAGGACGTCGGAGATCGCTTTCAGGGCCGGGTGCATGTTGTCGCGCGGGGTGAACAGGCCGCAGAGGAGGAGTTGGGGGAAGATCACGGCCGGCATGAACTGGACCGCCTGGAATTCGGAGGCCGCGAAGGCCGAGACGAAGAGGCCGAGGGCGGTGCCGAGGAGGGCGTCCAGGAGGGCGACCAGGAGGAGCAGCCAGGGGCTGCCCGTGACGTCCAGGCCGAGGAACCAGACCGCGAGGCCCGTGGCCAGGACGGACTGGATGATCGCGAGGCCGCCGAAGGCGAGGGCGTAGCCCGCGATCAGGTCGCCCTTGCCCAGCGGCATGGCGAGGAGGCGTTCGAGGGTGCCCGAGGTGCGTTCGCGCAGGGTGGCGATGGACGTGACCAGGAACATCGTGATGAGGGGGAAGATGCCGAGGAGTGATGCGCCGATGTTGTCGAAGGTGCGCGGGCTGCCGTCGAAGACATAGCGGAGCAGGAAGAGCATCACGCAGGGGATGAGGATCATCATCGCGATGGTGCGCGGGTCGTGGCGGAGCTGGCGCAGGACCCGGGCCGCGGTGGCGGCGGTGCGGGAGGCGTTCAGGGCGCCCGTCGGCGCGGGTGTCGTCGCCGTACCGGTCGTGGTCGTCGTCGTGCTCATCGGGTGGTCTCCTTCTCGCGGGCGGCGGCGGCCGCATCGTCGACCAGGTGCAGGAAGGCCGCCTCGACCGTTTCGGAGCCGGTGCGGGTGCGCAGGGCTTCGGGGGTGTCGTCGGCGAGGATCTCGCCCTCGCGCATCAGCAGGAGGCGGTGGCAGCGCTCGGCCTCGTCCATGACGTGGGAGGAGACGAGGAGGGTGGCGCCGCGGTCGGCGGCGATGGAGTGGAAGAGGGTCCACAGGTCGCGGCGGAGGACCGGGTCCAGGCCGACGGTGGGTTCGTCGAGGACCAGGAGTTCGGGGGTGCCCAGCAGGGCGACCGCCAGGGAGACGCGGTTGCGCTGGCCGCCGGAGAGGTTGCCGGCGAGGGCGTCGGCGTGGGAGGTGAGGTCGACTTCGGTGAGGACGCGGTCGATCTCGTGGCGGCGGTCGGAGGCGGTGCGCCCCGGGGCGAGGATCGCCGTGAAGTAGTCGAGGTTCTGGCGGACCGTCAGGTCGTCGTAGACGGAGGGGGCCTGGGTGACGTATCCGATGCGGGTGCGGAGGGTGGGGTGGCCGGCCGGGCTGCCCAGGACCTCCAGGGTGCCGGTGACCTTGGCCTGGGTGCCGACGATCGAGCGCATGAGGGTCGACTTGCCGCAGCCGGAGGGCCCGAGGAGGCCGGTGATCTGGCCGCGCGGCACGGTGAAGTCGAGGTCGCGCAGGACGGTGCGGGGGCCGCGGGTGACGGTGAGGCCTTCGGCTCGGACGGCGGGAGCAGGGGGATCCACGGTGCCACCTTCGAAGTAATTCATCATGTGATGAATAATGCTCCGGGCCGGCAGCGCCGTCAAGCGATTCCCTCAAGGGGGGCGCGTGCGGCGGCGCAGGCGCGTGGCGGCGCGATCGGAGGGGGAGAGTCCGGTCTGCATGCCTCCGCGTTCACCGGCCGCAAACGCGAACCGGATGCGGAACCAACTCCCGTTCCTGACAATGGATTTCACTTCGCCGTGCCCTCCCCCGGCCCGGCGCCCACGCATCTCCCCTCACCGACGGAGGTGCTGTTGTCATGCGCTGTCGCATACGCAAGGCCGATCTGTTCGCTTCGCTGGTCGTCTTCCTGGTCGCACTGCCGCTGTGTGTGGGCGTGGCCATCGCTTCCGGAGTCCCCGCCGAGCTGGGGCTGGTCACCGGGGTCGTCGGCGGGCTGGTCGCCGGGGCGCTGCCCGGCAGCAGCCTGCAGGTGAGCGGGCCGGCGGCGGGGCTGACGGTGCTCGTCTACGAGGCCGTCGACAGGTACGGCGTCCAGGCGCTCGGCGTGCTGGTGTTGGGGGCCGGGCTGGTGCAGCTGGGGCTCGGGGCGCTGCGGCTCGGGCGGTGGTTCCGGGCCGTGTCCGTGGCCGTGGTGCAGGGGATGCTCGCCGGGATCGGGCTGCTGCTGGTCGCCGGGCAGGTGTATGCGATGGGCGATACGGCCGCGCCGGCGAGCGGGCTCGGGAAGATCGCCGGGCTGGTGTGGCTGCCCGGGCGGGTGGATCCGGGGGCGTTGTCAGTGGCGGGTGCCACTATGGCCGTACTGCTGCTGTGGCCGCGTTGGCGCAGGGGTGCGCGGGTGGTGCCTGCGCCGTTGGTCGCGGTGGCGGTGGTGTCGGCGGTGACCGGGGTGTTCGGCCTGGGTGTGCGGCGGGTCGAGGTGCGGGGGCTCGTCGATGCGGTGCGGGTGCCGGGGGCGGAGGACTTCGGGCGGCTTACGGAAGTGGGGGTGATCGGGACCGTTGTGGCGTTCGCGTTGATCGCGTCGGCGGAGTCGTTGTTCAGCGCGGCGGCGGTGGACCGGCTGCACCGGGGGACGCGGACGGACTTCGACCGGGAGCTGATGGCGCAGGGCGCGGGGAACGCGGTGTGCGGGGTGCTGGGGGCCTTGCCGATGACCGCGGTGATCGTGCGCAGCGCGGCCAACGTTCAGGCGGGGGCGCGGACCAAGGCCTCGCGGGTGCTGCACGGCGGGTGGCTGCTGCTGTTCACGGTGGTGCTGCCCGGGGTGCTCGGGCTGATTCCGGTGGCGGCGCTGGCCGCGCTGCTGGTGCACGCCGGGTGCAGGCTCGTGCCGGTGCGGGAGGCGCGGGTGCTGTGGCGCGAGCACCGCGGGGAGGTCGTCGTGCTGGCGGTGACGGCGGGGGTGATCGTGCTGGGGAATCTGCTGGACGGGGTGTTGGTGGGGCTGACGCTGGCCGTGGCGAAGACGGCGTGGGACATCAGCCATGTGCATGTGGAGACCGAGGACCGGGGCGAGGCGGGGATCGTCGTACGGGTGCTGGGGCATGCGACGTTCCTGCGGCTGCCGAAGCTGCTGGACGCGTTGGAGGCGCTGCCGCACGACCGGGAGGTGCGGCTGGAGTTGGGCGGGCTGCGGCATGTGGACCATGCGTGTGCGGCGGCCCTGGAGGGGTGGGCCGCCGCGCGGGGTCATGAGTTGGTGGCCACGAGCAGGTCGACGACGTAGGCCTCCTCGACCATCCCGCCCGGGAAGGCGGCGAGGAGATGGTCGCGCTCGTCGCCGAGGATGGCCGCCCGGCGTTCCTCGCTCTGCACGAGGAACATCGAATGGCTGCCGATGTTGGCGAGGTGCGTGTCGATGGTGACCGGGCGGCTCCAGCGGACATGACGGCGGGTGAAACGGAGGGCGCCCGTCGGGTCGGCGAGAGCGGTGGGGGCTCCGTTGCCGGTCCTGTCGACCTCGCGCCTGATGCCGAAGTGGCGCTCCAGGCGGCCGGCTTGCGCAGCCTGCCACGGGACGTCGAGGTCGGTGGTGTTCCACCACAGGGCCAGCGCTCCGCCCGGCCGCAGCACACGCAGGGCCTCCGGGACCGAGCGGGCGGGCTCGGTCCAGTGCCAGGCCTGGGCGTAGGTGAGGAGGTCGGCGGAGGCGGTGGCGAGCGGGAGCTCGTTGCCGTTGCCCCGGACGATCGGGAGACCGGGGTGGGCGCGGCGGAACTCGACCGCCATGCCCTCGCCGGGCTCCACGGCGACGACGTCCGCGCCGCGGGCGGCCAGAAGCGCGGTCGCGATGCCCGTACCGGCGCCGATGTCCGCGACGCGTGCGCCCTGGAGGGGCCGGCCGGTCAGGTCCTCGATGGCGTCGAAGAGGGCCGGTGGGTAGGAGGGGCGGTTGGCGGCGTACTGGGCTGCGGCGGCGTTGAAGGAGTGGGCGCGGGTGGGCTGTGAGGCGGTCATGAGGCCATGGTGGCTCGGGTTGGGTGCAGGGGGCAGGGAGTTTTCGGTGAGAGAGCCACCTTCTCCGGCGGGCGGGTCTGTCCTGCGCGCCGAGTTGTGCGGCGCCTGGCTGGGGCCGCGGGCCGGACTGCACCGCGGGGCGGCCGATGCAGCCGTAGCTTCGACGATCCGGCAACCTTGTGCGCGTGCCGAGGACGCTGCTTGTGGCCCTGCGGCGCATGCCGGACCGGACCGGGCGGAGCCCGGCAGCGCCTGGCGAATCGCCCTGGCCGAGCCGAGTCCAGCGCCCCCCGGCTGACGGTTCCCCAGCCGGCCCGAGCTCAGCACCACCCAGCCGACCGCCCCAGGCTTTTCGTCGCAAAATGAGCCGAACTCGGCAGCGCCCGGCCGATCAGCCCCGGCCGAACCGAGCCCGGGAGCTCCCGGCCAACCCGAGGAAGCGGAGTGCCCTCCTAATCAGCCCCCGCCCGAGCAAGCGCGGCAGCCCCCGTCAATCAACCCCCCAGCCAAACGAAGCCCGTCACTCCCCACCGTTTCGACGCCGGCCGATCGGAGGGGCACCGCTCAAGAACGTCGGCGTTTCTTCGACGGGTTGCCCGTGCGGCGGGTGGTGCGGTTCTTGTGTCGGGTGAGGGCTGCCTCGTACTCCTCGCGGTGGAGTTTTTCGCCGGGGGCCTCTGTGAGAGAGCGGAAGAAGTAGGCGAGGAGGGAGCCGACGAAGCCGATGGCCAGGAGGCCGCGGAGGGAGGCCTGGCGGGCGGGATCGGGGCGCTTGCCGAAGCCGTCCCAGGTGTTGCGGAAGGCGAGGGCGCTGCAGATCGCGAACATGGCGACGATGAGGACGGTCACGAAGGCGCCGCTGTCGGCGAGTTGGAGTCCCTGGTAGGCGAGGCGCAGGACCACGCAGGAGGCGGCGGCGGTCATGAGGGAACCGGCGGCCACTCCGATGCGGCGGGAGGTGTAGCCGTTGTCGTGGTTCACCCAGGTGGTGCCGAAGAACCGCAGGGGTTCTGGGCGGGGGCCGCCGGTGGAGCCCGCGGTGCCGTCGGTGCCGGTTTCGTCGCTCACGGGACGATTATGGCTCCGGGGCGGGCGCGGGCTCCCTTCGGGATCAGCCGCAGCGGGAGGCTACGTAGCCGTCGCTGCCGGTGTTGACGTAGGTGTCGGAGACGTATTCGCCGCTGTCGATGTTGTCCCAGATGTTCGACGTGCCGTAGTAGCCGGAGACCGTTGTGCCCGTGGTCTGGCAGAAGATCGGGACCCTCGTGTCCGCGGGCAGGACCCGCACGATGGTGTAGTTCGTGCCGGGCCCGCTGCGAACGTTCAGCCGGACCCCTGGAGCGGTCGGGTAGGTGGGTACGGTCGTCGCGTCCGCCGTGGCTGCCGAACCCACCACCATGAGAAGGGCACCGGCGGCGCCCCCGAAAAGTGCGGATCTACGTCTCCGGGAAGTCATCAGGACCCCTCAGGTTGTGCGTCAGCCGCAGCGCGGTGCCACGTAGCCGTCGCTGCCGGTGAGGACGTAGGCGTCCGAGACGAACTGGCTGTCGTCGATGTTGTCCCAGATGTTCGAGGTGCCGTACGGACCCGACACCGATGTCCCCGGGGTCTGGCAGTAGATCGGGACCTTCGCGCCCTCGGGCAGGATCCGGACGATGCTGTACTGGGTCCCCGGGCCACTGCGGACATTGAGGCGGACGCCCGGTGCCACCGAGTAGTAGCGCACGGAGGCCGTCACGGCGGCGGCCGCTGTGACGGCCTCCTCGTCTCTCGCGGCCTCGTCGATGCGGTCAACAGACATGAAAACCCTCCCCCGTTGTGCCCCATGAAAGCCATGGGGTCCCGTTCATTCCCCTAAAACACGCCATGAAACACAGGTACGTAACTGGCATGCGAACGCTAGCAAGCCGCCTCCGTATCGCACGAGTCATCGACTAGGCTCCGTGCGTCGCGCGCGGACGAACAGTACGGGGGTGGTTCCATGGCGCCGCAGCAGAACACCGGAGCGGGCGCGGAAGCGGAACTTCCCGAGTACGCCGGTCACTATCGCCTCGAGTCGTGTCTGGGTTCGGGCGGCATGGGTGTAGTGCACCTGGCACGGAGCACCTCCGGCATGAAGCTCGCGGTGAAGGTCGTGCATGCCGAGTTCGCCAAGGACCCCGAGTTCAGAGGGCGTTTCCGGCAGGAGGTGGCGGCGGCTCGACGGGTGAGCGGTGCCTTCACGGCGTCCGTCGTCGACGCCGATCCCGAAGCGGAACGGCCGTGGATGGCCACGCTGTTCATTCCGGGACCGACCCTCTCCGACCATGTGAAGCGGAACGGGCCGATGCCCCCCGCACAGCTGCGCCGGCTGATGGCGGGACTGGCCGAGGCACTGCGCGACATCCATCGGGTCGGCGTGGTGCACCGGGACCTGAAACCGAGCAATGTGCTGCTCGCCGAGGACGGTCCCAAGGTCATCGACTTCGGTATTTCTCGGCCAAAGGACAGCGAACTGCGAACCGAGACCGGGAAATTGATCGGTACTCCGCCGTTCATGGCGCCCGAGCAGTTCCGGCGGCCCCGGGAGGTCGGGCCCGCCGCCGACGTCTTCGCGCTCGGGTCCGTGCTGGTGCATGCGGCGACGGGCCGCGGCCCCTTCGACTCCGACAGTCCGTACGTGGTCGCCTACCAGGTCGTGCACGACGAGCCGGACCTGACCGGCGTGGCAGAGGACCTCTCCCCGCTGGTGCTGCGCTGCCTCGCCAAGGAGCCGGAGGACCGGCCCACCCCGGACGAGCTGATGCGTGAACTGCGGTCGGTTGCGGCCTCGTACGACACACAGGCGTTCATACCGGCGCAACGGCGGACGGTCGAGGCCCCGCCGTCTCCGGAACCCCGTGTCGAGGAGCCGGAGTCGGAGCCGCAGCCGCAGCCGCAGCGGCCGGCAAAGGGGCGGCTGCGCAAGAAGGTGCTGATGGCGGCCGGGGCGCTCGTGCTCGTGGCGGGCGGGCTCCTCGCCGCGGTTCAACTGCTCGGTGACACACCCGCCCCCTCGCACGGCACGACGCCCACCGCGTCCCCCGCGCGGTTCCGAACGTGGACGGCGAAGCCCGTGTCCGGGAGCGAGGGGCCTGTCCGGTGTTCGTACGGAGCGGGAAAGCTGCTCTGCGCCCAGCCCGGTCTGGTGTTCGCCCTCGACCCCTCGGACGGCGGTCTGCTGTGGCGGCACCGCACCGACACCGCCCGTTGGATCGCTCCGCCGGTCCTGTCGGGTGGTCTCGTGCAGCTGCCCCTGGCCGACCGGGGCCGGCAACTGGAAGCGCTCGATCCTGCCTCGGGCAAGGCGCGCTGGGAGCGGAAGGTGCCGGCGTACGACTCGGTGCAGCCGGCCGGGAGCATGCTTCTGCTGGTCCGAGCGGACGGCACGGTCACCGGCGTGGACAGCGCGTCCGGCGCCACCAGATGGTCCCGGTCGATACCGGGGCACAAGGCGCTGGCCTTCTCCTCCTTCGCCGGTGATCCGCTGGCGTACCTGGCGAGCGTCTCCGACGACGGTTCGAGCACGCGCGTCACCGCCGTCGATCCCGCTACAGGTGAGGTGCGGTGGGACGCCCGGCTGAAGGGCGCTCTGCAGCCCTGCGGCTCGGCGGGCGGCTCCGTCTTCCTCATGGCCGTCGACAGGGTCTACGGCGATACGCACGCGGTGGTCCGCTACGATCCCCGGTCCAGGTCGGCGCGGAGAACGGCGCTGCCCCTCCCCCTGCAGAGCGCCCGTGCGGGGGTGCGCAAGGACGTGGTCCAGCTGCTGGCCACCGGCGGCTCCCTGGAGGCCGTGGACACGGGCACGGGCCGGCAGCTGTGGACCATCGAGACCTCGGTGAGCCGGGGTTCGGCACCGGTCTCCGACGGCCGTCATGTCTACGTCAGTGCCGCCGACGGACGGCTGCTCGCGGTGGACGGCCACAAGGGGATCCTGGAAGGGCAGACTCCAGCCCGTCTGGGCAGGAACCAGGACCAGGTGATGGACACCATCCCCGCACCCGTCCTCGCTCACGGCCACGTCTACGCCACCGCGCCCGACGGGACCGTCTTCGCCGTGGACGCCCGCGATCCGGCGGCCTGGTAACACGCGAAAGGGGCCGCCCGAAGAGACGGCCCCTCACCGCATGAACAACCTCAGCCCAGCTTCGAGACGTCCCGCACCGCGCCCTTGTCCGCGCTGGTCGCCATTGCCGCGTAGGCCCGCAGGGCCGCCGACACCTTGCGCTCGCGGTTCTTGGGCGCGTACACGCCGCCCAGGGCCTGCTCGCGGCGGGCGAGCTCGGACTCGTCGACCAGGAGCTCGATCGTGCGGTTCGGGATGTCGATGCGGATGCGGTCGCCGTCCTCGACGAGCGCGATCGTGCCGCCGGAGGCCGCCTCGGGCGAGGCGTGGCCGATGGACAGACCCGAGGTGCCGCCGGAGAAGCGGCCGTCGGTGATCAGGGCGCAGGTCTTGCCGAGGCCGCGGCCCTTGAGGAAGGACGTCGGGTAGAGCATCTCCTGCATGCCCGGGCCGCCCTTGGGGCCCTCGTAGCGGATGACCACGACATCCCCGTCGGTCACCTGCTTGTTGAGGATCTTCTCGACGGCCTCCTCCTGCGACTCGCAGACGACCGCCGGGCCCTCGAAGGTCCAGATCGACTCGTCGACGCCGGCCGTCTTGACCACGCAGCCGTCGACGGCGAGGTTGCCCTTGAGGACCGCGAGGCCGCCGTCCTTGGAGTACGCGTGCTCGGCGGAGCGGATGCAGCCCTCCGCCGCGTCCTCGTCCAGCGCCTCCCAGCGCTCGGACTGGGAGAAGGCCTCGGCGGAGCGGACGCAGCCGGGGGCCGCGTGCCACAGTTCCACCGCCTCGGGGGACGGGGAGCCGCCGCGCACGTCCCAGGTCTTCAGCCAGTCCGCCAGGGAGGGGCTGTGGACCGAGTGCACGTTCTCGTTCAGCAGGCCGGCGCGGTGCAGTTCACCCAGCAGGGCGGGGATGCCGCCGGCGCGGTGCACGTCCTCCATGTAGTAGGTGCGGTTCTTCGCGACGTTCGGAGCGACCTTCGCGAGGCACGGCACGCGCCGCGAGACCTCGTTGATCTCCTCCAGGCCGAACGGGACGCCCGCCTCCTGGGCCGCGGCCAGCAGGTGCAGGATCGTGTTCGTCGAGCCTCCCATCGCGATGTCGAGGGCCATCGCGTTCTCGAAGGCGGAGAAGCTCGCGATCGAGCGCGGCAGGACCGCGTCGTCGTCCTGCTCGTAGTAGCGGCGAGTGATGTCCATGACGGTGCGGGCGGCGTCGACGTAGAGCTGCTTGCGGGCCGTGTGGGTGGCCAGCACCGAGCCGTTGCCGGGCAGGGAGAGGCCGATGGCCTCGGTCAGGCAGTTCATCGAGTTGGCGGTGAACATGCCGGAGCAGGAGCCGCAGGTCGGACAGGCGTTCTCCTCGATACGGAGGATGTCCTCGTCCGAGATCTTGTCGTTCACGGCGTCCGAGATCGCGTCGACCAGGTCGAGCGTGCGGACCGTGCCGTCGACGAGGGTGGCGCGGCCGGACTCCATCGGGCCGCCGGAGACGAAGACCGTCGGGATGTTCAGGCGCAGGGCCGCGTTCAGCATGCCCGGTGTGATCTTGTCGCAGTTGGAGATGCAGATCAGGGCGTCGGCGCAGTGCGCCTCGACCATGTACTCCACGCTGTCCGCGATCAGGTCGCGGGAGGGCAGGGAGTACAGCATGCCGCCGTGGCCCATCGCGATGCCGTCGTCCACGGCGATCGTGTTGAACTCGCGCGGGATGCCGCCCGCCTCGGTGATCGCCTCGCTGACGATCCGGCCGACCGGCTGCAGATGGGTGTGGCCCGGCACGAACTCCGTGAAGGAGTTGGCGACCGCGATGATCGGCTTGCGGCCGATGTCCGCGCCGGGTACACCGGAGGCGCGCATAAGGGCGCGGGCGCCCGCCATGTTGCGGCCGTGGGTGACTGTGCGGGACCTCAGCTCGGGCATCGTCGCTCGCTCCTTCGGAGAGTTCTGACTGAGTCGAGCGTACGCCCGTTGCTCCAAGGGATGGACACCGTGTCCGGAATGCGGGACGTGCATCTCGTTCAGAGGGCAGGGACCTCGCATCGGGGGGGGTCAGGGCCCGGTCAGATGCCCCTGCACCACCGGCGCCACCCGCGCGATGATCTGCTCCACGTCCGCCGACGCCAGCGGGTCCACCTTGATCACGTAGCGCAGCATCGCGCACCCCACCAGCTGCGCGGCCGCCAGCTCGGCGCGCAGCTCCGCGTCCGGCCGGTCCACCTGGGCGGCGACGCGGCGCAGCAACTGGGAGGCGACCAGCCGGCGGAAGACGGCGGCGGCGGCCTCGTTGTTGACGGCGGAGCGCACGATCGCCAGCAGCGGCGTACGGGTGGTGGGGTTCTCCCAGATGCCGAAGATGAAGCGGGTGAGCCGCTCGCCGACGCCGTCCGCCGGACCGTCGGCGAGGGCCTCCGGGGCGTTCAGCGCGGGCGCGAAGGCGACCTCGATCGCGGCCTCGAATACCTGCTCCTTGGTGCCGAAGTAGTGGTGCACCAGCGCCGAGTCCACGCCGGCGGCCTTGGCGATACCGCGTACGGACGTCTTCTCGTACCCGCGCTCGGAGAACTCCTCGCGGGCCACGGTCAGGATGCGGTCGCGGGTGTCGGCGGACTCCTTACGGGGGCGCCGGCCACGGCGGCGCGCGGTCGGGTCGGGGGCCTCGGTCACGGTCTGGGCACCCGCACCGCGGAGGCGAGGTGGAGGCGGGTGAAGGCCAGCGCCTCCGCCAGATCGGCCTCGCGTTCGGCGCCGGACATGGCGCGCCTGGTGTTGACCTCAATCACGACGTGGCCGTCGAAACCGGTCAGGGCGAGACGTTCCAGCAGCTCGGCGCAGGGCTGGTTGCCGCGGCCGGGGACGAGGTGCTCGTCCTTGGCCGATCCCCTGCCGTCGGCGAGGTGGACATGGCCGAGGCGGTCTCCCATGCGGTCGACCATGTGCAGCGCGTCGGAGCGGGCCGTGGCGCTGTGACTGAGGTCGATCGTGAAGTGACGGTAGTCCTCCTTCGTCACGTCCCAGTCGGGGGCGTACGCGAGCATCTCGCGGTCGCGGTAGCGCCAGGGGTACATGTTCTCGACGGCGAACCGCACGTCCGTCTCGTTCGCCATGCGCCAGATTCCGGTGACGAAGTCACGGGCGTACTGGCGCTGCCAGCGGAACGGGGGGTGGACGACGACCGTGGTCGCCCCGAGCTTCTCGGCGGCCGCCTGGGCGCGCTGGAGCTTGGTCCACGGGTCGGTGGACCACACCCGCTGCGTGATGAGCAGACAGGGGGCGTGCACGGCGAGGATCGGGATGCGGTGGTAGTCGCTGAGTCTGCGCAGCGCCTCGATGTCCTGGCTGACCGGGTCGGTCCACACCATGACCTCGACGCCGTCGTACCCGAGGCGCGCGGCGATCTCGAAGGCCGTCGCCGTGGACTCCGGGTACACCGAGGCCGTGGACAGCGCGACCTTCGCATCCGGGATGCAGACTGGCTCCGCCATGCCGACAGGTTACGGGGTGCGGTTCCGTTGGGCCGCGCGCCTATTCGCCGTTGTGGGAATCGCCACGGGCGGGTGCGGGTGTGTTGTGGTTGTTCGCGCCCCGCGACGGAGTCGCTGATGTCACAGCCCCGCGCCCTACAGGGGCGCTCACACCGAGCCCATGTGGTCCAGACGACGCAGGATCACGCCTTCCCTCAGCGCCCACGGGCAGATCTCCAGGCTCTCCACCCCGAACAGGTCCATCGCGCCCTCCGCCACCAGGGCGCCCGCCAGTATCTGGCCCGCTCGGCCCTCGCTCACGCCTGGGAGTTCCGCGCGCTGGGCCGCCGACATGCCGGCGAGCTGGGGGACCCAGGCCTCCAGGGACTCGCGTTTCAGGTCGCGCTGGACGTAGAGGCCCTCCGTGGAGCGGGCCGCGCCCGCGATGCGAGCGAGCTGCTTGAAGGTCTTGGAGGTGGCCACGACGTGGTCCGGGGCGCCGAAGCGGGCGAACTCGCCGACCGTGCGGGCGATCTGGGCCCTCACGTGGCGGCGCAGGGCCCTTACGGACTCCGGATCCGGCGGGTCGCCGGGGAGCCAGGCGGCGGTGAGGCGGCCGGCGCCCAGCGGGAGGGAGACGGCCGCGTCGGGCTCCTCGTCGATGCCGTAGGCGATCTCCAGGGAGCCGCCGCCGATGTCGAGGACGAGCAGCTTGCCCGCGGACCAGCCGAACCAGCGGCGGGCGGCGAGGAAGGTGAGCCGGGCCTCCTCCGCGCCGGTGAGGACCTGCAGCTCGACGCCGGTCTCGGCCTGCACGCGCGCGAGGACGTCGTCGGCGTTGCTGGCCTCGCGCACGGCGGAGGTCGCGAAGGGGAGCACGTCCTCGACGCCCTTGTCCTCGGCGGCCTGCAGGCACTCGTGGACGACGGCGATCAGTTTGTCGACCCCTTCGGGGCCGATCGCTCCGCTCTCGTCGAGCAGTTGGGCAAGGCGCAGCTCCGCCTTGTGCGAGTGCGCGGGCAGCGGGCGCGCGCCCGGGTGCGCATCCACCACCAGCAGATGCACCGTGTTCGATCCCACGTCGAGGACACCGAGTCTCATGTACGGAACGCTACTGCCACCTGGGCGGTCCTCCGTATGGGATGGCGCTTCGAGACCCGTACGCTGGTCCTGTGCCAAAGACGAAAAGGGCGAAGGACGACAAGGCTGCCAAGGCAGCCAAGGCTGCCGAGTCCGCCAAGGGTTCTTCGCAGGTGAAGCCACCGCAGTCGGCGAAGCTGTCGAAGAAGGCCAGGGAAGCGGACGAGAAGGGCCTCGACTTCGCGCGCGCGTGGGTGGAGTTCCCTGATCCGGCGGACGACGAGCAGGTCTTCCGCTGCGATCTGACATGGCTCACCTCTCGCTGGAACTGCATCTTCGGCAGCGGCTGCCAGGGCATCCAGGCGGGCCGCGCGGACGACGGGTGCTGCACGCTGGGCGCCCACTTCTCCGACGAGGACGACGAGAAGCGCGTCGCCGGGCATGTGGCGAGGCTCACGCCCGACATCTGGCAGCACCATGACGAGGGCACCAAGCACGGCTGGGTGTCCGAGGACGAGGACGGCGACCGTCAGACCCGTCCCTTCCAGGGCTCGTGCATCTTCCAGAACCGGCCCGGGTTCGCGGGTGGCGCGGGCTGCTCGCTGCACATCCTGGCGCTGAAGGAGGGCCGCGAGCCGCTGGAGACCAAGCCGGACGTGTGCTGGCAGCTGCCGGTGCGGCGGACGTACGACTGGATCGACCGGCCCGACGACACCCGGGTGCTGCAGGTGTCGATCGGTGAGTACGACCGCCGGGGCTGGGGCCCGGGCGGCCACGACCTGCACTGGTGGTGCACGTCGGCGACCTCGGCGCACGGCGCGGGCGACCCGGTGTACGTGTCCTACCGGCCGGAGCTGACCGAGCTGATGGGCAAGGCCGGCTACGACCGCCTCGTGGAGCTGTGCGAGCAGCGCCTGGCCGCGCAGCTGCCGCTGGTCGCGCCGCATCCGGCGGACCCGGTCGGCTGACGCGCGCTGCGCTCACGACGCCGTAGGGCTCGGGTTCCCGCTGTCGGCGGGCGGGGCTGTCGGGCCGGACGGGGCGGTGTCGGTGGGGGTGGGGTCAGGGCCGGGGGACGAGGGCGGGGCGCTCGGGGTGGGGTCCGAGGCGGTCGGGGTCGGTGCCGGGTCCGAGGAGGGCGGCGGGGTGCCGGGGCTGCTCGGACCGGGGGCGGTCGGGCTGGGTGCGGCGCCGTAGCCCTCGATGGAGACGACGGCCCCGGACGGTGAGAGGGCCACGTGTGCGCTCCACGGGCCGGACGGCTCGCGCAGATGGTCGACGTACACCTTGATCGTCAACGATTCGCCGGGTGCGAGCGTTCCCGAGGACTGGCTGAGGTAGAGCCAGGCGGCTCCGGTCGACGCGGACCAGTGCACGGGCGCGGGGCCGGTCGCGGTGAGAGTCACGAGCGTGGTGTCGCCGTCGTGGCCTGCCGACACCTGGAGGTGTCCGGCGCTCTTCCCGCTGAGGCCGGTGACGCTGATGACCTCCACGGAGATGTCGGGCCGTCTGTGGCCTCTGCCGAAGTCGCCGCCGGGCCGGAGGCTGGCGTTGCCGGCGTTCTCGTAGCCGCCGCCGGACACCTCGCCGCCCAGGCTGACCGGGCCGTGCGCCTCGCTGGCGGTGGCGGAGCGGCCGTCGGCGCCCTCGGCCGGTGAGCCCCGGTAGGCGGCCCACAGGGCGAACACGGGGGCGGCCACCACGGTGGCGACGACCGTCGTCGTGACGGCACGCGCGCGTAGGCGGTCGCGGCGGGCGGCGCGGTCCTTGGGGTCCATCGGGAAGCCGCGCCGGTCGAACCGGGGAAGAGCGCCGCCACGCGCGCGTGGCTGATGGGTGACCGCCATGTGCAGGGCCGCGCGGGGTGCCTCGAGGACGGGCAGCTCGGCGGGTGTGATCGTCGCGCCGGGCCAGCGGCCGGGGATGGCACGCTCGGCGCTGCGGCGACATCGCGGGCAGTCGTCGACGTGCCGGACGAGCTCCTTGCGCAGGGCCGAGCTGAGCACCAGCTGGTTGTCGCCGGTGAGCCGGGCGACGTCCGGGCAGCCGCCGGTCTCGACGACGGCGAGGGCCGCGCGCGTGCGCTCCACCTCGCAGGCGGCGGAGGCCAGCAGTTCGCGGGCGGTGGCGAGGCCGAGGCCCAGTACGGCGGCGACCTCGTGGGCGGCGAGGTGGTGGCGTACGGCGAGTTCGAGTGCCTCGCGCTGCTCCGGGCTGGTGCCGGCGGCCTCCGGCCAGGCCAGCAGGGCGAGTTCGCGGCGGCGCTCCTCCTGGATCTCGTCGGCGACGGGGTGCTCTGCCGGCCGCTGCTTCTCGGTGCCGTGCCGGCCCGCCGCGTGCGTGCCCTGACGTTTCTGCTTGGCCTCCGCGAGCTTGCGCAGACAGGCCCAGCGGGCCAGTGCGTACAGCCAGGCGCGGCGGTCCCCCGGCGCCTGGGGGCCACGGCGTTTCTCGGCGAGCGCTAGGGCCTCGCCCAGGGCGGCGGTCGCCGCGTCGTGGTCGCACAGCACCGACAGGCAGTAGGTGAACAGCCCGTCGAGATACGGCTCGTAACGCCCCGGCGGCCGCTGCGCGAGCGTGCGCGCAGCGGCACGGTCACGTGCCTCCCGGCGCGCCTGGTCTGCGCCGGTGATGCGGGGCGAGGTCTCCGGGCTGCTGCTCATCCGTGGACCGTAGGCGGCGCGGGATGAACCCTTCTTCCTCCTTGAGCACTTTTAATCCATACGGGTGAAACGATCCCTCAATCGGGTACAGGAACCGCCTGTTCCGTGGCTGGTTACCGACGGTGATGGCCGGTTCGCGGAGTGTCGGATCATGTGCTCGGCCCGACCCGCGGCGAGCGTCCGCACCCGGACCGTCCGGCGTTGTCAGTGGGCTCGGTTACGGTTCTCGGCATGGCTGCCCGTACCAAGTCCACCAAGGACCGCCCGTCCTACCGCTGCACCGAGTGCGGCTGGCAGACGGCCAAGTGGCTCGGTCGCTGCCCCGAGTGCCAGGCGTGGGGGACGATCGAGGAGTACGGCGCGCCCGCCGTCCGTACGACGACACCGGGGCGCGTCACCACCTCCGCGGTGCCCATCGGCCAGGTCGACGGGCGCCAGGCCACCGCCCGCTCGACCGGCGTGCCCGAGCTGGACCGGGTGCTCGGCGGTGGGCTCGTGCCGGGCGCGGTGGTGCTGCTCGCGGGCGAGCCGGGCGTCGGCAAGTCGACCCTGCTGCTGGACGTGGCGGCGAAGTCGGCGAGCGACGAGCACCGCACGCTGTATGTCACGGGTGAGGAGTCGGCGAGCCAGGTGCGGCTGCGCGCCGACCGCATCAAGGCCATCGACGACCATCTGTATCTCGCCGCCGAGACCGATCTGGCCGCCGTCCTCGGCCACTTGGACGCGGTGAAGCCGTCGCTGCTGATCCTCGACTCCGTGCAGACCGTGGCCTCCCCGGAGATCGACGGCGCCCCCGGCGGCATGGCGCAGGTGCGCGAGGTGGCCGGCGCGCTCATCCGCGCCTCCAAGGAGCGCGGGATGTCCACCCTGCTTGTGGGCCATGTCACCAAGGACGGGGCCATCGCCGGGCCCCGGCTCCTGGAACACCTCGTGGACGTCGTCCTCAGCTTCGAGGGCGACCGGCACGCGCGCCTGCGGCTCGTCCGGGGCGTCAAGAACCGCTACGGCGCCACGGACGAGGTCGGCTGCTTCGAACTGCACGACGAGGGCATCACGGGCCTCGCCGACCCGAGCGGACTCTTCCTGACCAGACGCGACGAACCGGTCCCCGGCACCTGTCTGACGGTCACCCTGGAGGGCCGCCGCCCCCTGGTCGCCGAGGTCCAGGCGCTCACCGTCGACTCGCAGATCCCCTCGCCGCGCCGTACGACCTCGGGCCTGGAGACCTCCCGGGTCTCGATGATGCTCGCCGTCCTGGAGCAGCGCGGCCGGATCAGCGCGCTCGGCAAGCGGGACATCTACTCCGCGACGGTCGGCGGGGTGAAGCTCTCCGAGCCCGCGGCCGACCTCGCCGTCGCCCTCGCGCTGGCCTCGGCGGCCAGCGACACCCCGCTGCCCAAGAACCTGGTCGCGATCGGCGAGGTCGGCCTCGCGGGCGAGGTCAGACGGGTCACGGGCGTCCAGCGGCGACTCGCCGAAGCACACCGTCTGGGCTTCACACACGCGCTCGTTCCGGGCGACCCGGGCAAGATCCCTGCCGGGATGAAGGTCCTGGAAGTCGCCGACATAGGGGACGCTCTGAGAGTCCTTCCACGCTCCCGTCGCCGAGAGGCCCCACGGGACGAGGAGGACCGCCGGTAGACTTTGCCCTGGTCTCGCCCGTCCGTACGAACAGAATGTGCGACACGGGGGCGCCCCAGAACCTGCGACCGGAGGAGTGCAGTGGCAGCCAACGACCGGGCGGCAGCTCCCGGAAAGTCCGGCGGGAGCTCCGGTGCCGATGGCCTGATGCGCGCCTCACTGAGCGCCGTGGCTCCCGGCACCGGCATGCGCGACGGCCTTGAGCGGGTACTCCGTGGCAACACGGGTGGTCTCATCGTGCTCGGCTTCGACAAGTCCGTCGAAACCATGTGCACCGGCGGTTTCGTGCTGGACGTCGAGTTCACGGCCACGCGCCTGCGCGAGCTGTGCAAGCTCGACGGCGGCATCGTGCTCTCCTCCGACCTCTCGAAGATCCTCCGGGCGGGCGTCCAGTTCGTGCCCGACGCCACGATCCCGACCGAGGAGACGGGCACCCGGCACCGCACCGCGGACCGCATCTCCAAGCAGGTCGGCTTCCCGGTCGTCTCGGTCTCCCAGTCGATGCGCCTGATCGCCCTGTACGTCGACGGGCAGCGCCGTGTCCTGGAGGACTCGGCGGCGATCCTGTCCCGCGCCAACCAGGCCCTCGCGACCCTGGAGCGCTACAAGCTCCGCCTGGACGAGGTCGCGGGCACGCTGTCGGCGCTGGAGATCGAGGACCTGGTGACGGTCCGCGATGTGTCAGCGGTCGCCCAGCGCCTGGAGATGGTGCGCCGCATCGCCACCGAAATCGCCGAATACGTGGTCGAACTGGGCACCGACGGGCGTCTCCTCGCCCTGCAGCTCGACGAGTTGATCGCGGGCGTGGAGCCCGAGCGCGAACTGGTCGTCCGGGACTACGTCCCCGAGCCCACCGCCAAGCGCTCCCGCACGGTCGACGAGGCCCTCCACGAGCTGGACGCCCTCACCCACGCCGAGCTCCTCGAAATGCCCACGGTGGCAAGGGCGCTGGGCTACACGGGCTCACCGGAGGCGCTCGACTCGGCGGTCTCGCCCCGCGGCTTCCGCCTCCTGGCCAAGGTGCCGCGGCTCCCGGGCGCCATCATCGACCGTCTCGTGGAGCACTTCGGAGGCCTGCAGAAACTGCTCGCCGCAAGCGTCGACGACCTGCAGACGGTCGACGGCGTGGGCGAGGCCCGCGCCCGCAGCGTACGCGAGGGCCTGTCCCGACTGGCGGAGTCGTCGATCCTGGAGCGGTACGTCTAAGTCAGCCGCGCCCCCGAAGGGGCGCGGGGAACTGCGCGACCAGCCACGACGAAGCCGCAGACGAACAACGGCCCATCACGGCGCACCCCAGCGGAGCCTCTAATCGTCCTTGAGCATGAACGAAATCTTCGATTTGGCGAACCCCGGCGCCGCCGCCTCCACCAGATACGTACCCGCCCCGGCCGACCCCGCCGGCGGCGTCGCGCACTGGGGAGCGCTCGGCCTGCGGTCCCACTTCACGGTGTAAGTGATGCTGCTGCGGTTGGGCACCCGGAACACCAGGCTGCCCGGGCCCTGGGGGCAGTCGGCGGACGACCAGTAGTTGTTGTCGCTGCCCGCCTCGGTGATCGTCAGCACCGCACTCTTCGGCCCGAGGTCGATCTTGCAGTCGAGGCCCGAGGTGTTCGTCGCGGTCAGCAGCAGAGTCGGCGTCTGACCGGGCGAGTACGTGTTGTGCAGGCTCCGCACCGTCAACGTCACTGCGCTCGTGGTGCAGTTGGGGATGGAGGAACTCGCCGGAATCGTGTCGCCGCGGCCGACCCCGATACCGGAGCCGACACCGGCCGTACCGCCGTCGGCCGACCCGTCGGCGCCCCCGGCCCCGGAGCCGGAGCCGGAGCCCGAACTGCCCCCGGAATCCGACCCGCTGGAGCCCCCGCCGCTCGACTCGTCACGCCCGCCCGGCGCTTGGCTGATCGCGGGACCCGAACTCGACGGCCCCGCAGTGATCGTGGGCGCGGGGGTGTGGCCGTTCGCCCCGTCGTCCTTCTTGCCGCCGCCACCGCCCGACAGGACGATCCACGTGATCAGCAGCGCCAACAAGGCAACCACAGACACGAGTACGGCCCTCCGGCGCCAGTAGATGGAGGAGGGGAGCGGCCCGACAGGATTGCGCAGAGATCCCACGGCGCAAACTGTACGAGAGATCGGGCGGTTCGCTGGCCCCACCCGCCGCCGGTTCGTCAACTTTTCCGGATCATCATTCCGGTCCGCACGACGCACCGCGCGCGGGACGGCGGCCCAACCGGCCGGGGCCATGGCAGGATCGGAAGCGCCATGACTGCGCCCACGAAGCCCCCGCACAGCAGCCCCGCCGACGGCCCGGCCGACACCCTCGCCGGCTCCCCCCTCGGCGAGGACCACGAGAACCTCCATGCCTGCGTCATCGACTGGTTCGACGAACACGCCCGCGACCTGCCGTGGCGGCTCCCGGAAGCCGGCCCCTGGGGCGTGATGGTCAGCGAGTTCATGCTGCAGCAGACGCCGGTCAGCCGTGTGCTGCCCGTCTACGAGCAGTGGCTGGCCCGCTGGCCGCGCCCCGCCGACCTGGCCCGGGAGGCACCCGGCGAGGCCGTCCGCGCCTGGGGCCGGCTCGGCTACCCGCGCCGCGCCCTCAGGCTGCACGGCGCCGCCGTGGCCATAACGGAACGGCACGGCGGGGACGTACCCACCGACCACGCCCAGCTCCTCGCGCTGCCCGGCATCGGCGAGTACACGGCCGCGGCCGTCGCCTCCTTCGCGTACGGGCAGCGGCACGCGGTGCTCGACACCAACGTCCGCCGGGTCTTCGCGCGTGCCGTCACCGGCGTCCAGTACCCGCCGAACGCGACCACCGCCGCCGAACGCAAGCTCGCCCGCGCGCTGTTGCCCGAGGACGAGCGGACCGCGGCGCGCTGGGCGGCCGCGTCCATGGAGCTCGGGGCGCTCGTCTGCACCGCCAAGAACGAGACCTGCCACCGCTGCCCCATCGCCGCGCAGTGCGCCTGGCGGCTCGCGGGCAAGCCCGAGCACGACGGGCCGCCGCGGCGCGGCCAGACATACGCGGGGACCGACCGGCAGGTGCGCGGCAAGCTGCTCGCCGTACTGCGTGAGGCCCACGCGCCCGTGCCGCAGTCGGCCCTCGACCGGGTGTGGCACGAGCCGGTGCAGCGCGCGCGGGCGCTCGACGGGCTCGTGGCGGACGGTCTCGTGGAGCCGCTCTCCGGTGGTTTGTACCGGCTGCCGTTGACGTAACCCCTCGTAACGTCACGCCGCATCACAGCCGCCGACCCGCCAAATCGCCCCATAGCGCCGCGATTCGGTACACCTGCTTACCCCGTTCCTACGTCCGTTACACAACCGACGTACAGCCGATTGCTAGCCGAGCGTTGTCTCGGACAGCGCCGTGACAACACCTCCGTAGCTTCATTTGCGTGCCCGGCAGAAGCGGGCTGTTACGGAACAGGCCGACGGCGATCAAGCCGGCGGGCAACGGGGATCGGGAGGCGGTTCGACATGGCGCAGGGCGAGGTGCTCGAGTTCGAGGAGTATGTCCGCACGCGGCAGGACGCGCTGCTGCGCAGCGCCCGCCGGCTGGTCCCGGACCCCGTGGACGCACAGGACCTGCTCCAGACCGCGCTGGTGCGGACCTACGGCCGCTGGGAGGGCATCGCGGACAAGCGTCTCGCGGACGCCTACCTGCGACGCGTGATGATCAACACGCGGACCGAGTGGTGGCGGGCCCGGAAACTGGAGGAGGTCCCCACCGAGCAGCTGCCGGACGCCTCGGTCGACGACTCCACCGAGCAGCACGCGGACCGCGCCCTCCTGATGGACATCATGAAGGTGCTGGCTCCCAAGCAGCGAAGCGTCGTGGTCCTGCGACACTGGGAACAGATGTCGACGGAGGAGACGGCCGCGGCCCTGGGCATGTCGGCCGGAACGGTCAAGAGCACGCTGCACCGGGCGCTCGCCCGGCTCCGCGAGGAGCTGGAGAGCCGCGACCTGGACGCACGCGCGCTGGAGCGTGGGGAGCAGGAGCGTTGCGCGGTCTGACCGACTCGGGCCGAGGGACCTTGCAGGCGGCGTACACGGCGATGGCCGTGCTCGCCGCCCTCGCCCTTTTCGTCTCCGCCTGCGGTACCGGCGGCACCGGCGCCCGTGACGAGGGCCCGGCGCACGCCGACTCGGTGGTGGGCGCCGCCGCCTCACCCACACCCAGCCCCTCCAAGACCACGCATGTGGACGCGGTCAAGCTCGTCAAGGACGACCCGATGGTCTCGGCGGCGGTCAAGCGCGGCCTCAAGCCGTGCGTCGCCGACGAGTACCCGATCGACGTGTCGTACGGCGAGCTGACCGGCGGATACTCCGACGACATCGTGGTGAACGTGCTGACCTGCGGGGACGCGGTCGGTGTCGGCTCATACGTGTACCGCGACCAAGGCGGTCGGTACGAGAATGTCTTCCGGACCGAGGAACCCCCGGTCTACGCGGAGATAGACCGCGGCGACCTGGTGGTGACGAAGCAGGTGTACGAGAAGAATGACCCGATGTCGAGTCCGTCCGGTGAGATCGTGACCACGTACATCTGGGCATCGGGCCACTTCGTCAAGCGGTACAACACGCGCAACGACTACAGCAAGGCCGTCGGGGGCGAGGCGTCGCCGCGTTCGTGAACCGTTCGGGCCGCTCGGACCGATCACCCGGCAGCAGTGCGCACGCCACGACCGACACGAGAACTGAGAGCAGCGGGATGGCAGACCAGACCCACGTCCTGTTCGTCGAGGACGACGACGTCATCCGCGAGGCCACCCAGCTCGCCCTGGAGCGGGACGGCTTCGCGGTCACCGCGATGCCCGACGGGCTGTCCGGCCTGGAGGCGTTCCGGGCGAACCGCCCCGACATCGCCCTGCTCGACGTCATGGTGCCCGGACTGGACGGCGTCAGCCTGTGCCGCCGTATCCGCGACGAGTCGACCGTGCCGGTGATCATGCTGTCGGCGCGGGCCGACTCGATCGACGTCGTGCTGGGCCTGGAGGCGGGCGCCGACGACTATGTGACCAAGCCGTTCGACGGTGCCGTGCTGGTCGCGCGCATCCGGGCGGTGCTGCGGCGCTTCGGGCACGCCAGCGGCGGCGACCGGGCGGACGAGGGGCCTGCCGAGGTGGCCGGCGGGGTGCTGAGCTTCGGCGAGCTGGAGATCGACACCGAGGGCATGGAGGTGCGCCGGGCCGGGCAGCCGGTGGGGCTGACGCCGACCGAGATGCGGCTCCTGTTGGAGTTCTCCTCCGCGCCGGGCACGGTCCTGTCGCGCGACAAACTGCTGGAGCGGGTGTGGGACTACGGCTGGGGCGGGGACACGCGCGTGGTGGACGTGCACGTGCAGCGACTGCGTACGAAGATCGGCCAGGACCGGATCGAGACGGTCCGCGGCTTCGGCTACAAGTTGAAGGCCTGAGCGGGGACACCAGGGACATGCGGGGGATCTTCCGGAGCCCGGCCACTGCGAACGCCGCAGAAGGTACGGGCATGCGCACGGGGCTCAGATGGAAACTCAGCGCGGCCATCGCGCTGGTCGGCGCGCTGGTGGCCATCGCACTGAGCCTGGTCGTGCACAACGCGGCCCGGGTCTCGATGCTGGACAGTGCGCGCGACCTCGCGGACGAGCGCATCCTGATCGCGCAGCGCAACTACGAGATCCCCAGCCGCACCCTCTTCCCCAACATCAAGATCGACGACCCGCGGCTGCCCGCGGCGCTGCGGGAGAAGGTCGAGGAGGGCCGGCGGGCGACGTATGTGACCGACCGGCCGGGCGGCTCTCCGGACATCTGGGCGGCCGTGCCGGTCAAGGACGGGCATGTGCTGTCGCTGCACACCGGGTTCACCGACCGCAGCACCCTCAAGGACCTCGACCAGGCCCTGGTGATCGGCTCCATCGCGGTGGTCCTCGGCGGCAGCGCGCTGGGCGTGCTCATCGGCGGTCAGCTCTCGCGCCGGCTGCGCAAGGCGGCGGCCGCCGCGAACCAGGTCGCCAGGGGCGAGTCGGACGTACGGGTGCGGGACGCCATCGGCGGGGTCGTGCGGGACGAGACCGACGACCTGGCGCGCGCGGTGGACGCCATGGCGGACACCCTGCAGCAGCGCCTGGAGGCCGAGCGCCGGGTCACCGCGGACATCGCGCACGAGCTGCGCACCCCGGTGACCGGGCTGCTGACGGCCGCCGAACTGCTCCCGCCGGGCCGCCCGACGGAGCTGGTCCTGGACCGCGCGAAGGCCATGCGGACCCTGGTCGAGGACGTCCTGGAGGTGGCCCGTCTCGACAGCGCCTCCGAGCGGGCCGAGCTGCAGGAAATCCTGCTCGGCGAGTTCGTCACCCGGCGGGTGGCGGCGAAGGACCCGGCCGTCGAGGTGCGGGTGGTGCACGAGTCGATGGTCACGACCGATCCGCGCCGCCTGGAGCGCGTGCTGTTCAACCTGCTCGCCAACGCCGCCCGGCACGGCAAGCCGCCGATCCAGGTCACCGTCGAGGGCCGGGTCATCCGGGTCCGCGACCACGGGCCCGGCTTCCCCTCCGACCTCCTCGCCGAGGGCCCGAGCCGCTTCCGCACGGGCAGCGCCGACCGGGCGGGCCACGGCCACGGCCTCGGCCTCACGATCGCCGCCGGCCAGGCCCGCGTGCTGGGCGCCCGCCTGACCTTCCGCAACGTACGCCCGGTCGGCGCACCGGATCACGTACCGGCGGAAGGCGCGGTGGCGGTGCTGTGGCTACCGGAACACGCGCCGACGAACACGGGCAGTCACCCGCTGCTGCCGTAGGGCTTTCGGGGCCGTAGGCCCCGCCGGGCGCAGGGGCGGAGCTCCCCGGGGCAGGGGGCGCCGCCCCCCCCCGAACCGAGGCCGCCAGAGCGCAACCCGCCGGAACACGGCGGCAAAGCCCCCGTCGGGGGTCGAGGACGCAGCCCCGCGCAGCGCGGCAGCAAAGCCCCGCCGGATGTCGAGGACGCAGCCCCGCCGCAGCGCGGCGGCAGCTCCGGCGGGTGCAGACGACGCAGTCCCCGCCGGGGTGCTGCGACAGAGCCCCGCGAAGGCGCGCAGGCCGAGGCCGCGAGGGCACAGCCCGGCCGGGGTCGAGGGGGCGGAGCCCCTGGGGAGGGGACGGGTAGGGGCGGCGGGGGCGACGAAGCATGGCGAAGGCCCCCCGGGGCGGACACCGGCCGGGGGGCCTTCAGTTCACTTGCGGGTCAGACCGCCTCGACGATCGGCGCCTGCGCCACCGCCTCGTCGTCGGACTTGGGCGCGGCCGGCCCCGTCCCCCGCAGCGCGACCTCCTTCACGAAGACCGCTGCCACCAGCGCGAACACGGCCACCGCAGACCCCAGCAGGAAGGCGGAGTGCGTACCCGCGGACACCGCGTGCTGGTACGCCTCCCGCACCACGGCCGGCAGCTTCGCCAGGCTCTTGGCGTCCAGCGCCGCGGACTTCTCGGTGATCTTCGCCCCCAGCGACCCCGCCCGCTCGGCCATGACGTGCTGCACCCGGTTGTTGAACAGCGCGCCCATGATCGCGACGCCGAAGGACGAACCGAGCGTACGGAACAGGGTGGTGGAGGAGGACGCGACACCCATGTCCTTCATCTCCACGCTGTTCTGCGCGACGAGCATGGTGATCTGCATCAGACAGCCCATGCCCAGCCCCACGACCGCCATGAACACACCGGACGTGAACCGCGAGGTGCCGGTGTCCATCGTGGACAGCAGGTAGAGCCCCACGGTCATCAGGACACTTCCGACGACCGGGAAGACCTTGTAGCGGCCGGTGTTGGTGGTCACCCGTCCCGCCACCATCGAGGTCACCAGCATCGCGCCGAGCATCGGCAGCAGCAGCAACCCGGAGTTGGTCGCGGACGCACCCTGCACGGACTGCTGGTACAGCGGCAGGTACAGCGTCGCACCGAACATCACGAACCCGGTGATGAAGCCGATGAGCGACATCAGCGTGAAGTTGCGGCTGCGGAAGATGTGCAGCGGCACGATCGGCTCCGCGGCCTTCGTCTGCCAGAACACGAACCCGATGAGCGCGGCCACGCCGATCCCGATGAGCTCCATGATCCGCGCGGACGTCCATGCGTACTGCGTACCGCCCCAGGTGGTGACGAGCACGATCGAGGTGATGCCGATGGTCAGCAGCGCGACGCCGAGGTAGTCGATACCCGCCTTGGACCGCTTCTTGGGCAGATGCAGGACGGCACTGATCAGACCGAGCGACACCACGCCGAGCGGCAGGTTGATGTAGAACGACCAGCGCCAGCCCCAGTTGTCGGTGATGGTGCCGCCGACCAGCGGACCACCGATCATCGCGAGCGCCATGACGCCGGCCATCATGCCCTGGTACTTGCCCCGCTCCCGCGGCGGTATGAGGTCACCGATGATCGCCATGACACCGACCATCAGACCACCCGCGCCAAGCCCCTGGATCGCGCGGAAACCGATCAGCTCGCCCATGTTCTGCGCCATGCCGCTGAGCGCGGAGCCGATCAGGAAGATCACGATCGACGTCATGAAGGCGCCCTTGCGCCCGTACATGTCGCCGAGCTTGCCCCAGATCGGGGTGGAGGCCGCGGTCGCCAGCGTGTATGCCGTGACCACCCAGGACAGATGCTCGAGTCCCCCGAGCTCGCCCACGATGGTCGGCATCGCGGTGCCCACGATCATGTTGTCGAGCATCGCGAGCATCATGGTGATCATGAGCGCGAGCAGCACGACCCGTATGCTCTTCGGCTGTTTGTCCGGCTTCGTCTCGGCCGTCTGTGTGTCCGCCATCGTCCCCACTCCCCTGAGCATCTCCCCCCGGTCGGCCACTTACTTGCCGCCCGGCTAGTTGACTACACTGGGAAGGTAGCCCCGCAACTAGCCGGGCGTCAAGTAAGTTTCCCTGGAGTGCGAGGATGGGCGGCACCATGGACGGCACCAAGCAGCAGCGCCGCGGAGACACCCGCCAGCGCATTCAGGACGTGGCGCTCGAACTCTTCGCAGAGCAGGGCTACGAGAAGACCTCATTGCGTGAGATCGCCGAGAGCCTGGACGTCACCAAGGCGGCGCTCTACTACCACTTCAAGACGAAGGAAGAGATCCTCGTCAGCATCTTCGACGATCTCTCGCAGCCGATCGTGGAACTGATCGAGTGGGGCAGGCGACAGCCGCAGTCACTGGAGACCAAGCACGAGATCATCCGCCGTTACAGCGACACCCTGGCCGGCGCGGCCCCGCTCTTCCGCTTCATGCAGGAGAACCAGAGCACGGTCAAGGAACTGCGCATCGGCGAGATCTTCCGCAACCGCATGATGGGCATGCGCGACATCCTCATCGATCCGGACGCCGAGCTGATCGACCAGGTGCGCTGCGTCAGCGCGATGTTCACGCTGCATGCCGGGATGTTCGCGCTGGGCGACATCGAGGCCGACCCCGAGGACAAGCGCAAGGCGGTCCTGGAGGTCGCCACCGACCTGGTGACGCGGGCGCACCAGGCCTCACACCCGTCCTAGGCGGCCGGCCCGCCTCAGACGGTCACACCCTTGGCGCGCAGGAACGCGACCGGGTCGACGGCCGACCCGTAGTTCGGGGTCGTACGGATCTCGAAGTGCAGGTGCGGGCCGCTGGAGTTACCGGTGTTCCCGGACCGGGCTATGTGCTGTCCGGTGGCGACGACCTGACCGACCCTGACGTCGATCCGCGACAGATGGGCGTACTGCGAGTAGGTCCCGTTGCCGTGCCTGATCACGATGGCGTTGCCGTACGCGGGCCCGTCACCGGCGCCGTTGCCGCCGGCCTTGACGACGGTGCCGCCGTGCGCGGCCACGACGTCCGTGCCGCTCGGCACCGCGAAGTCCTGCCCGCTGTGGGTGGACTGCCACATACCGCCGGCCTGGTTGAAGCTGGCGGAGAGCCGGTACTTCTCCACCGGGTGCATCCAGGAGGCGGCCTTCCTGGCGGCAGCGGCCTTGGCGGCCTTCTCGGCGGCCGCCTTCTTGGCCGCGGCTGCCTGGGCGGCCTTCTTCGCGCTCGCGGCGGCCTTGGCCTGCGCGGTGGCCTGCGCCTTCACGGCACTCGCCGCACTGGACGCGGAAGTGGCATCGGCGGCGGCCGCGACCCCCGCCCCCAGCACGACCGACATTCCGAGGCCGGCGGCCAGGACTGCCGCGCGGCTGCGCAGCAGGGACGTACGGGAGGAGCGGGACGTGACACGCGAAGACATGGAAACCTCGGAAAGACGGGGGCAGAGAAAACCACCCGGCGCACAAGCGGCTGCCGGATGGACCATCCCTTGGTAACCCCGAGACCCGCCAAGCCCAAAACGTGTGATGTACGACGGGCTCTAGTACTTCACCCAAAACTTCTCTCTTCTTGACACAGCCCCAATAACGGACGAATCAGTCCTCGACGGCAGAATCACCCCTCGGGTTCCGGAAAATACAGAAAAGCGACCTCTTTTCCCTCCTATACAGACCGCCCACTATCCGTCCTAGTACCGGCCCGATCGCCTGTGCGCCATGTCACCGCCCGGCAAGATCCACCGTCCTGCAAAACAAGTCGTCATGTGACGCACATCTCTGGCCACTTACCGCCCAGTAACCCTACGGTTCCCCTCACGCCACCCTCGGCGCCGAACATGCACAGGACAACGGCATACGGACGTGAGAGGACCCCCCACCATGACGAGCAGACGCCCCTGGGCGCTCCGCGCAGTGGTCACCGCAGTCTCCGCATCTGCCCTCGTGGCCCTGGCCACTCCCGCCAACGCAGCGACGAGCGCCTCGGGCGTCGACTACGGGACCTGGCAGAAGGACTGCCAGACGGTGATGGACCAGGCGCTGCCTTATCTGAAGGAGCGGATCGCCGCGGCCCAGCCGGGCGAGAAGCAGGCGATCGTCTTCGACATCGACAACACCACGCTGGAGACGGACTTCGGCTTCAGCTTCCCGCAGCCGGCCAACAAGCCGGTCCTGAACGTCGCTCAGTACGCCCAGGAGCACGGCGTCTCCCTGTTCTTCGTCACGGCCCGCCCGGGCATCATCGAAGAGCCCACCGAGTGGAACCTCGAGCACGACGGCTACGACGTCTCCGGCCTGTACGTCCGCGGTTTCTTCGACCTGTTCAAGGACGTCGCCGCCTACAAGACGGCCCAGCGCGTCGACATCGAGAACAAGGGCTACGACATCATCGCGAACATCGGCAACAGCGCCACCGACCTCTCGGGTGGCCACGCCGACAAGACGTTCAAACTCCCGGACTACAACGGGCAGTTGTCGTAACCGCAGGCAGGCGTGACGAAGGGGCCGGTGCTCGAAAGCACCGGCCCCTTCTGGCGTCGCCGTGAGGCCTACGCCTCCTTGCTCAGGTTCGGCCCGGCACCGCCGGCCGCCTGCTCGATCGGCGGGACGTCGGGCAGCGCCGACTTCTCCTCGCCGCGGAAGGTGAAGGTCTGGCTGTCGCCCTCGCCCTCGGTGTCCACGACCACGATGTGACCGGGACGCAGCTCACCGAAGAGGATCTTCTCGGAGAGCGTGTCCTCGATCTCGCGCTGGATGGTGCGGCGCAGCGGCCGCGCACCCAGCACCGGGTCGTAACCCTTCTTGGACAGCAGTTCCTTGCTGGACTGGGAGAGCTCGATGCCCATGTCCCGGTCCTTGAGGCGCTCGTCCACCTTGCTGATCATCAGGTCGACGATCGCGAGGATGTCGGCCTGGGTCAGCTGCGGGAAGACGACCACGTCGTCGACGCGGTTGAGGAACTCGGGGCGGAAGTGCTGCTTGAGCTCGTCCGAGACCTTGTTCTTCATTCGCTCGTAGTTGGACTTGGTGTCACCCTGGGCCGCGAAGCCCAGGTTGAAGCCCTTGGAGATGTCCCGGGTGCCGAGGTTGGTCGTCATGATGATGACCGTGTTCTTGAAGTCCACGACCCGGCCCTGGGAGTCGGTCAGCCGACCGTCCTCCAGGATCTGCAGCAGCGAGTTGAAGATGTCCGGGTGGGCCTTCTCGACCTCGTCGAAGAGGACGACGGAGAACGGCTTGCGGCGGACCTTCTCGGTCAGCTGGCCGCCCTCTTCGTAGCCCACGTAACCGGGGGGCGAACCGAAGAGACGCGACACCGTGTGCTTCTCGCTGAACTCCGACATGTCGAGGGAGATCAGCGCGTCCTCGTCACCGAAGAGGAACTCGGCGAGGGCCTTGGAGAGTTCGGTCTTACCGACACCGGACGGGCCGGCGAAGATGAACGAACCACCGGGACGCTTCGGGTCCTTGAGGCCCGCGCGCGTACGACGGATCGCCTTCGACAGCGCCTTGACGGCGTCGACCTGGCCGATGACCCGCTTGTGGAGCTCGTCCTCCATGCGCAGCAGACGCGAGGACTCCTCCTCGGTCAGCTTGAAGACCGGGATGCCGGTGGCGGTCGCGAGGACCTCGGCGATCAGCTCGCCGTCGACCTCGGCGACGACGTCCATGTCGCCGGCCTTCCACTCCTTCTCCCGCTTGGCCTTGGCGGCCAGCAGCTGCTTCTCCTTGTCGCGCAGGGAAGCGGCCTTCTCGAAGTCCTGCGAGTCGATCGCGGACTCCTTGTCGCGGCGCACGCCCGCGATCTTCTCGTCGAACTCGCGCAGGTCCGGCGGAGCCGTCATCCGGCGGATGCGCATCCGGGAACCGGCCTCGTCGATCAGGTCGATCGCCTTGTCCGGCAGGAAGCGGTCCGAGATGTAGCGGTCGGCCAGGGTGGCCGCCTGGACCAGCGCCTCGTCGGTGATGGAGACGCGGTGGTGGGCCTCGTACCGGTCGCGCAGACCCTTGAGGATCTCGATCGTGTGCGGCAGGGACGGCTCGGCGACCTGGATCGGCTGGAAGCGGCGCTCGAGGGCCGCGTCCTTCTCCAGGTGCTTGCGGTACTCGTCCAGCGTGGTCGCACCGATGGTCTGCAGCTCACCACGGGCCAGCATCGGCTTCAGGATCGAAGCGGCGTCGATGGCGCCCTCGGCGGCACCCGCACCGACCAGCGTGTGCAGCTCGTCGATGAACAGGATGATGTCGCCGCGGGTGCGGATCTCCTTGAGGACCTTCTTCAGGCGCTCCTCGAAGTCACCGCGGTAGCGGGAGCCGGCGACCAGCGCGCCGAGGTCCAGGGTGTAGAGGTGCTTGTCCTTGAGGGTCTCGGGCACCTCGCCCTTGACGATGGCCTGGGCGAGACCCTCGACGACGGCGGTCTTGCCGACGCCGGGCTCACCGATCAGGACCGGGTTGTTCTTGGTGCGGCGGGACAGCACCTGCATGACCCGCTCGATCTCCTTCTCGCGCCCGATGACCGGGTCGAGCTTGGACTCACGAGCGGCCTGGGTGAGGTTCCGGCCGAACTGGTCGAGGACCAGGGACGTCGAGGGGGTGCCCTCGGCAGGCCCGCCGGCGGCGGCGGTCTCCTTGCCCTGGTAACCGGAGAGCAGCTGGATGACCTGCTGCCGCACCCGGTTGAGATCTGCGCCCAGCTTGACCAGGACCTGGGCGGCGACGCCCTCGCCCTCACGGATCAGGCCGAGCAGGATGTGCTCCGTGCCGATGTAGTTGTGGCCCAGCTGAAGGGCCTCGCGGAGCGACAGCTCCAGGACCTTCTTGGCACGAGGGGTGAAGGGGATGTGCCCGGACGGGGCCTGCTGGCCCTGGCCGATGATCTCCTCCACCTGCTGGCGGACCGCCTCGAGCGAAATCCCGAGGCTCTCAAGGGCCTTGGCGGCGACACCCTCACCCTCGTGGATCAGGCCCAGGAGGATGTGCTCGGTGCCGATGTAGTTGTGGTTGAGCATCCGGGCTTCTTCCTGAGCCAGGACGACAACCCGCCGCGCGCGGTCGGTGAACCTCTCGAACATCGTTAATCGCTCCTCAGAGCGGTCAGGCAGTGGGGGGAACTTCCCCTCCCTGTCCTTCCGCAGCTTAGTCCCGCAAGCGGGGACCGCTCATTCCAACTGCCGACACCGTCGATGGCCTCCTGACCCGTGACGCCGACATCTGCTCCAACCCGATGGTGCGAGACGATGTTCCCGCAGGCCAGGTGGTTACCCTCACCATCAGTACGCCGATGGCGAACGTGAGACCACCTTGCCTGCGTGTCGCCCCCTCCCACTAGGGATGTCTTACCCGCTGGGACTGACACTCCATGCCGCGCGCACCGGTTCCCTCCGCTATGGGCGAACAACCTTGCGCTACCCCGCACCCCCGCACGCCCCCTTTTTCGGCACTCTACGCATCTACCAGTGCACCCAGCGTAACTTGCAAGCTCTTAGGGCGGTTGCCCTTGGCATGGTTGGCAGCCTCCCCACGGTCCCGCTCCCCCGTCGGCCGCTCGATCCGGGCGACCGGGTCAGCCGCTTCTACGAGAACGAACTGGGCTGGGCGACCGTGCTCCCGCGCGCGGGAAGCCCCGCGTCCCCGGTACGGCTCCGCGTGGGCGACCGCTTCGACGTCCTGGACGTCCCGGCCGAGGCGGGCCGGGCGGGCCTGCGCCATCTCGCGCCAGCTTCTCCGGTCGCCCTGCAGGGGGGCCGGATGCGGCTGCTGGTGGCCGCAGGCAGCGCGGAGGAGCTGCCGGGGCTGCTGGACTGGCTGGAGTGGGGGGCGCTGCCGCTCGACCTGAGGGCGCTCGGCGCGGGCTGCGTCATGGACGCGCCGCTGCCGCCCGGGATGCAGCCGGCGGGCGTACGGCCGGTGGGCCGCTCGGGCGTGCAGGGGGCCGCCGTATGGCTGCGGCCCCCCGAGCCGGGGTGCGCGGTCGAGGCCTCGCTGCCGACACTGTCGGCTGTGAGGGGCGGTGGGGGCGCCCCCGATCTCGTGCGACTTGTGGACACGGTGGCAACGCACTGCCACCGGCTGCGGCTGCGGCGCGCGTGCGCCCAGCCGTTGGCCCTGCCGTAGGCCAGCGATCAGGCGTTGGCCTTCTCGTAGGCCTCGCGGATGGAGGCCGGGACACGGCCGCGGTCGTTGACCTCGTAACCGTTCTCCTTCGCCCAGGCGCGGATCTGCGCGGTGTCCTGGCTGCCACCGGAAGCGGCGCGTGCCTTTCCGCGTCCGCCCGAAGCGCGGCCTCCGGTACGACGACCACCCTTCACGTAAGGCTCGAGAAGGCCACGGAGCTTGTCCGCATTGGCGGTCGTGAGATCGATCTCGTAAGTCTTGCCGTCCAACGCGAACGTGACGGTCTCGTCCGCCTCGCCGCCGTCGAGGTCATCGACAAGAAGGACCTGAACCTTCTGTGCCACCGGATTTCCTTTCATCCATAACTTGAGGGCCGGGGGCCTGCGGCGTCCGCCGTTTCGCCGTCCCCTGTTATATGCAGTACTGCAGTACGTCGGAAAGCAAACCGCTTTTGCCGGAAAAACACAAACCCCTTGGAGAGACCGATCGAGAGACTGAGCGAGAGAGCGAGCCCGAGACCCGGTGCGGGCCGACTCCCGGGCAGAGACCCACTCCGTCCGGAAACATACGCGTTTCGGACATAGGGAACCAGGGCATGGGTGCGCGGAATACGTCTCGGTGATCGGCGATCACAGATGCAGAAGCATCCGGCTGTTGCCCAAGGTGTTCGGTTTCACCCGTTCGAGACCCAGGAACTCTGCTACGCCTTCGTCATAGGAACGCAGTAGCTCCGCGTAGACATCGGTGTCGACGGGTGTCTCCCCGATCTCGACGAAGCCGTGCTTGGCGAAGAAGTCCACTTCGAAGGTCAGACAGAAAACGCGACGAACGCCCAGCCAGCGCGCGGTGTGCAGCAACTTCTCCAGCAACCGGTGTCCGACACCGGCGCCCTTCAGGCCGGGCTTCACCGCGAGAGTGCGGACTTCCGCGAGGTCTTCCCACATCACATGCAGCGCGCCGCAGCCGACCACCTCGGCGTTGTCGTCCCGTTCGGCGACCCAGAACTCCTGGATGTCCTCGTAAAGGGTGACCGTCGCTTTGTCGAGCAGGATGCGGCCGCGTACGTAGGTGTCAAGGAGACGGCGCACTGCCGCGACATCGCTGGTGCGGGCCCGCCGGACAGTGATGGCTTTAGCGCTGACTTCGGGGCCTTCGGGACCTTCGGGACTGACTGCTGACATGAGCGGACGCTATCGCCCGTCGTCCCCCTGTGCCGACCCGGGGTTCTCGCCGGCGGTATCGCTGCCGGTATCCGGGGCTGCTTCGGGTGTTTCCGGCCCTTGGACGATGCGTACGGCGTCACTGAGGGCCCCTCGCTGTTCCTCGCTCATCATCCCGAAGAAGGCGACGAGAGCGGCTGCGGGGTTGTCGCTCTGCGACCAGGCATCGTTCATCAGAGCGGCCGCGTAGGCGGCCCTGGTGGAGACGGCCTCATATCGATAGGCGCGGCCTTCCGCCTCCCGGCGCACCCAGCCCTTCTGATGGAGATTGTCCAAAACGGTCATCACCGTGGTGTACGCGATGGACCGTTCCTGCTGAAGGTCTTCCAGGACTTCTCGAACGGTCACCGGGCGGTTCCACTTCCACACCCGCGTCATGACCGCGTCTTCGAGTTCTCCCAATGGGCGAGGCACACCTCAGCACAATAGTGGGAGAACTCCCCATTGGCGCCCCGGACGGGCACTTTCACCGTCATACGGGAACAAAAAGGGCGTACGACTCGAAGCCGCGAGCATGCGCGGGAGCCGTACGCCGAGGGGGCGCCGCCCGGGAGGGACTCAGCCGTCGGTGTCGGCGGGGCCCTGCCGGACCCCTTCCACGCGCGCGATGGCGGCGTCGACGGCCGCGTCCTCCTTGGCCTTGTTGGCCCCGCCCTGGGTCTTCACGATCACCCTGATCACGCCGATGAAGAACACGGCCATCACGACCGGGGGCACAAGCGCGGAGACGTAGTCCATGCGTCCAGGGTAGCCACGGGGTGGCGGGGCGGACGGAGCGGGGTTGGGGTGGTTTCGACGGTTCGGGCCGGGTCAGCCGGCGGCGAGGTGCCGGGGCGGGTTGGAGCCGGACGGCGGAGTCGGTTTGCGGCGGGGGAAGACCTCGCCCGGGGTCGGGATGGGACGGGCCGGTTTCGGGGCGGCTGGGGCGGGGGCCGGCTTGGGAGCCGCCGGCTTCTCGGCGGGCTTCTTCTCGGGCTTCCTGGCGGGGTCCCGGTCGACGTCCGGCCCGAGGTGCCCCTCGGTGCCCTTGAGGCCGCCCTGGAGGGCCGTGAGGCGATTGCGGGCGGCGGGGACGGTCGGGGCTGCCGAGCGGCCCGGATCGCGTGCGAGGCGGGCGCGTACGTCCTGCTCGGCGAGCATCCGGCAGCGCCCCAGGAGGACGGAGGCGGCCGGGTTGCCGCGCAGCGCCCGCAGGGCGGCGAGGTCGTCGGGGTCCGGGCGGTACCCGGCGCCCAGCGCCTCCTCGAGGAGGACGAGGTAGTCGGCGCCGGCTGCAGGGAGGGCGGCGCGGTAGCGCGCGAGGTCGGCCACCAGGAAGGCACGCAGTCTGGCGCCCTCGCGCATCGCCTCGTCGAGCGACTCGGCGAGACGGAGGCAGTCCTGGACGTCCCCGGCAGGAGTGGGGCCTGGCTGAAGGGCGAGGGCGAGGGCGCGGCGGAGCACACGCAGCTCCTCCACGCCGAACGCCATGCCGCCGCGTGATCCGTATGGCGTGGGCATGCGGCGACGATACGCGCTAATCAGACAAATTCGACATATTTCGCTACTGGGGATGGGTGTGGCGCGGCCGAGCCACCCGGTTGCTCCGCGGGACGGGCCTCACATGCGCGCGACGTTCCGCTCGTACACCAGCCGCAGCCCGACCAGGGTCAGCCACGGCTCGTGCTCGTCGATCACCGAGGACTCGCCCAGCACCATCGGTGCCAGTCCGCCGGTCGCGATCACCGTCACGTCGTCCGGGTCCTCCGCCAGCTCCCGGGCCATGCGGCTGACGACCCCGTCGACCTGGCCGGCGAACCCGTAGATGATCCCGGACTGCATCGCCTCGACCGTGTTCTTGCCGATCACGCTCCGCGGCCGGGCCACCTCGATCTTCCGCAGCTGTGCGCCGCGGACGCCGAGCGCCTCGACGGAGATCTCGATACCGGGCGCGATGACGCCGCCGATGTACTCCCCGCGCGCGGAGACGGCGTCGAACGTCGTCGCCGTACCGAAGTCCACGACGATCGCGGGCCCTCCGTACAGCTCGACCGCCGCCACCGCGTTGATGATGCGGTCGGCGCCGACCTCCTTGGGGTTGTCGGTCAGGATCGGCACGCCCGTCTTCACGCCCGGCTCCACCAGCACCGCGGGCACGTCGCCGTAGTACCGGCGCGTCACCTCTCGCAGCTCGTGCAGCACGGACGGCACGGTCGCGCAGATCGCGATCCCGTCGATGCCGTCGCCCAGCTCGTCGCCGAGCAGCGGGTGCATGCCCATCAGGCCCTGCAGCAGCACCGCCAGTTCGTCCGCCGTGCGGCGCGCATCGGTGGAGATGCGCCAGTGCTCGACGATGTCGTCCCCGTCGAAGAGGCCCAGGACGGTGTGCGTGTTCCCTACGTCGATCGTCAGCAGCATCGCCGGTACCTACTCCGCCGCTCGCAGGTCGAGGCCGATGTCGAGGATCGGCGAGGAGTGGGTCAGGGCTCCTACGGCGAGGTAGTCGACGCCGGTGTCGGCGTACGCCTTCGCGTTCTCCAGGGTGAGCCGGCCCGAGGCCTCCAGGGCTGCGCGGCCGTGCACGAGCGCCACCGCCTCCTCGCACTCGCCGGGCGTGAAGTTGTCCAGGAGGATCAGGTCGGCGCCGGCGTCCACGACCTCGCGCAGCTGGTGCAGCGTGTCGACCTCGACCTCGATCGGGACGTCCGGGAAGGCCTCCCGTACGGCCTTGAAGGCCTGTGCGACCCCGCCCGCGGCGACGACGTGGTTGTCCTTGACCAGTGCCGCGTCCGAAAGCGACATGCGGTGGTTGACGCCGCCGCCGCAGCGGACCGCGTACTTCTCCAGGGAGCGCAGGCCCGGGGTCGTCTTCCGGGTGTCACGCACGCGTGCCTTCGTGCCCTCGAGAACGTCCGCCCACGCGCGTGTGGCGGTCGCGATGCCCGACAGGCGGCACAGGATGTTGAGCGCGCTGCGCTCGGCGGTGAGCAGGTCACGCGTGCGCGTGGTGACCGACAGGAGCTTCTGCCCGGCCGCCACCCGGTCGCCGTCCTCGACGTGGCGCTCGACCTCGAACTCGTCCGTGCAGACCACCGAGAGCACTGCCTCGGCGACCCTGAGGCCGGCCACGACGCCCGCCTCGCGGGCGGTGAAGTCGGCGGTGGCGACGGCCTCCTCGGGAATGGTGGCGACGGTCGTCACGTCCACCCCGTGGTCGAGGTCCTCCTGGATGGCGACATTGGCGATGTCCTCGACCTCCACGGGGTCGAGTCCGGCGTCGGCCAGCAGCTGCGCGAGCGCGGGGTCGAGCCCGCACTCCAGGTACTCCGCGTCGGCGTCCGCGCCGCAGGCACAGCCGTCGCCGCAGCCTGAGGACGAGGCGAGGGGAAGGTCGGGGGTGCTCACTTCTGTCACTGCTCCTGGGGACGATGCTGCTGCCGGGTCGGGGGGAAGTCTGGGGTGTCCGTGGTGTGTACGGCCAGCGTCCGGTCGGGATTCAGCCGTACGACGATGTGGCGCCGCCACGCGGTGTCGTCGCGCTCGGCGCGGTCCTCGCGCCAGTGGCAGCCGCGGGTCTCCTCGCGCAGCAGGGCGGCGGCGACCAGGACACGGGCCACGCACAGGAGGTTGGTGGCCTCCCACGTGTCGACGCCGGGCTCGGACGTCTTGCCGTTCTCGTCGAGGGCGTCGCGGGCCTCCGCGTGCAGCTGCTGGAGCTGTTCGGCGGCCTTGGCGAGGGAGTCCGCGGAGCGCAGGACACCCGCGCCGTCCGTCATGATCCGCTGGATCGCGAAACGGTCCTCGGGGGCGAGGAGGGGGTGCGCGGGCACTTCGGGGTGCTCGACCGGTTCGGGCACGCGCGCGTGGAGGCCGTTCTCCGCGTGCGCGGCGGCGATGTCCTCCGCGATGCGCTCGGCGTAGACGAGGCCTTCGAGGAGGGAGTTGGAGGCAAGACGGTTGGCGCCGTGCACGCCGGTGCAGGCGACCTCTCCGCACGCATACAGGCCGGGGACGGTCGTGCGGCCCTGGGAGTCCGTGCGGACGCCCCCGGAGGCGTAGTGGGCCGCCGGGGCGATCGGGATGGGGTCGGTGACCGGGTCGATGCCGTGGGCGCGGCAGGCGGCGAGGATCGTCGGGAAGCGGTGCTCCCACATGTCGGCGCCGAAGTGCCGGGCGTCCAGGAACATGTGCTCGGCGTCCCGCTCCAGCATGCGGCGCAGGATGCCCTTGGCGACGACGTCCCGGGGCGCCAGCTCGGCCAGTTCGTGCTGCCCCAGCATGAAGCGCACGCCGTCGGCGTCGACCAGATGCGCGCCCTCGCCCCGCACGGCCTCGGAGACCAGCGGCTGCTGGCCCTCCGCGTCGGCGCCCAGGAACAGCACCGTGGGGTGGAACTGCACGAACTCCAGGTCGGAGACCTCCGCCCCGGCGCGCAGGGCGAGCGCCACGCCGTCGCCGGTGGACACCGAGGGGTTGGTGGTCGCGGAGAACACCTGGCCCATGCCGCCGGTCGCGAGGACGACCGCGGGGGCGTGCACGGCGCCCACGCCGTCGTGCTGGCCCTCGCCCATGACGTGCAGGCTCACGCCGGCCGTGCGGCCCTCCACGTCGGTGAGCAGGTCCAGCACCAGCGCGTTCTCGATGGTGCGCAGCCCACGCGCGTGTACGGCCTCCACGAGCGCCCGGGAGACCTCCGCGCCGGTCGCGTCGCCACCCGCGTGCGCGATGCGGCGGCGGTGGTGGCCGCCCTCGCGGGTGAGCTGCAGGTCGCCCTCTTCGGACTCGTCGAAGTGCGCACCGGTCTCGATGAGGCGGCGCACGGCGTCCGGCCCCTCCGTGACGAGGATGCGTACGGCGTTCTCGTCGCACAGGCCGACGCCCGCCACCAGGGTGTCGTCCAGGTGCTGTTCGGGGGTGTCGCCCTCGCCGAGGGCGGCGGCGATGCCGCCCTGCGCCCAGCGGGTGGAGCCGTCGTCGAGGCGGGCCTTGGTGACCACGACCGTCTTCAGGCCGGCGGCATCGCAGCGCAGGGCGGCGGTGAGGCCAGCGACGCCGGAGCCGACGACCACGACGTCCGCGGCGATGGACCACCCGGGGGCGGGGGCGTGCAGTCGTATGCCTGTGCTGGTCACGAGGCGGCTCCGGGGGTTCCGAATACGAGTGGGATGTTGTCGATCAGCCTGGTCGTCCCGACCCGGGCGGCGACGGCGAGGACGGCCTCGCCGGTGAAGCCGTCGTCGATCTCGGTGAAGTCCGAGGGGTCGACGAGGGCCAGGTAGTCCAGTTCGAGCGGCGGCGACAGCCGCGCTGCGTCGTCGAGGATCAGCCGGGCGGCCGCGCGGACCGCCGTCGGGGCGCCCGGGAGGGCCTTTGCGACGGCGTGCGCGTCGGCGGCCGCGCGGGACTCCCCTATGGCGCTGAGCGCCTCGGCACGCGCGTGCGTGGCGGGCACCTCGCGGGCCCGTGCGCGCAGCGCCTCCTGGGCCGCGTGCCGGTCGCTGCCCGCGAACAGCGCCCGGGAGAGGCTGAGCGCCGTGCGCCGCTGCTCGGGCGAGAGGTAGCGGTTGCGGCTGGAGAGGGCGAGGCCGTCCTCCTCGCGCACGGTGGGCACGCCGACGATCTCGACGCCGAAGTTCAGGTCCCGCACCATGCGGCGGATCAGGGCGAGCTGCTGGGCGTCCTTCTGGCCGTACAGGGCGAGGTCGGGGCGGGTGAGGTGCAGCAGCTTGGCGACGACGGTGAGCATGCCGTCGAAGTGGCCGGGGCGCGAGGCGCCCTCCAGGCGCGTCCCCATGGGGCCCGCGGTGATGCGGACCTGGGGCTCGCCCCCCGGGTACACCTCGTCCACCGAGGGCGCGAACACCACGTCCGCGCCGGACAGTTCGGCGAGCTCGAGGTCGGCGTCCAGGGTGCGCGGATAGCGGTCGAGGTCCTCGCCCGCGCCGAACTGCAGGGGGTTCACGAAGACGGTGACGACGACCTCGCCGTCCCGCCCGGCGAGCTCGCGCGCGGTGCGGATCAGCGTGGCGTGGCCCTCGTGCAGGGCGCCCATGGTCATCACCACGGCGCGGCGACCGGCACGCGTGCGTGCGTGCAGTTCGTCGGCGGTGCGCAGCAGGGTGGTGGTCATCGGGCGTCCCCCTCGGCGCCGTTGGTCCCGGTGGCGAGTACCCCGAGGAGGTCCTCGGCGAGCTCCGGCTTCAGCAGCCCGTGGGCGAGCGCGCGGTCGGCGGTCGCGCGGGCCATCGCCAGGTAGCCGGCGACGGTCTGCGGGGCGTGCTTGCGCAGCTCCGCGACGTGCGCGGCGACCGTGCCGGCGTCCCCGCGCGCGACGGGGCCGGTCAGGGCCGCGTCGCCGGAGCGAAGGGCGTTGTCGAGGGCGGCGCCGAGCAGCGGGCCGAGCATCCGGTCGGGGGCCGCGACGCCCGCCTCGCGCAGCAGCTCCATGGACTGGGCGACCAGCGTGACCAGGTGGTTCGCGCCGAGGGCGAGCGCCGCGTGGTAGAGCGGGCGCATCTCCTCGGCGATCCACTCCGGCTCGCCGCCCATCTCGATCACGAGCGCCTCGGCGGCCAGCCGCAGCTCCTCGGGCGCCGTGACCCCGAAGGAGCACCCGGCGAGGCGCTGGATGTCCACGGGAGTGCCCGTGAAGGTCATCGCCGGATGCAGGGCCAGCGGCAGCGCGCCCGCGCGCAGGGCGGGGTCCAGGACCTTGGCGCCGTACCGCCCGGAGGTGTGCACGAGCAGCTGCCCCGGCCGTACGGCACCGGTCTCGGCGAGCCCCTCCACCAGGCCGGGCAAGGTGTCGTCCGGGACGGTCAGCAGGACCAGGTCGGCGCGCTCCAGAACCTCGGCGGGCGGCACCAGCGGCACATCGGGGAGCATCTCCGCCGCACGCCTCCTGGAGGCGTCGGAGACTCCGGAGACGGCTACCGGACGGTGCCCGGCGAGCTGCAGGGACGCGGCCAGCGCGGGACCCACACGACCGGCGCCGACGACGCCTACGGTGAGCCGCGCGGGACGGTCCCTGGGGTCTGGCTGTTGGCTTGTACTCACGCGACGGCGGCCTTCCCGTTCCAGTCCGCTCCGGGTACCGGACGATTTCTCGTCATGTTAACGCGATCGGTTCGAAGGGCGTCCGGTTGTCCACAGGCTGTGGGTTACGCCACGGCACCGCCACCGGGCAAGCCTGTGGAAATCTGGGTGCTCGTCCGTACCCGCGCCAGGCATGATCCTGGGTATGAGCGATGCGGCGCAGCAGGTCGAGCGGCACTCCGACCCGACATCGAACAAAGATCAGATATCAGACGAAGAGCGGCGCAAGCGACGCCGTAAGCGGCGCATCGGCGCGCACCGGAGCGCTAAGCGCGTCCTCGCGCGCCCCGGTTTCCTGGGCACGCTCCGGGAGCGCCTGGCGCTGCTGGACGGCGTGCAGGACGTGTACGACCTGGACGAGCCGGCGGACATCTACGGCAACGGCGTCGTCGAGGCCCTGGAGGAGAAGGTCGCGGGGCTGCTCGGCAAGGAGGCCGCCACGTTCTTCCCGACGGGCACCATGGCCCAGCAGGTGGCGCTGCGCTGCTGGGCAGGCCGCACCGGCAGCCCCACCGTCGCCCTGCACGCACTGGCCCACCCCGAGGTACACGAGCGGAACGCGTTCAGCCAGGTCAGCGGGTTGCGCCCGGTACGGGTGACGGGCGGGCCCCAGCTGCCGACCGCCGACGAGGTGCGCGACTTCGAGGAGCCCTTCGGGGCGCTGATGCTCGAACTGCCCCTCAGGGACGCCGGTTTCGTGCTGCCGTCCTGGGAGGAACTCACCGAGGTCGTGGCGGCCGCCCGCGAAAGGGACGCCGTCGTGCACTTCGACGGCGCACGCCTGTGGGAGTCCACCGTCCACTTCGGCCGCCCCCTGGACGAGATCGCGGACCTCGCGGACAGCGTCTACGTGTCCTTCTACAAGTCCCTCGACGGCTTCGGCGGTGCCGCGCTCGCGGGCTCGAAGAGCCTGATCGAGGAGGCGAAGACCTGGCGGCACCGGTACGGCGGCCAGATCTTCCAGCAGTTCCCGACGGTGCTGTCGGCCCTCGCCGGGCTGGAGCGTGAGCTGCCCCGGCTGCCCGAGTACGTCGCCCACGCGCGCGTGGTGGCCGATGCGCTGCGCGAGGGGTTCGCGGCGGCCGGGGTGCCCTGGTCGCGCGTCCACCCCGAGGTGCCGCACACCAACGAGTTCCAGGTCTGGCTGCCGTACGACCCCGACGTCCTCGCGGAGGCCGCCATCCGGCACGGGGAGGAGACGGGCACCCTCCTGTTCGCGGACGCCTGGGACCCGAAGGGCCCGGGCCTGGCGTTCACCGAGGTGTCCGTCCGGGCCGCGGGCCTGGAGTGGACGGCCGAGGACGTGAAGTCGGCGGTCGCCGAGTTCGTGTCCCGGCTCGAAGAGGAGGCCGGCAAGGCGGAAGCCGTCGGCGCGGCGAGGGCGGTCAGCAGGTAGAGCGCGGCCGCAGGTGCGGCCACCGGCCCAGGGCCTGCCGTATCCGCCCGTGGGCCGGACGCCCGGCAAGGACCGCGCGGGTCCGGTTCGAGGGGGAGGGGATTCGTGGGCTCCGCGGCCGCCCCGGTGCTCCCAGCTGCGCCGCCACTGACAACGCCGGTGTCGATTGACAGCCGCCGTCAATCGACACCGGCGTTGTCAGTGGCGGGGTGCACCATGAGGTCATGAGCGTGCACATCGACATCGCGGGGCTGCGGCCGGAGAGGGTCGCCGTCGTCCCCTCACCCCTGGCCGAGCTCGGCATGGCGCTGCACGCGCTGTCCGAGCCGGGGCACCATCCCGGTCTGCAGGGCTGGGTGACGGGGGTGACGGCCCGGCTCGACTCCCATCTCGCCGACCGGATGTGCGAGGCGGACTTCCTGTGGGGGTCGACGTTCTCGGACCTGTTCATGCCCTGTGCGGGCATCCCGGGCGGCGCGGCACTCCCCGGGGCCACGCTCGCCGAGGAGCTGGACCTGCTGGACAAGCTGACGGACGAACAGTTCGTGGACGCGGCCCTGGAGTTCGGCTGCGCGATGCCCTACGGCGACGGGCCGAGCCCCCTCGTCGACGCCGGGCTGCGCCGCCGCGCGCTTGAGCTGGCCGCCGCGCGGGGCCCGGGGCAGGTGCGGTTCAGCGAGCTGCTGCTGACCGACCCGCCCAGGATCCGGCGCTGGCTGCGCCAGTTCCTCCAGGACTGCGAGGAGGCGTTCTTCGCGGAGGCATGGTCCCGGCTGCGCCACCAACTGACGGCGGACGCCCGTCACAAGACCGACCTCCTGCGCCACAAGGGCCTCGCGGAGGCGCTGGCCGCCGTGTCCCCCGTGGTCACGCTCGACGAGGCCGCCGAAAGGATCACGGTCGACAAGCTGAGCGTGGGCCGTACGGCGACGCGGGACGGCGGTCTCCTCCTCGTCCCGACCAGCCTCGGCTGGCCCCACCTGTCCGTCCTGTACCGGCACGGCTGGCAGCCGGTGCTGCACTACCCGATCGGCTCCCCCGAACTCGCCGCTCCGCCCTCCGTCGAGCAGCTGGCGCTGCGCATGACAGCCCTGTCCCACCCCGTCCGGATGCGCCTGTGCCGCTATCTGGCCCGCAGCGCCCACACCACGAGCGAGCTGGCGCGGACGCAGGGCATGACGGCCCCGGAGATATCCCGGCACCTCAGCGTCCTGAAGAAGGCGGGCCTGATCACCACGCGCCGACGTGGCCGGTACGTCCGGCACCAGCTGGACATAGCGGCCGTGGCCCGACTCGGCAGCGACTTCCTGGAAGGGATACTCCGCTAGGGGACTCCGCGGGCCGTCAGCCGTGCCCGCCCGCGCGCACCAGACCCGTCTCGTACGCCAGGACCACCACCTGCACCCGGTCCCGGAGCCCCAACTTGGTCAGGATGCGGCCCACATGGGTCTTCACGGTCGCCTCGGACAGCACCAGCCGGGCCGCGATCTCGCCGTTGGACAGGCCCTGCGCGACCAGGATCATGACCTCGCGCTCGCGTTCGGTGAGCCGCTCCAGCTCCTTGTGCTGGGGCTCCTGCCCGACGCTCGGCAGCATCGGCGCGAACCGGTCGAGCAGTCGGCGTGTGGTCGACGGGGCCACCACCGCGTCGCCGCTGTGCACGGCGCGGATGGCGGCGAGCAGTTCACCGGGCGGCACGTCCTTGAGCATGAACCCGGAGGCGCCCGCCTTCAGCCCGGAGAAGGCGTACTCGTCGAGGTCGAAGGTGGTCAGGATCAGCACCTTGGGCGGGTCCGGCTCCGAGCAGATGCGCCGGGTGGCCTCCACGCCGTCCAGCTTCGGCATGCGCACGTCCATCAGCACCACGTCGACGGCGGTCGCGCGCAGCACCTGGAGGGCCTCGACGCCGTCCCCCGCCTCCGCGACGACCTCCATGTCCGGCTGGGCGGCGAGCACCATCCGGAACCCGGTGCGCAGCAGCACCTGGTCGTCGACGAGCATCACGCGGATCGTCATCGGGACCTCTTCCGTTCTCTTCCGTTACGGCGGTTTCCGTATTGCGGTCGTTTCCGTATTGCGGTCGTTTCCGTATTGCGGTGGTTTCCGTTTGCGGCAGTTGCTGTCCGCAGGGTCGTTACAGGTGTCAACGAGGGACGTACGCAGGCGTCAGTGTGCGGGTTTCAGCGGGAGCAGCGCACTGATCCGGAATCCGCCGCCGGGCCGCGGCCCCGCGTCCAGGGTGCCGCCGACCATACCCACCCGTTCGCGCATGCCGATCAGGCCGTGGCCCTGCCCGTCGGCGCCGCCCTCCTCGTACAGCTCGTGCGGGGCGCCCTTGCCGTCGTCCTCGACGAGCAGGCCGAGGCCGTCGTCGAAGTAGACCAGGCGCACGCTGGCGCCCGCGTTCGGACCGCCGTGCTTGCGCGTGTTGGTCAGCGCCTCCTGCACGATGCGGTACGCGGTCAGTTCGACGCCGCTGGGCAGCGGGCGCGGGGTGCCCTCGACCTTGAAGTCGACGGGCAGACCGGAGGTGCGGCACTGCTCGATCAGCTCGTCGATCTGGTCGACGTCGGGCTGCGGAACGTACTCGCCGACCTCCTGGTGCTCGCCGGTGCGCAGTACGCCGAGCAGGCGGCGCATCTCGGCGAGGGCCTGGCGGCCGGTGGAGGAGATCGTCTCCAGGGCCTTCTTGGCCTGGTCGGGGGCGGCGTCCAGGACATAGGCGGCGCCGTCGGCCTGCACCACCATCACCGACACGTTGTGCGCGACGACATCGTGCAACTCCCGGGCGATCCGGGCGCGTTCCGCCGCGACCGCGACCTTCGACTGCGCCTCCCGCTCCTTCTCCAGCCGGGCGGCACGCTCCTCCAACTGCGCAAAGTAGGCGCGGCGGGTGCGGATGGAGTCGCCGAGCACCCAGGCGAGCGCGAACGGCACGGTCAGGAAGACCGCCTTGGCGACATTGCCCAGCGCGCTTCCGTCCAGCGGCCAGCGCGTCTGCGCCATCGGGGCCGCGCACAGCCCCACGGCCAGCGCGAGCCTGGAGGCCCATCGGTTGCCCGTCGTGGCCACCGTGTAGACGATCACCAGCATCGCGAAGTCGGCGGCCATCGTCTGGACGTTCAGCGCCAACTGCGCCACACCGAGGCCGATCGTCAGCAGCAGCATCTTCTCCGGCATGCGCCGGCGCAGCGCGATCACCAGGCACAGCAGAAACGCGATCGGAACGATCAACGCCGGTGAGTCGGTGCCCCGGACCGCCGAACTGGCGGTTCCGCTCAGCAGCGAGATCCCGAACAGGAAGACGGCCCAGAGGGTGTCGACCCCTGTCGGGTGTCTGCGGAGGAAGTCATAGAGGCGCTGCACGTAACCCAGCGTAGGGAAGCGAGATGCGTGCAGGGGTCAACCGGAGGACCGATCCACACCCGGCGCACATACTCCCCAAGGTGGAGGCCCCCCTGTCCTGCGCGCTTAGCCTGGCCCGGTGACGGAAGAGACATCGAGCCCGTGGCAGGGCTGGCGGGTGGCGGCGGAGGGTGCGCTGTACGGGCCGGGCGGCTTCTATCGCAGGCCGGAGGGGCCGGCCGGGCACTTCCGTACGTCTGTGCATGCGTCCCCGTTGTTCGCCGAGGCGGTGGCACGGCTGCTGTGCCGGGTCGACGAGGCCCTGGGGCGGCCCGCCGCGCTGGCCTTCGTCGACATGGCGGCGGGCCGGGGTGAGCTGGCCGGCGGTGTGCTGACCGCGCTGCCCGCCGAGGTGGCGGCACGCACGCGTGCGTACGCCGTCGAGATCGCCGAGCGCCCGGCGGGCCTCGACGACCGGATCGAATGGCTCAGCGAAGCGCCCCAGCAGGTCACCGGGCTGCTGTTCGCCAACGAGTGGCTGGACAACGTGCCGCTGGACGTCGCCGAGGTGGACGCGGCGGGCGTTGCGCGGCACGTGCTCGTACGCCAGGACGGGGCCGAGCGGCTCGGGGCGCCGGTCGGCAGTGCGGAAGCGGAGTGGCTCGCCCGGTGGTGGCCGCTGCCGGCCGAGGAGGGGCTGCGGGCCGAGATCGGGCTCCCCCGGGACGAGGCCTGGGCGGCCGCGGTCTCCTCGCTCGACCGGGGGCTCGCGGTCGCCGTCGACTATGCGCACACCCTGGGCGCGCGCCCCCCGTTCGGCACGCTCACCGGCTTCCGCGCCGGGCGCGAGACGGCGCCCGTGCCGGACGGGTCGTGCGACATCACGGCGCATGTCGCCCTAGACGCGTGCGCGGCGCACGGGTCGGCGCGGACGCTCTCCGGCGCGCGCCTTCTGCCGCAGCGCGAGGCCTTGCGCGCCCTAGGCATCACCGGCGCACGCCCCCCGCTCGCACTGGCGTCCACCCGGCCCGCCGCATACGTACGAGCCCTCGCGAGCGCCGGCGAAGCCGCCGAGCTCACCGCACCGGGCGGCCTCGGCGACTTCGGCTGGCTGCTGCAGCCGGTGGGAATTGCGGACGCACTCCTCGGCTGACCGCGCCCGCCCCTGGCCCGCCGCGCTACTTGTCGATGTCCCCGACCACGAAGAACAGCGACCCCAGGATCGCCACCATGTCCGCGACCAGCGTCCCCGGCAGGAGTTCCACGAGCGCCTGGATGTTGTTGTACGAGGCCGAGCGCAGCTTCAGCCGGTACGGGGTCTTCTCGCCCTTGCTGACGAGGTAGTAGCCGTTGATGCCGAGCGGGTTCTCGGTCCACGCGTAGGTGTGCCCCTCGGGCGCCTTCAGGACCTTGGGGAGCCGCTGGTTGATCGGCCCCGGCTCCAGCTCCGCGAGCCGGTCGAGGCAGGCGTCGGCGAGGTCGAGGGCGACGTGGGTCTGCTCCAGGAGCACCTCGAAGCGGGCGAGGCAGTCGCCCTCCTGCCGGGTGACGACCTTCAGGGTGTCCTGCAGTTCGCCGTACGCGAGATAGGGCTCGTCGCGGCGCAGGTCGAAGTCGACGCCCGAGGCGCGCGCGATCGGCCCGCTCACGCCGTAGGCGTGCACCGTCTCGGGCGCCAGCGCGCCCACGCCCCGCGTGCGCCCCCGGAAGATCTCGTTGCCGAGCACCAGGTCGTCGTAGACGTCCATGCGCGAGCGCACGGCGGCGACGGCGGCACGCGCGCGTGTGGCCCAGCCGGCCGGCAGGTCCTCCTTGAGGCCGCCGACGCGGTTGAACATGTAGTGCATACGGCCGCCGGAGACCTCCTCCATGACGTTCTGGAGGACCTCGCGCTCCCGGAAGGCGTAGAAGACCGGCGTGATGCCGCCGAGCTCCAGCGGGTACGAGCCCAGGAACATCAGGTGGTTGAGCACCCGGTTGAGCTCCGCGAGCAGCGTGCGCGTCCACACCGCGCGCGTGGGGACCTCCATGCCCAGCATGCGCTCCACCGCGAGGACCACACCGAGCTCGTTAGAGAAGGCCGACAGCCAGTCGTGGCGGTTGGCGAGCATGATGATCTGGCGGTAGTCGCGCGCCTCGAAGAGCTTCTCCGCGCCGCGGTGCATGTACCCGATGACCGGCTCCGCGCGCGTGATGCGCTCACCGTCCAGCAGCAGGCGCAGCCGGAGCACGCCGTGCGTGGACGGGTGCTGCGGCCCGATGTTGAGCACCATGTCGGTGCTCTCCGCGGCGCCGCCGATACCGACCATGGTCTCCGTCGTAGGAGTCATGGACTCAGTCTCTCCTACGTACGCTGGCCGCATGGAGACGGGGAGCCCGCAGAAGACGGGAACGACGGGGGACGGGTCGACGGAGCCGGTGTGGATCGGGCTGCCGCCCGGGCTGCTGCGGATGCGCCGGCTGCTGCTGGTGGTGTGGCTGGGGCTGCTGGCCCTCGCCGTGGGCCTGCTGCTCGGGCTGCTCGCCGGGCCCGGCTGGGCCGCCTTCGCGCTGCTGCCGCTGGCGCCGGCGGCCTGGGGCTGGGTGCTGCTCGGCCGCAACTGGCGCTCCTGGCGGTACGCCGAGCGGGCCGACGACCTGCTGATCAGCCGGGGCGTGCTGTGGCGCGAGGAGACCGTCGTGCCGTACGGGCGGATGCAACTGGTCGAGGTGACCTCGGGGCCCGTCGAGCGGCACTTCGGGCTGGCCAGCGTGCAGCTGCACACCGCGGCCGCGGCGACCGACGCGACCATCCCGGGCCTGGACCCGGCCGAGGCGGAGCGGCTGCGCGACCGGCTCACCGAGCTCGGCGAGGCCCGATCGGCGGGTCTGTGACCGCGCCGGGCGTCGAGGACGCCGTAGCCGCGAAGGAACCCGTCGTCGAGCGGCGTCTGCATCCCGTGACCCCCCTGAGGCGGGCATGGGCGCCGGTCGCCGTGGTCATCGGGTGGGCCCTGCACGACCCCGACCAGGCGCAGCAGCAACTGACCCGGCTGACGACCACGACCCTCCTGATCGCGCTCGCCGTCCTGGTCCCGGCCGCCTCCCTGTACGGCTTTTTGACCTGGTGGTTCACGCACTTCGCGGTGACCGAGACGGAGCTGCGGATACGGACCGGTCTGCTGTTCCGGCGCACCGCGCACATCCGGCTGGAACGCATCCAGGCCGTCGACGTCACCCAGCCGCTCCTCGCGCGCGTGGCGGGCGTCGCCAAGCTCAAACTCGACGTTGTCGGGACCGACAAGAAGGACGAGCTCTCCTTCCTGGGGGAGCGTGAGGCGCGTGCGCTGCGCGCGGAACTGCTCGCGCGCGCCGCGGGTTTCGCGCCCGAGACGGCGCGCGAAGTCGGCGAGGCGCCCGTGCGCGAGCTGTTGCGCACGCCGCCGCGCGATCTCGCGATCTCCGTTCTGCTGACGGGCGCCACCTGGTGCTCCCTGGCGGCCGCGCTCGTCGTCCCGCCGGTGCTCTGGCTGGCCACCCACAGCGTGTGGACGGTCCTCGCGACCGGCCTGCCGCTGCTGGGCGCGGCGGGTGCGAGCAGCGCGGGGCGGTTCGTCGGCGAGTACGACTGGACGGTGGGCGAGTCACCGGACGGGCTGCGCATCGACCACGGGCTCCTCGACCGTACGCACGAGACGGTGCCGCCCGGCCGGGTGCAGACCGTGCGGATCGTGGAGCCGCTGCTGTGGCGGCGGCTCGGCTGGGTGCGGGTGGAACTGGATGTGGCCGGTTCGTCCAACTCCGTGCTGGTGCCGGTCGCTCCGCGGGCGGTGGCCGAGACGGTCGTCGCGCGCGTGCTGCCCGGGGTGACGGTGCCGTCGTCCGAGGCGCTGTCACGGCCGCCTCGGCGTGCGGGCTGGTGTCTGCCGGTGTGGTGGCGGGGCAGGGCAATCGCCGTCACCGACACGGTATTCGCCGCCCGGCACGGCCTGCTGCGCCGGAACCTGGCCCTCGTGCCGCACGCGAAGGTGCAGAGCGTGCGGCTGGTCCAGGGCCCCTGGAAGCGGCTGTGGCGGCTCGCCGACCTCCATGTGGACACGGGAGCCGACAAGACCGTGACGGCCCGGCTGAGGGACGCCCAGGAGGCGGCGGAGTTGCTGCAGGGACAGGCCGAGCGGTCAAGAACCGGGCGACGGGACGCACCGCCGGACCGGTGGATGACGCCATAGGGCCACGACGCCGCCGGCCAGGCACCCTGAAAACGACTGCGGCGGCCCACCGAACCACAAGACCGTGACAGCCCGGGAGAGGAACGCCCAAGAGGCGGCAGACCTGCCGCAGGGACAGGCCGAGCGGTCAAGAACCGGGCGACGGGACGCACCGCCGGACCGGTGGATGGCGCCGTAGCGCAATGACCCGGCGGCGCGCGAAAGCCGGATCCCGGGCAAGCGAAAGCCCCGGGCCGTCAGTGACCGCCCGGGGCCGTCAGGGGCCGAAGGTTTCAGGAAACCGCGCTCCGCAGCCCCTGCACGTCGATCTGCTCGGTCTCGTCGTGGGCCGTCAGGTCGATGACCTGGCCGACAGCGGGGGCCTCCTTGTCGGCCGGCTTGAACTCCGCCTCCGCCTCGGCCTTGTGGACGGCGAGCGCCTCCTGGCCGACGACATCGGCGAGGTCCTCGTTCTGCACGGCCTCCAGGGCGTCCCGCGCCCCCTCGCTCTTCGTACCGAAGAAGTCGAATCCGCCCTCGACCGCCGGACGCCGCACGGGGGCGGCCGGTACGACGGCCACCGCGGTCGGTGCGACGAAGTGGCCGGCGGGCTGCTGCACGGGCTGGGCGGCCGGGAGGTGCCTGGCCGGAGTGGTGGCGGCCGCGCGCTCGTGCCCGTCGACCGCCTGGGGCTGCCCCTGCGACTCATCCTCCTGGGCCGCGGCCTCGGCCTCACCGGTGGTGGCGGGCTCGGCGGCGACGGTCCCGGTCGCGGCCGCCCGAGCCGCCGCGGAGTCCGAACCGGCCTTCACCGTCACCGGCTCCCCCTTCGGGGAGACGTCCTTCGACGGCTCGTCACCCTTGGGGGAGCCGCCGCCCTTCGGGGAATCGTCGTCCTCGGGGTCGGTTCCGTCCGCGGCCTCGGTGCTCGCGGCGTCCTGCGAGTCCGCCGCACCGTCCGCGCCGCCGTCGTCCTTCGGAGAACCGTCACCGTCCTCGTCGAACTTCTTCAACGCCGCGTTCGCCCGCAGGAACAGCTTGGAACCCTCCGGCGAGAAGATCGCCGGCGCCGCCGGTTCGTCGGCAATGCCCTCGGAGACGCCCGCCGAGGCAGCCACAGCCTCGGTCTCCTCCGCCACGGGAGCCGTCTTCGCGGGCACCGTGTCGGCCGCCGGCACGGGCGGCAGCGCGCGGGCCGGGGCCCCGGTCTCTATCTCGAGCAGTCGGCGGCCCTCCAGGGCGCTCGCACGCTCGGTCTCGGCGGTGGCGTACCGCCGCAGCAGCGCCGCGTGTTCGTTGCGCAGTCCCGCCAGTTCGGCGCGCTTGGCCCGCAGCCGCTGCTCCAGCTTGGCGCGCAGCTCGCGCGACTCCTCGAGGTCGGTCTCCAGTTCGGCGACCCGCTCCTCGTGCCGCCACTCGTCGCTCGCCCGCGCGCGCGTGAGGTCGGCGACCTGCTTGCCGGCCTGGGTGTCCCAACGGCGCATGACGGCCGCACCGACGACCGCCGTCGCCGCGGCGCCCGCGGCTATGACACGGAGCACGGCCTGTTGCGAGAACACCCACGGACCGAAGGCGCAGACGAAAGAGACGCCTGCGATCGCCGACGGTGGCAGCAGTCTGTGCAAGGGCGGGGAATGGCGGTGACGTCCACGTGGCATGGCCAGAAACTTACCGCGCGTAGGGGAGCGTTGGTGCCCCGCCCCGCAAAAACACAGCCATACCGAAACGTTCACAGGGCATCAGGAATAGGCCTTTGCCGAATTCAGCAAGATCATCACCTGTGGCAACCCTGGTCACCGCTCGCTCAGCCGTCCGCTGATCCACTGCAGAGTCGCGGGGATCTCCCGCCGCCAGGTGTTGAAGTTGTGGCCGCCGCTGTCAAGGATGATCGACGAGATCCGCGTCCGCTTCGTGGCCTGCACGGCCTCTATGAACTTCAGCGTCGACTTGTAGTTGGATTCCCCGATCTTGCTGCTGGTGACGAGCAGTGAAGTGTCCGGACCGGGCAGGTGCTTGAGGCACCACCACAGGCTGGCGCGGTTGCGCAGCCCCTTGTCGCCGTGGAAGAGATCGCCCGTGGTGGGGTCGGTCGGCGCCTTGTAGTACGGCGACAGACCCGCCGCTGCGGCATATACATCGGGATGGTGCATGGCGAGCTTCAGCGCACAGTAGCCACCCGTGGAATCGCCGATGATGCCCCAGCTGCCCGGCTTTTTGCCCACTCTGTAGTGCGCGAGTACGGCATCGGGCAGGTCCTTGGCGAAGAACGTCTCCGTCTGCGGGCCGCCCGGGATGTCCACGCATTCCGTGTCCCTCGGCGGCGCCACCGTCGGCCGCAGCATCACCAGGATCATCGGCTGCATACGGCCGTTCTTCGCAAGGCCCTGTGCCGTACTCGGATAGTGCAGCTTGTCCACGAGCGCCTGGGCGGTGCCCGGATATCCGGTGAGGACGACCGCCGCGGGGAAGGTGCGGGTGCGGTACTGCGGCTGGAAGTACTCCGGCGGCAGATACACATACGCGGGTGTGGCGATGTTCGTCGTACGGCCGACGATGTCGACCTTCTGGATCTGACCGCCGGTCTTCGGCTCGGGACCGCCGACTCCATGCACGTGTGCCGTGTCGATCACCTGCAGCGGGCCGCCGGCGGCGCCGGACGCCGTGTGGTTGACGACCACCCCCTGGGCCTTCTCCTGGCCGAAGAGGTCCGCCCAGCTGGCGTAGAAACCGAAGGCCTGGTTCGCGGCGAGGCCGACCGACAGGAAGAGGGCGAGCTGGGTGCCGAACAGCAGCCCGACGCGTCCGCTCACGGCACGCCAGTTGCGCCGTGCCAGTCGCGGCCACACCCACACCGTGCCCACGAACAGCAGTACGGCGAACATCACTGCCAGCAGCAGCACTTTGTTGCTCGTAAGACCCATGACCTGCTTCCTGCCTGCGGTTTCCCACCCGGATCCCGCGCACCTTCGCGAGAGCTTGTCCGGAACTTTCCTCGGCCTTTGGACCGGCTTTTGAGGAGAGATTGGAACCTCGCTCCCCGAGACACCGTCCTAGAGGGCGCAATGTCGCCGGATGCCCGAATCGGGCCCGGATCCAAGGTCTCTCGCAGAACTACGGGATGCGATGTCTGTCAGGACAGATGAGGAAATGTCGGGTGGGGTTCCCACCCCATCACGCAGCGCGCGGCGCGTATTCCGTGGTCCGCGCCCCGAGGCCGTCCCCGTCCTCGTCGCCAGAGCCTGCACCCTCGTGGGCGTTCTGGACATCGCCGCGGGCGTCTTCCCGCGCTTCAGGCACAGCCGTATGCACACGATCGCCGAGGTGCTGCCCGGGTCGTTCGGCCCGTTCGCGGCCGCGCTCTCGCTCAGCGCCGGCATCCTGCTGCTGCTGCTCGCGCACGGTCTGAGGCGCGGCAAACGCCGGGCGTGGCGCGCCGCGGTGGCGCTGCTGCCGGCAGGCGCTGTGGCACAGTTCACATACCGCCACTCCGTCCTCGGCGTGATCATCTCGCTGGCGCTGCTCGCACCGCTGCTGCGCCACCGCGACCAGTTCGCGGCGCTGCCCGACCCGCGCAGCAGGTGGCGGGCCCTCGCCAACTTCGTCCTCATGGGCGCAGGGTCCCTCGCCCTCGGACTGGTCATCGTCAGTGCCCACGGGAACCGCATGGTCGGCGACCCGAGCCTGGCCGATCGCATCACGCACGTCCTGTACGGCCTGTTCGGCTTCGAGGGCCCGGTCGACTACCAGGGCGACACCTCCTGGACCGTCGGCTTCTCACTGGGCGCCCTCGGCCTGCTGACGGCGGTCACGACGATCTACCTCGCCTTCCGGCCCGAACACCCCGCGGCCCGGCTGACGGAGGAGGACGAGACCCGCCTGCGCGCCCTGCTGGAGAAGCACGGCCGCCGCGACTCCCTCGGCCACTTCGCGCTGCGCCGCGACAAGGCGGTCGTCTTCTCGCCCAGCGGCAAGGCGGCGGTCACCTACCGGGTCGTCTCCGGCGTGATGCTCGCCAGTGGTGACCCCATCGGCGACGTCGAGGCCTGGCCGGGCGCCATCGAGCGGTTCATGGACGAGGCCAGGGCCCACTCCTGGACGCCTGCCGTCATGGGCTGCTCGGAGACGGGCGGCGAGGTGTGGACCCGCGAGACCGGCCTCGACGCCCTGGAACTGGGCGACGAGGCGGTGGTGGACGTAGCGGATTTCTCCCTCGCCGGCCGAGCGATGCGCAACGTGCGTCAGATGGTCAAGCGCATCGAGCGCGCCGGTTACGAAACCCGGGTACGACGTGTACGTGACCTCGGTGATGCCGAGCTGGAGCGGATCCGCAACGCCGCCGAGGACTGGCGCGGCACCGACACCGAGCGCGGGTTCTCCATGGCGCTTGGCCGCGTCGGCGACGCCGCCGACGGCGACTGCCTGATCGCCACCGCGCACAAGGCGGACGACCGGCCCGGTGAGTACGGCGACCTGAAGGCGATCCTGCACTTCGTCCCGTGGGGCACCGACGGCGCCTCCCTGGACCTGATGCGCCGCGACCGTTCGGCCGACCCCGGCATGAACGAACTGCTCATCGTCGCGGCCCTCCAGGCGGCGCCGAAATTCGGCATCACGCGCGTGTCGCTCAACTTCGCGATGTTCCGCTCGGCACTCGCGCGTGGCGAGAAGATCGGCGCGGGCCCGGTGCTGCGCGCCTGGCGCGGACTGCTGGTCTTCCTGTCCCGCTGGTTCCAGATCGAGTCCCTGTACAAGTTCAACGCGAAGTTCCAGCCGCGCTGGGAGCCCCGCTTCGTCGTCTACCGCGCATCGGCCGACCTGCCGCGCATCGGCTTCGCCGCCATGCAGGCTGAGGGCTTCGTCAACTTCGCCCTGCCGCTGCCGCGCTTCCTGCGCCGCCGCAGGACCGCCCCGCGCGTGTGCACGCACACCGTCGCCGAGCGCGACGTACGCGCGGCATGACCGTCTGACCGGGACACCGGACGCCGGACACTGCGCAGAACGGGCCCGGACGGAAACTCCCCTCCCACCGGGGGGCTTCCGTCCGGGCCGTGGCGTCTTGCGGCCGCGGCAGGGGCCTACGCTGAACGTATGAGCAAGCAGAGCGGACGCGGGCGCGTCGCGGGCCTTCCGGAGTGGGACCGCTGCGCGGTCATGGGAGTGGTGAACGTCACGCCCGATTCCTTCTCCGACGGCGGCCGCTTCTTCGACACGACGAACGCCGTCAAGCACGGCCTCGACCTGGTCGCCGAGGGCGCGGACCTGGTCGACGTCGGCGGCGAGTCCACCCGGCCGGGCGCCACCCGCGTCGACGAGGCCGAGGAGCTCAGGCGGGTCATCCCCGTCGTCCGCGGTCTCGCCTCGGAAGGCGTCAGCGTCTCCGTCGACACCATGCGCGCCTCCGTCGCCGAACGGGCCCTCGCCGCCGGCGCCGCCCTCGTCAACGACGTCAGCGGCGGCGTCGCCGACCCCGCGATGATCCCGGTGGTGGCAGCCGCCGGCGCCCCCTTCGTCGTCATGCACTGGCGCGGCTTCCTGGAGGGCGGCAACGTCAAGGGCATGTACGGCGACGTCGTCTCCGAAGTCGCCGGCGAACTGCACGCACGCGTGGAGGCCGTCCTGGCCGGCGGCATCGCTCCCGACCGCATCGTCGTCGACCCCGGTCTCGGCTTCTCCAAGGACGCCGAGCACGACCTGGTCCTGCTCGCCCACCTGGACCGGCTGCTCGGCCTCGGCCATCCCCTGCTCGTCGCCGCCTCCCGCAAGCGGTTCCTCGGCCGGGTCCTCGCCGGGCCGGAGGGCGCGCCCCCGCCCGCGCGCGAGCGCGACGCCGCCACGGCCGCCGTCTCCGCACTCGCCGCGCACGCCGGCGCATGGGCGGTGCGCGTGCACGAGGTGCGCGCGACGGCGGACGCCGTGCGGGTCGCGCGCGCCGTGGAGGGCGCGCGCGCTGCCGAGGGAGACCGGTGAGCGCCCCCCACACCGACGTCGAGCAGGTGGAAGCCGCCAACACCGCCTTCTACGAGGCCATGGAGCGCGGCGACTTCGAGGATCTGTCCGCGCTCTGGCTCGCGCCGTCCGACCTGGGGGTCGACGAGGAGTACCACGACCCGGCCGACACCGGTGTGATCTCGTGCGTGCACCCCGGCTGGCCCGCGCTCACCGGCCGCGGCGAGGTCCTCAGGTCGTATGCGCTGATCATGGCGAACACCGACTACATCCAGTTCTTCCTCACCGATGTGCATGTCTCCGTGACCGGCGACACCGCCCTGGTGACCTGCACCGAGAACATCCTCAGCGGCGGCCCCGCCCCCAAGGGCAGCGAGGAACTCGGCCCGCTCGTCGGGCAGCTGGTGGTCGCCACGAACGTCTTCCACCGCACCCCGGCAGGCTGGAAACTCTGGTCCCACCACGCCTCCCCGGTGCTGACCGAAAACGACGAGGACGAGGACGAGGGCACACCCTCCTGAGTGGGTAGGCGCCCCCTTGAGGACCAAGAAGTGGTTGGAATCACGGACCCCTGGGTAGGGGCGGCTACCAGCCCATGAGCCGCCGGGTTCCCCAGGGGAAACACGCGATGAACCCTCCTGGTCCCGGCACGGGCCACGCCCCAGTGGCCCGGTCCTGTCAGTGCCCGCAGGTAGATTCGTTCGAGGCCGGTGTGCCGCCCGCACACGGCATCGACCGGCCGTCACCGACGATTGCAGGAGTGATTCGCGTGGATCGTGTCGCGCTGCGCGGCCTCAAGGCCCGTGGGCACCACGGGGTGTTCCCCAAGGAGCGCGAGGAGGGGCAGACCTTCATCGTGGACCTCGTCCTCGGCCTGGACACCCGCCCGGCCGCCGCCGACGACGACCTGGCGAAGACGGTGCACTACGGCATCGTGGCGGAGGAGGTCGTGGCCGTCGTCGAGGGCGAGCCCGTCAACCTCATCGAGACGCTCGCCGAGCGCATCGCCCAGGCCTGTCTGAAGCACGACGGGGTCCAGGAGGTCGAGGTCTGCGTCCACAAACCGGACGCCCCGATCACGGTCCCCTTCGACGACGTGACCGTCACCATCACCCGGAGCCGAGTATGACCGCGTCCTTCGCCACGGGTTCGAGCGACCCGACCGTACAGCCGGTACCCGCCTCCGTCGTGGCGCAGGTGGACGCCGCCGACACGACGCTCCACAACCCGAAACGGGCGGTGATCTCCCTCGGCGCGAACCTGGGCAACCGCCTGGAGACCCTCCAGGGCGCCATCGACGCCCTGGAGGACACCCCGGGCGTCCGCATCAAGGCCGTCTCCCCGGTGTACGAGACGGAGCCGTGGGGCGTCGAGCCCGGCAGCCAGCCCTCGTACTTCAACGCGGTCGTCGTCCTGAAGACCACCCTGCCGCCGTCCTCGCTGCTTGAGCGGGCACACGCGGTCGAGGAGGCCTTCCACCGGGTACGGGACGAGCGCTGGGGCGCGCGCACCCTCGACGTCGACATCGTCGCGTACGCCGATGTCATCGACGACGACCCGCACCTCACGCTCCCCCACCCGCGCGCCCACGAGCGTGCCTTCGTCCTCGCCCCCTGGCACGACATGGAGCCGGAGGCGCAGCTGCCCGGCCACGGCCCGGTCGCCGCTCTCCTCGACGCCGTCACACGCGAGGGCGTGACCCCGCGCAAGGACCTGGAACTCCACCTGCCCGAGTAGTCGTTAAGGTCAGGACGACCATTGTCCGCGGGACGGTCCGCAGGACCCGGGGGAGCTGAAGGGACACCGTGAGAGAGCTGCGCATCAGGGTGCTGGCCGGAGTTTTCGTCGTGGCCGGAATCCTGTCCTGGGCGGGCGCCCGCCTCTGGAACTCGATCGGGACCCTCCCCAGCGTCCCCCTCGCCGCCCCCGTCGTCCTCGCCCTGATCGCGGTGGTCCTGACGGCCACGGCGCTCTCCCTGCGCGGCCGATTCAAGGCCCAGCGCGAGCGCCGCCCCGAGGCCAAGGGGGTCGACCCGCTGATGGCGGCCCGCGCGGTCGTCTTCGGTCAGGCCAGCGCCTTGGTCGCCGCCCTGGTCGCCGGCATGTACGGCGGCACGGGCGTCTTCCTGCTGGAGCTCCTCGACATCCCGGCCCGCCGCGACCAGGCCATCTACGCCGGCTTCTCGGTCGTGGCGGGCATCGCGGTGATAGTGGCGGCCATCTTCCTGGAGCGCGTGTGCCGGCTCCCGGAGGACGACGACGAGCACAACAACGGGGCGGCATCGGCGGCCTGACCCTGACGTGGGAGGCGGTGGCTGTAAAGGGTGAACGACTTCGTTCCAGCTTCCGTTGGACGCCGCACTTCGCGCGCCTTGAGAGCCGCCACCTCAGTGACTGTCGTCCGCATCGTGCGTGTGCCGTCCAGGCAATCGGGTTATCGCGCCATGATCAGGCTCATCGCCTCATTGCGGGTAGCAGGATCGCGCAGCTGACCACGCACGGCTGACGTTATGGTCTTCGCCCCGGGCTTCCGGACACCTCGCATCGACATACACATGTGCTCGCACTCCACGACGACGATGACCCCGCGCGGCTCCAGGATCTGCATGAGCGAGTCGGCGATCTGCGTGGTGAGTCGTTCCTGCACCTGAGGCCGACGAGCGTAGACGTCCACGAGCCGGGCCAGCTTCGAGAGACCCGTGATCTTGCCGTCAACGGACGGAATGTACCCGACATGGGCAACTCCGACGAATGGCACGAGATGGTGTTCACAGCTGCTGAGGACTTCGATGTCCTTCACGAGCACCATCTCGTCGTGCCCCAGGTCGAACGTCGTCGTCAGCACGTCCTCGGGCTTCTGCCACAGCCCCGCGAAGATCTCCCGGTACGCCCGCGCCACCCGCGCCGGTGTCTCCCTGAGGCCCTCCCGGTCGGGGTCCTCGCCGACCGCGATCAGCAGTTCGCGTACGGCGTTCTCGGCGCGCTTCTCGTCGAACTCGCCGATCGAGCCCTCGCCGTTCAGCGTGACGGGGTCGGTCATGTGGTGCCTCGTTCCTGTGCGGGTCACGCGTGTGGGCCACGCGGCTCGTCTGCAATCTGGCTGAAATGCCGCACCCCCCAGGCTAGAACCTGGGGGGTGCGGCGTTCATTCCGGGCCGACGTGGCCGCAGGAAGAGCGGTGGTCAGCTCTCCGGGCGGTCCTCGGGGGCCGTCTCGATCGCCGGGGCGGACTCCGTCGACGTCGACTTGGCGGTGCTGATCGCCGGGGTCGCGCCGTTGGCGCCGTTCGTCAGTGCGAGCTCCTTCGGGGAGAGCACCGGCGGGCGGGTGGACGGCGTGCGGCGGGAGGAGCCGGTCCAGGCGGGCCTGGCCGGGCGCTTGACGATGGCGGAGAAGATCTCGGCGATCTCCTCCTTGCCCAGCGTCTCCTTCTCCAGCAGCTGCAGGACGAGGTTGTCGAGGACGTCGCGGTTCTCGACCAGGATCTCCCAGGCCTCGTTGTGCGCGTTCTCGATGAGCTTCTTGACTTCCTCGTCCACCAGCGCGGCGACCTCTTCCGAGTAGTCGCGCTGGTGAGCCATCTCACGTCCGAGGAACGGCTCGGTGTTGTCGCCGCCGAACTTGATGGCGCCGAGCCGCTCGGTCATGCCGTACTGCGTGACCATCGCGCGGGCCGTGGCGGTGGCCTTCTCGATGTCGTTCGCGGCGCCCGTGGTCGGGTCGTGGAAGACGAGCTCCTCGGCCGCGCGGCCGCCCAGCATGTAGGCCAGCTGGTCCAGCATCTCGTTGCGGGTCGTGGAGTACTTGTCCTCGTCCGGCAGGACCATCGTGTAGCCGAGGGCACGGCCTCTCGACAGGATCGTGATCTTGTGGACCGGGTCGGAGTTCGGGGAGGCCGCCGCGACCAGGGCGTGACCGCCCTCGTGGTACGCGGTGATCTTCTTCTCCTTGTCCGACATGATCCGGGTCCGCTTCTGCGGGCCCGCCACCACGCGGTCGATCGCCTCGTCCAGCATGGAGTTGTCGATCAGCTTCTTGTCGCTGCGGGCGGTGAGCAGCGCGGCCTCGTTGAGGACGTTGCTCAGGTCCGCACCGGTGAAGCCCGGCGTACGGCGGGCGACGGCCGCGAGGTCGACGTCCGGAGCAACCGGCTTGCCCTTCTGGTGGACCTTGAGGATCTCCAGGCGGCCCTGCAGGTCCGGCGGGTCGACCGCGATCTGGCGGTCGAAGCGCCCGGGACGCAGCAGCGCCGGGTCGAGGATGTCCGGGCGGTTCGTCGCGGCGATGAGAATCACACCGCCCTTGACGTCGAAGCCGTCCATCTCGACGAGCAGCTGGTTCAGCGTCTGCTCGCGCTCGTCGTGACCGCCGCCGAGGCCGGCGCCGCGGTGGCGGCCGACCGCGTCGATCTCGTCGACGAAGACGATCGCCGGGGCGTTCGCCTTGGCCTGTTCGAACAGGTCACGGACCCGGGAGGCACCGACACCGACGAACATCTCGACGAAGTCGGAACCGGAGATCGAGTAGAAGGGGACCCCCGCCTCACCGGCGACGGCACGCGCGAGCAGCGTCTTGCCGGTACCGGGACGGCCGTAGAGCAGCACGCCCTTGGGGATCTTGGCGCCGACGGCCTGGAACTTCGCCGGCTCCTGCAGGAACTCCTTGATCTCGTGGAGCTCCTCGACGGCCTCGTCACAGCCCGCGACGTCCGAGAACGTCGTCTTGGGGGTGTCCTTGGTGATGAGCTTGGCCTTGGACTTGCCGAAGTTCATGACCCGGGAGCCGCCGCCCTGCATCTGATTCATCAGGAACAGGAAGACGACCACGATCAGGACGAAGGGGAGCAGGGAGAGCAGGATGCCCAGGAAGGGGTTCTGCTTGGACGGCGAAACCGTGTAGCCGTCCGGGATCTGCTTGTCCTGGTACTTGGTCTGCAGCGTGTTGGCGAGGTTCACGCCCTGGTCGCCGATGTAGCTCGCCTGGATCTTCGAGCTGCCCTCGACCTTGAAACCATCTTTGAGCTGAGCCTTGACGGTCTGCTCGTCACCGGTGGTGAGCTTGACGCTCTCCACCTTGTTGTCGTTGATCGCTGCCACGACCTGGCCGGTGTCCACCGTCTTGTAGCCGCCGGACGAGCCGACGACCTGCATCAACACGACCACGGCAAGGACGGCCAGCACGATCCACATGACCGGCCCACGGAAGTATCGCTTCACGTCCATCCATACGGAGCGGTGTCGCCCCGTCCCTCCTGCCATAGTGAGTTTGATAAGACAGTTCTTCTGACGGTACCCCAGCATTGTGGCCCGAAGCCGCACGGAGCCGCTCGGACGGCTGTCGTTCCCGTCTCTGCATGCTCCAACGGCGCGAGACCCGCTGGGGTTCCCGATCGTCCTACAAAGACGGCTCTGTTGGCCCCAGGGCCTTCTCAGCCGCCGTAGACGTGGGGCGCGAGCGTACCGACGAACGGGAGGTTGCGGTACTTCTCGGCGTAGTCGAGGCCGTAGCCCACGACGAACTCGTTCGGGATGTCGAAGCCGACCCATTCGACGTCGATGGCGACCTTGGCGGCGTCCGGCTTGCGCAGCAGTGTGCACACCTTGAGCGACTCGGGCTCGCGGGAGCCGAGGTTGGACAGCAGCCAGGACAGGGTCAGGCCGGAGTCGATGATGTCCTCGACGATGAGGACGTGCTTGCCCTTGATGTCGGTGTCGAGGTCCTTGAGGATCCGCACCACACCGGAGGACTGGGTGCCCGCGCCGTACGACGACACGGCCATCCAGTCCATGGTGACGGGGGTGGACAGCGCCCGGGCGAGGTCGGCCATGACCATCACCGCGCCCTTGAGGACGCCGACGATGAGCAGGTCCTTGCCCGCGTACTCCGCGTCGATCTTCGCGGCCAGCTCCACCAGCTTCGCGTCGATCTCTTCCTTGGTGATGAGCACCTGCTTGAGGTCGGTGCCCATGTCTTTCGCGTCCACCCGCATCACTTTCGGTCGTCCCACCGGCCGCCCATCACCCCCCAAAGGGGGGCAAGGTTTCAGCCTTGCCGAATCACCAGTCTGCCACCCTGGCGCTGGGCGACGACTTTGCCCGGGAGATTGATGGCTCCCTGGCCTCGCCAGCCGGTGATCAACCGGTCGACTTCCTCGATGTGGCGGGCGAACAGCGAACCGGCGGGGGCCCCGGCCTCGATGGCCGCGCGGCGCAGCACGCGGCGGCGCACGGCGGGCGGCAGGGCGTAGAGCTTGGCGCACTCCAGGAGGCCCGCCGCGTCGCGTACGGAGGCCTCGGCCTGGCCGGCCCAGGCGTCGAGGGCGTCGGCGTCGTCGCGGGAGAGCTGGGCGGTGCGGGCGAGGGCCTCGACGACGCCCTTGCCGAGCGCTTTCTCGAGGGCGGGCAGGCCTTCGTGGCGCAGCCGGGAGCGGGTGTACGCGGGATCCGCGTTGTGGGGGTCGTCCCAGACGGGGAGCGACTGGACCATGCAGGCCTTGCGGGCGGTCTGCCGGTCGAGCTGGAGGAAGGGGCGGCGGTAACGGCCGCCGGCCCCCGAGACCGCGGCCATTCCGGACAGGGAGCGGATACCCGAGCCGCGGGCGAGGCCGAGCAGTACGGTTTCGGCCTGGTCGTCGCGGGTGTGGCCGAGCAGGATCGCGGTGGCGCCGTGGCGGACGGCTGCGGCATCGAGTGCGGCGTACCTGGCGTCGCGGGCGGCGGCTTCGGGGCCGCCCTCGCGGCCCACGGTCACGGCGACGGAATCCACCGGATCGAGGCCCAGTTCGCGCAGCCGCAGGGCGACTTCGTCGGCGCGCAGATCGGAGCCGGGCTGCAGCCCGTGGTCGACGGTGACGCCGCCGGCCCGGATGCCGAGTTTGGGGGCCTCGAAGGCGAGGGCGGAGGCGAGGGCCATGGAGTCGGCGCCGCCGGAGCACGCCACGAGCACGAGCGGCGAGGAGGGGCGCTCGTGCGGAGCCTGCGCCGAGAGCCCGGGGGCCTCGGCGGTGGCCCGATGGCCGTTGAGGATGTCGTGGAGGACGTGGCGGACCGCCAGGCGTATCGCCGCGACCGCAGGATGGGGACCCATGTCCGGTTCCCTTCATGAAGTTTTCGGGGGGTGAGCCCGGGGTCGGTCACTCAGAGTGTGTAGATGGTGACAGAACCGGGCCGTTCCCCGAGCATCGCACGCCTACCCATGGCTCACGGTCCCTCGGACGGGTGATTGGAGGGGCGTTCGCCTGCCGTTCGGCCGGATTCGTTTCACGACCTTCCCACGGGGTTCACGACTCACTCTTGCGGTGCACCCGCGCGACCCAGTCCGCCGGTTTGGCGATCTCCGCCTTGGTGGGCAGGGTGTTGGGGGACGTCCACACACGGTTGAAGCCGTCCATGCCGACCTGGTCCACGACGGCCCGCACGAAGCGTTCGCCGTCGCGGTACTGCCTGAGTTTGGCATCCAGACCCAGCAGCTTGCGCAGGGCCATGTCCAGCCGGGAGGCGCCCTTCGCACGGCGCTGCTGGAACTTCTCGCGGATCTCGGAGACGGACGGCACGACGTCCGGACCCACCCCGTCCATCACGAAGTCGGCGTGGCCCTCCAGGAGCGACATCACGGCGGTGAGGCGGCCGAGGATCTCCCGCTGCGCCGGGGTCTGCACGATCTCGACGAAGGACCGCCCGCCGTCGTCCTCCTCGCCCTCGGGGCGCCCGCCGGCGAGCGACTGGGCGGCCTCGCGGATGCGTTCCAGCACGGTCATGGGGTCGACGTCGGTCTCCCCCAAGAAAGACTGGATTTCACCCTCGAGGTGGTCACGCAGCCAGGGCACCGCGCTGAACTGGGTGCGGTGCGTCTCCTCGTGCAGACAGACCCAGAGGCGGAAGTCGTGGGGCTGTACGTCGAGTTCGCGCTCCACGTGCACGATGTTCGGGGCGACGAGCAGGAGCCGGCCGCCGCCGTTCTCCCCCGCGGGAAGTTCGCGGGTGGCCGGGGCGAAGGTCTCGTACTGGCCCAGCACTCGGGAGGCCAGGAACGACAGCAGCATGCCCAGCTCGACGCCGGTGACCTTGCCGCCCACCGCGCCGAGGACCGCGCCGCCGGGACTGTTGCCGCGCCGCTCCTGCATCTTCTCCAGCAGCGGCTTGAGGATCTCCCGGAAGCCCGCGACGTTCGCCCGGACCCAGCCGGGGCGGTCGACGACCAGGATCGGGGTGTCGTGGGTCTCCTCCGTGCCCATACGAGTGAAGCCCCGGACGTGTTCCTCCGAGGCCTTGGCATGCCGGCGCAGTTCCGCGACGACGGCCCGGGCCTCGTCGCGGCTCACGTCGGGGCCCGGCCGCACGAGCCGGGTCGCGGTCGCCACCGCGAGATTCCAGTCGACCATCTCGGCACCACCGATGCTCGTCATGCGTCAACGGTACGTGAGCGTTCCCACTTGGGGCAGGCCGCGGAGGCGGGCACCCGTGCCCACAGCGGTGCGGAACAGCTAGCTGCAGCCGCACGCCGCCAGTGCCGTGGCCGTGCGGTCCAGTGCGGACTGGGCCTCCAGGGCGTTGGTCGTGTTCGAGGCCAGGAAGGCGAACGCCAGGAGGCGGCCGTCCTGGTCCACGACCGTGCCGGCCAGGGTGTTCACGCCGGTCAGGGTGCCTGTCTTCGCTCGTACGACTCCTGCCGCGCCGCCCGTGTAGCGGCTGGTCAGGGTGCCGGTGAAACCGGCCACCGGAAGGCCCGTCAGGACCGGGCGGAGTTCGGGGTGGGCGGGGTCGCCGGCCTTCACCAGCAGGGCGGTGAGCAGGTCGGCCGTGAGCCGGTCGTCCCGGTCCAGGCCGCTGCCGTCGTGGAACTCGGCGCCCTTGAGGGGCAGTTCGAGCTTCCTCAGTGCGCCGGCGATCGCGGATGCGCCGCCGTCGAAGCTCGCGGGCTGTCCCGAGGCGGCGGCCGTCTGGCGGGCCAGGGCCTCCGCGATGTCGTTGTCGCTGTTGGTCAGCATGCGCTCGACCAGGGACGAGAGCGGGGGCGACGAGACGGCGGCGAGGTTCTCGGCGCGGGTCGTCGCCTTGGACGGGCCGGGCGAGGTGGTCCGGATGCCGTGGCCGGCGAGGAACGAGCCGAACGTGCGGGCCGCCTCCGCCGCCGGATCCGTCACGCGTTCGACGGGGCCGCTGGTCGAGTCGTCCGTGCGGCCCTCGTCGGCCATCAGGGCGCTCACCGGGGCGAGGTTGACGTTGACGCCGATGGGGTGGAGTGCGGGCCCGGCGTACAGCGTGGTGTCGTACGAGAGCGTGACCTCCTTGATGCCGCGCTTCTTGAGGGCCGTGGCCGTCCGCTCGGCCAGGTCCCGCAGGCTCGCCCAGCCCTGGGCGTCCTGGTGCGCCGTCAGGGTCGGGTCACCGCCGCCGACCAGGACGAGTTCCTTGGTGTCGGGTTCCAGGGCGGCGCGGGTGGTCAGGCGGTGGTCGGCGCCCAGCGTCGACAGGGCGGCGACCGCCGTGGCGATCTTCGTCACGGAGGCGGGGGTCATGGCGGTGTCGGCGCCGGTGCCGTAGAGGCGCCTGCCGGTGGCGACGTCGACGACCGCGGCGGTGTGCCGGGTGCCGAGCGCCGCGTCCGCCAGCAGGGGCCCCAGGACGCCCGAGAGGGCCGGACCGGTCGGGGCCGACTTCACGGTGCTCGTGGCGCCGCCAAGACCGATCAGGACGGAAGCGGCGCTGGGGGCGGGGCGCGGGCCCCCGGCCGCCGAATCGGACGTATCGGGATTACGTCCGTGATCTGCGCCACCCGTACGGTCCAGGGCGGCTGCGCGGTCCGCCTCGGCCGTACGCTGACCGGTGGAGTCCCAGGGGCCGGCGGCGGTCGCCACGGCGACGGCCAGCGTCACACCGACGGTGGCGGCGCCCGCGGTGTACTGCCAGGTCCTGACGGTCTTCGGCCAACTGATGCGGGTGGGCCGTACCCGTGCGAGCTGCGGTTTCGTAGCTGCCGCGGCTCGTTCGAGCTTCGGGCGCACGGCCTGGGCGGCCTGTGCCAGACGCGGTCGTACGGCGTTCGCGGCCCGCACCACACGCGGCCTCGCGGCCCGCCACGGCCTCAGCTCTGGCACGAACACCAGCCCCTTTCGCGATCACACACCTGCGTGAGGGACACTTAACCACCAGAACTATGTGTTGATCATGGAGGAGCCACCGGTGGAGTTCGACGTCACGATCGAGATCCCGAAGGGTTCGCGGAACAAGTACGAGGTGGACCACGAGACCGGTCGGATCCGCCTGGACCGTCGACTCTTCACCTCGACCGCCTACCCGACCGACTACGGCTTCGTCGAGAACACCCTCGGCGAGGACGGCGACCCGCTGGACGCGCTGGTCATTCTTGACGAGCCGACCTTCCCGGGCTGCCTGATCAAGTGCCGTGCGATCGGCATGTTCCGGATGACGGACGAGGCCGGCGGCGACGACAAGCTGCTGTGCGTGCCGGCGACGGACCCCCGCGTCGAGCACCTGCGTGACATCCACCACGTGTCGGAGTTCGACCGCCTGGAGATCCAGCACTTCTTCGAGGTCTACAAGGACCTGGAGCCCGGCAAGTCCGTCGAGGGCGCCGACTGGGTCGGCCGCGTCGACGCCGAGGCCGAGATCGAGCGGTCCTACAAGCGCTTCAAGGACCAGGGCGGCCACTGAGCCCTGAGTCGTCCAACGGGCCGTACGCGCACGCGTGCGGCCCGTTCGTGTTTGTGTGCGCATACTGGCGTAGCCGCACGCGTCGTACAGGGAGCGTTACTCAAGTGACGGAGGCGGAGGACCGCAAGCCGCAGTCGGACGAGGCCAGGGGCACGTTCGATCCCGAGATCACCTCGGAGTTCGCCATTCCGGCGGGCTTCGCCGCCCCCAGAGTCGCCGTCGAACCGGAGACCACGTCCGAGTTCGCCGTCCCCGACGGCCTGGACGTCCCGCAGCCGCCCGGCGCCGAGCCCGAGGGGTCGGCGTTCAGCCCGCCGAGCACCTACAGCGCCCACCACGCCCCTGCCGCCTTCACACCGGCGACCGGCATACCCGTGGTCAGCCTCACCAAGGACGTGCCCTGGCAGGACCGGATGCGCACGATGCTGCGGATGCCGGTGGCCGAGCGGCCCGCTCCGGAGCCGGGGCCGAAGGCGGAGGAGGGCGGTCCGGCCGTCCCGCGCGTCCTCGACCTGACCCTGCGCATCGGCGAGCTGCTGCTGGCGGGCGGTGAGGGCGCGGAGGACGTGGAGGCGGCGATGTTCGCGGTCTGCCGGTCCTACGGCCTCGACCGCTGCGAGCCGAACGTCACCTTCACCCTGCTGTCGATCTCGTACCAGCCGTCCCTGGTCGACGACCCGGTGACGGCCTCGCGGACGGTGCGCCGCCGGGCCACCGACTACACACGGCTGGCGGCCGTGTTCCATCTGGTGGACGACCTCAGCGACCCGGAGACCACCATCTCGCTGGAGGAGGCCTACCGGCGGCTCGCCGAGATCCGCCGCAACCGGCACCCCTATCCGGGGTGGGTGCTGACCGGGGCGAGCGGACTGCTCGCCGGGGCGGCCTCCGTGCTGGTCGGCGGTGACTGGATCGTCTTCATCGCGGCCATGCTCGGCGCGATGCTCGGCGACCGGCTGGCCTGGCTGTGCGCGGGGCGCGGACTGCCGGAGTTCTACCAGTTCACGGTCGCCGCGATGCCTCCGGCCGCCATCGGGATCGCGCTGACCGTTGCGGGCGTCGACGTGAAGGCGTCCGCGGTCATCACCGGTGGGCTGTTCGCGCTGCTGCCGGGGCGGGCGCTGGTGGCGGGCGTGCAGGACGGGCTGACCGGGTTCTACATCACCGCGTCGGCGCGGCTGCTCGAGGTCATGTATCTGTTCGTCGGCATCGTCGTGGGTGTGCTGGTGGTGCTGTATTTCGGGGTGAACCTGGGCGCCAAGCTCAACCCCGACGCGGCATTGAGCATCGCCGAACGGCCCGGATGGCAGATCGGGGCGTCGATGCTGCTTTCGCTGACCTTCGCCGTGTTGTTGCAGCAGGAGCGGTCGACCGTGCTGTGGGTGACGCTGAACGGGGGCGTCGCGTGGTGTGTGTACGGCGCGCTGCACTATCCCGGCAAGTTGTCGCCGGTTGCCTCCACGGCTGTTGCGGCGGGGTTGGTGGGCTTGTTCGGGCAGTTGTTGTCGCGGTACCGGTTCGCTTCGGCGTTGCCCTACACGACGGCGGCGATCGGGCCGCTGCTGCCGGGGTCTTCGACGTACTTCGGGTTGCTGTCGATCGCCCAGAACAACGTCGACAAGGGGCTGGTGTCGCTGGCCACGGCCGCGTCCTTGGCCATGGCGATTGCCATCGGGGTCAATCTGGGGTCGGAGATCTCGCGGTTGTTCCTGCGGGTTCCCGGCGGGGCTTCTGCCGCGGGGCGGCGGGCGGCGAAACGGACCCGGGGGTTCTGAGCGCCGGATGGCTCGCGCCTTGAGGGGCGCTCAGTACCCCTGGTTGTACGGATACTGCTGGTTCTGCTGATCGCCGTACTGGTCCTGCTGGTACGGATACTGCTGGGCGTACTGCTGGTCCGGGTAGTACGGCTGCTGCTGTGGCTGCTGCTGGTACTGCTGCTGGTGGTGGTAGCCCTGGTCGTCGGCCGGCGGGATGCGGCGGAGCTGGGTCGTCGCGTCGTCCATGACGGGGGCCGCTTGCTGGTGCTGGGCCGGAGCCGGCGCCTCGGGGGTCTTCTTCTCCTTGGAGCGGGCGCGCAGGAACTCGATGATGATCGGGATCACCGAGACGAGGACGATCAGGATGAGGATCGCTTCGATGTTCTTGTTGACGAAGTCGATCTTGCCGAGCCAGGAGCCGAGCAGGGTGACGCCGGCGCCCCACAGGACGCCGCCGATGACGTTGAAGAGCACGAACGAGCGGTACTTCATGCCGCTGACGCCCGCGATGATCGGCGTGAACGTGCGCACGACGGGCACGAAACGGGCCAGGACCAGGGACTTCGGGCCGTACTTCTCGAAGAACTCGTGGGCCTTGACCACGTTCTCCTGCTTGAAGAGGCGGGAGTCGGGGCGGTTGAAGAGCGACGGGCCGACCTTCTTGCCGAACATGTAGCCCGCCTGATCGCCCAGGACCGCGGCGACGCAGATCAGGGCGATGGCCGCCCAGAGCGGGAAGTTCAGCTGGTTGGTCGTGATCAGCAGGCCGGTGGTGAACAGCAGCGAGTCGCCCGGCAGGAAGAAGCCGATGAGCAGGCCGGACTCCGCGAAGACGATGAGGAGCAGGCCCCAGATGCCGAACGTGTCGAGGAGGTAGTTCGGATCCAGCCAGCTCGGGCCGAGGGCAAGCGTCGTCACGGTTCCGGGCTCCTGAGGGGGTGGAGGAAGGTACGGCGTCCTTGTGCGGGCGCCCAAAGCTATCAACGCAAGGTGTCCGCCCCAGGTTCCACCGGTGTCTCCAGGATGCACTGTGCGCGCACCGGCACAAAGCTGTGAGGCCTCCCGGCCCGGGAGCGGTGCCCGGGCCGGGACGGCTACGCGGTGTGGCGGGACGCGTTCGCCTCGATGGCGTCCCTGAGGTGTTCCGCGAGGCCAGGGCGCATGGAGTCGTAGAACGCCTTGAACCGCTCGTCGGAGACGTACATCTGCCCGAAGCACCGGTGCATCTCGTAGTCGACCTCGAAGAAGTACCGGGTGACGTGCTGCCGGTGCTCCTCGGCCAGGTCCATGGCGGCCTCGCCGGTGGGCTGCTCTCCGGCGGCCACCAGGTCGGCGTACCGGCGGCCCCAGTCGTCGACCTCGGCCTGGATGCGCTTCCAGTCCTCCTTGGTGTAGGTGGCCGCGCGGCGCTGTGACTCGGCGTACGCCTCCGTGTTGCCCCAGCGCGCCTCCGTCTCCTCGCGGTACTGCTCGGGGTCCTTGTCCCCGAACACCTCGAACCGCTCCTCGGGGGTGAGATTGATGCCCATCTTGCGTGCCTCCATGGCGTGCTCCACGGCCGCCGCCATCTTCTGCAGCTTCTCGATCCGGGCGGTCAGCAGCTCGTGCTGGCGGCGCAGGTGCGCGCGCGGGTCCGCGGCCGGGTCGTCGAGCAGGGCGGCGACCTCGTCGAGCGGGAAGCCGAGCTCCCGGTAGAACAGGATCTGCTGCAGCCGGTCGAGGTCGGCCTCGCTGTAGCGCCGGTGGCCCGCGTGGCTGCGCTCGCTCGGGACGAGCAGGCCGATGTCGTCGTAGTGGTGCAGCGTGCGCACCGTGACGCCGGCGAAGCCCGCGACCTGTCCCACGGAGTAGCCGTCCTGTCCTGCCGAATGGCTCACTTCGTCCGCTCCCTTCTCGGTACGCACTCCACGGTGAGCCCTCACGCCACGTGAGGTGCAAGCCGGATTCCTGGGCGGATCCCTCCGGATGTTGCATCCCTTATGCCCGCTTATGGTGGGCCTGTGGCGCGGGCGCGGGGTGCTGTTCTCCCTCTTACCGGCCGTTCACCCGGTGCCCGGTGTCACCGTAGGCGTCCTGGGCATTCCGGATGCGACTGCGCGGCGGTGGAACTCCGGTCCGCCGGCACCCGTTCTCGAGATGACACGAGGAGACGTCCATGCCGCTCCACAAAGGTTCCCGGAAGGCCGACGAGCGCCCGGTTTCGGTCAACCCCTTCTTCGGAGAGGCCAATCCGGTCGGCGGCATGACCGAGGCGCCGCCCAAGCACCGGCTGCCGGACGCCCCCCTGCCGCCGATGACGGCGTACCAGCTGGTGCACGACGAGCTGATGCTGGACGGCAACTCACGGCTGAATCTCGCCACTTTCGTCACCACCTGGATGGAGCCGCAGGCCGGCGTCCTGATGGCGGAGTGCCGGGACAAGAACATGATCGACAAGGACGAGTACCCGCGCACCGCCGAGCTGGAGCGGCGCTGTGTGGCGATGCTCGCCGACCTGTGGAACGCGCCGGATCCGTCGGCGGCGGTGGGCTGTTCGACGACCGGTTCCAGCGAGGCGTGCATGCTCGCCGGGATGGCGCTCAAGCGCCGCTGGAGCAAGCGGAACCCCGCCCCGGGGGCCCGCCCCAACCTCGTCATGGGCGTCAACGTCCAGGTCTGCTGGGACAAGTTCTGCAACTTCTGGGAGGTGGAGGCGCGCCAGGTCCCCATGGAGGGCGACCGTTACCACCTCGATCCTCAGGCCGCGGCCGACCTCTGCGACGAGAACACCATCGGGGTCGTCGGCATCCTCGGCTCCACCTTCGACGGCTCGTACGAGCCCATCGCGGACCTGTGCGCGGCGCTCGACGCCCTCCAGGAGCGCACGGGCCTGGACATCCCGGTCCACGTGGACGGGGCGTCCGGCGGCATGGTCGCGCCCTTCCTCGACGAGGACCTGGTGTGGGACTTCCGCCTCCCGCGCGTGGCGTCCATCAACACCTCGGGGCACAAGTACGGGCTGGTCTACCCGGGCGTCGGCTGGGCGCTGTGGCGCGACAAGGAGGCGCTGCCCGAGGAGCTCGTCTTCCGCGTCAACTACCTGGGCGGCGACATGCCGACCTTCGCCCTCAACTTCTCGCGTCCGGGCGCACAGGTGGTCGCGCAGTACTACACGTTCCTGCGGCTCGGCCGCGAGGGCTACCGAGCCGTGCAGCAGACCACCCGTGACGTGGCCATGGGCATCGCCGAGCGGGTGGCGGCGCTCGACGACTTCCGGCTTCTGACCAGGGGCGACGAGCTGCCGGTGTTCGCCTTCACTACCGCGCCGGGCGTGGAGTCGTACGACGTCTTCGACGTGTCCCGGCGGATGCGCGAGAGCGGCTGGCTGCTGCCCGCGTACACCTTCCCGCCGAACCGCCAGGACCTGTCCGTGCTGCGGGTGGTGTGCCGCAACGGCTTCTCCGCCGACCTCGCCGACCTGTTCGTGGAGGACCTGACCCGCCTGCTGCCGGAACTGCGCCGCCAGCCGCACCCCCTGACCAGGGACAAGGAGGCGGCCACCGGCTTCCATCACTAGCCCGCTAGCTGCTCAGGCGCGCGAACCTCCGCACCGCCGGCGGAAAGAACACCGCCAGCAGCCCCAACGGCCATACGACGGCCGCCCATACGTGCCCCGGCTCCCCGCCGGGGCCGCCCAGCAGGTCCCGTACGGCCGTCGCGGTCTGCGACATCGGGTTCCACTCGACGACCGTGCCCAGCCAGCCGGGCATGGACCTCGGGGTGGCGAGGGCGTTGGACAGGAAGCCGACCGGCCAGACCAGGATCTGCACGGCCTGCACCAGCTCCGGCTTCCCGGCGACCATCGCCAGGTGGATGCCGATCCACAGCATGGCGAAGCGGAGCAGCAGCAACAGGCCGACGGCGCCCAGGAACTGCGCCGGGGACCCGTGGACACGCCAGCCGAGCGCGTACCCGACGCCGATCAGGATCGCCAGCCCCAGCGCCGACTGGAGCATGTCGGCCGCCGAACGGCCCACCAGGACCGCTGCGTCGGCCATCGGCAGCGAACGGAAGCGGTCGATCACGCCCTTCTCCAGGTCCCGGGTGACGGCGAGCATCGTGCCCTCCAGACCGAAGGCCATGGTGAGCGCGAGCATGCCGGGCACCAGGTAGTCGCGGTACTGGCCGCTCACCCCCCGGCCGCCGCCGATCAGGTAGGCGAACATCAGCAGCAGCATCACTGGGAAGACCAGCCCGACGAGGAGGCGGCCCGGCTGTCGTGCCCAGTGGGCGAGTTCGCGGCGGGTCATGGTCCAGGAGTCGGTCAGGGCATAGGCGCTCACGCGGCCTCCTTCACTCGGGGGTCGCCGGTGAGATGCAGAAACACCTCGTCCAGCGTCGGGCGGCGCAGGACCACGTCCTCCGCCTCGATGCCGGCCTCCTCCAGGGCGCGTACGACGGCGGAGAGCGCCGCCATGCGGTCGGTCACCGGGGCGCTGAACAGACGGCGGTCGGGGTCGACCGAGATCGCGGCCCTGGGGACGGGCAACAGGTCGACCGCGGCGCCCAGTTGGCCGGCGTCGCGCAGGACGACGTCGATGCGGTCGCCGCCCGTCTCCGTCTTGAGCTGGTCCGCCGTGCCCTCCGCGATCACGCGGCCGGTGTCGACGACCGAGATGCGGTCGGCGAGCTGGTCGGCCTCCTCCAGGTACTGGGTGGTGAGCAGGACCGTCGTACCGCCGCCGACCAGGGAGCGGACCGCGGCCCACACCTCGGCACGGCCGCGGGGGTCGAGGCCGGTCGTCGGCTCGTCCAGGAACAGCACCTCCGGGCCCCGGCCGTGCCGGTCACCGATCAGGGCGGCGGCCAGGTCGAGGCGGCGACGCATGCCGCCGCTGTAGGCGCGCACCGGCTTACGGCCGGCATCGGCGAGACCGAAGCGCTCCAGGAGTTCGTCGGCACGCACGCGCGCGTGGCGGGCGCCCAGGTGGTGCAGGCGGCCGAACGTCTCCAGGTTCTGGCGGCCGCCCAGTTCCTCGTCGAGGGCCGCGTGCTGGCCGAGCAGGCCGATGCGCCGGCGCACGGCCCGGGCCTCGGTCACGACATCGTGCCCGGCCACCTCGATCCGGCCGGCGTCGGGCCGCAGCAGGGTGGACAGGATCCGGACCAGGGTCGTCTTGCCCGCGCCGTTCGGGCCCAGGACGGCATGCACGGTGCCGCGGGCGACCGTGAGGCCGAGCCCGTCCAGTGCGTGTTTTCCGCCGTACTTCTTGCGTGCTCCGTCGACGGTGATCGCCGCGTCAGCCACTACAGCTCCCTCGTTAGTCAAACTTGACTACTTTGGGAAAGTAACCCCTCCTGGCGCATTGGTCAAACTTGATCAGCCGTCGTCCTCCGGGTGCCGCTCCCCGGTCGCGTATGGGTTCTCCTCCCCCTCGGCGAGGACGCCGACGAACGGCGCGCCCTCCCCCGCGAACGTGTACGCCCCGCTCTCGATGCGCCCGATCAGCCCCTGGGTCCACTCGGCCTCGGCGTCGGCCGTGTGGACCCAGAGGTTCATGATCTCGCCGATGTGGCCGAGCTGTCCGGGGCCGTCCTCAGGGATGTAGTGCTCGGTGACGGCCCCCCGCCACTCCTCGATCCGCCGGATCCGCTCCTTCAGGAGCGCCACCGCCTCGGCGCGCGGCAGCTCGACGATGAAGCCGATGGACGCCGACTTGACGTCCATCTTCTGGTCGTACGAGGTCAGCGCCTCGCGCAGCAGCCGGAAGAACTCCTCGGTGCCCCAGCCGGTGATCTCGTACTCCGTGCGCGGCGGGCCGCCGGCCGTGGACGGTGCGATCTCATGCGCGTGCAGCAGCCCCTGCTTCGCCATCTGTTTGAGCGCGTGGTAGATCGAGCCGGGCTTGGCGTTGGACCACTCGTGCGCGCCCCAGTACTCCAGGTCGTTGCGTACCTGGTAGCCGTGGGCCCGCCCGTGCTGGCGGACCGCTCCGAGCACGAGAAGACGGATCGCGGACATGCCGCCCAGCTTATTGTCAAGGGCTCAGCCCGCTTGCTCCAGGGCGACCAGTTCGAACGCCGTCTTCCCGTCGAGGGACTCGCGAATGATGTCGGCGTGACCCGCGTGCCGGGCCGTCTCGCGGATCAGGTGCAGACAGACCCAGCGCACCGAGACCCGGCCCTCCGGCGGGAACCAGGGCTGGTCGGGGAGCGGGAAGGTGTCGTCGAGGCTCGGTACGGAGCGGATGTACGCCTCCGTCTCGGCGGCCACCTTCTCCCAGTAGGCGAGCTGGGACTCGACGCTCTCGCCGTCGACGAGCTGGAAGGTCTCGTGCCAGTTGGTCTCGTCCCGCTTGATGGCCGGCGGCTCCTGCTTGGCGCGGGCGATCCATCCCTGCTCGACCTCGACGACATGCTTGAGCAGGCCCGACAGGGACAGCTCGCTGGCACTCGGCCTGCTCGCGGCCTGCTCCTCGGTCAGCCCGAGCAGCGCGCGCCGGATGCCGCCGCGCTGTTCCTCGATGAACGAGAGCAGCGCCCCGCGCTCGTCGCCCTGCGCCTCTGCCGGTACGTGCATGACCATGACCGTCGCCTTTCGATGGATCGGGGCCTCGGGAGGCCTCCTGACACCGATGAAGTTACGAGGCCTTTAGGTCAGGTTCTGTCCTAGACCGGAGGGCGACGCTAAGGAAGTTCCGCCCGGGGAGGATCATGACAGCAGGAAGTCAGGGGGAGGGCGCAGTGGGCAGGGGATCCAGGAAACGGCGGGCACGCAGGAAGCGGGACGGCAAGCGGCCGGCGCGACCGAGACCGCCGTTGAACCCCACACGGCCCGTCAAGAAGGCGTCGCCCGTGAAGGCCGCACTGGCCAGGACGGTCTTCGTCCTGCTCTTCGGTCTGGCGCCGCTGCTCGGAAGCGGCTACATGCTGGCGGGAGCGCTCGGCCTCGTGGGGCATCGGGGCGTCTTCACCGCTCTGTACTGCCACATGACCGGGTCCGGCAAGAACCGCCACAACATCTGTGAGGGCGAACTGGTCGCCGCCCACCCGCCGCAGCGGTACGCCTCCATCGACGCGGAGGTGCCGCTGCGGCGGGCAACACGCGTCCAGGTGCTCCCCAGCGGCGCCCTGGAGACCGTCGGACCGGCCGCGGTCACCGGCTGGTCGACGCTGGGCCTCGGCGGCCTCACGGTCCTGAGCGCCGGTGCGCACACCGCGCTGCGGGGGCGTCTGGAGCCGCGGGCCCGCAGCCACGGGCGCCGACTGTGCCTCGCCCTGGCCTCGCTGACCGGGGCCGGACTCGTCGTCTACGTCGTCGTCCGGGTCGTCACCTGACGACGCACCGCCCGGGCGGCCGGCGCCCGCCCCGGCGTGACGTCAGAACGGGAACCCGCTCCGCCCGTGCTGCACCGAGATCCACTTCAGCGTGGTGAAGGAGTCGATGGTCGTCTCGCCGTTGAGGCGCCCGACGCCGGAGCTCTTCTCACCGCCGAAGGGGACGAGGGGCTCGTCGTGGACGGTGCCGTCGTTCACATGGAACATGCCGGTGTCGATCTGCTTGGCGAAGGAGACGCCCCGCTCGATGTCACCGGTGTGCACGGCGCCGCTCAGGCCGTAGGGAGTGTCGTTGACGAGGCGAACGGCCTCCTCCTCGCCGTCGAAGGGGATGAGGAAGGCGACCGGGCCGAAGACCTCCTGCCGCAGCAGGGCCGAGTCCGCGGGCACGCCGGTGAGCACGGAGGGCTCGACCAGGTTGTCGGTGGTCGTGCCGTGCAGCAGCGCGGTCGCGCCCTCGGCGATGGCCTGCTCGACGGTGGCCGCAAGGGAGTCCGCCTGCGAGGAGTTGATGACCGGGCCGATGACGGTCTCGGGGTCGCTCGGGTCGCCGACCTTCAGGGTCCTGACCTTGGCGACGAACTTCTCGGTGAACTCCTGCGCGATCGAACGGTCCACCAGCACCCGGTTCGCGGCCATGCAGACCTGGCCCTGGTGGACGTAGCGGCTGAAGACGGCCGCGTCGACCGCGTAGTCGATGTCGGCGTCGTCGAGGACCACGATCGCGCTGTTGCCGCCGAGTTCGAGGACCGAGCGCTTGAAGTGCGAGGCGCAGACGGTGGCCACATGGCGGCCGACCTTGTCGGAGCCGGTGAAGGAGATGACCTTGGGGACCGGGTGCTCGATGAAGGCGTCGCCGATCTCCGCGATGTCCGTGATGACGACGTTGAGGAGGCCGCCCGGAAGACCCGCGTCCTCGAAGATCTTCGCGACCAGGGAGCCGCCGGTGATCGGGGTGTTCTGGTGCGGCTTCAGCACCACGCCGTTGCCGAGCGCGAGGGCCGGGGCGACCGACTTGATCGACAGCAGGAAGGGGAAGTTGAAGGGGCTGATGACGCCCACGACGCCCACCGGCACGCGGTAGAGGCGGTTCTCCTTGCCGTCCACCGGCGACGGGAGGATCTTGCCCTCGGGGCGCAGCGCCCACTGGAGGGACTCGCGCAGGAACTCCTTGGCGAGGTGCAGCTCGAAGCCGGCCTTCAGACGGGTGCCGCCGAGCTCGGCGATGATCACCTCGGCGATCTCCTGCTCGCGCTCCTCGATCACTCTGAGGGCCTTCTCCAGGACCGCCCGGCGCGCGTACGGGTTGGTCGCGGCCCACTGCTTCTGGGCGCGGGCCGCCGCCCGGTACGCCTCGTCGACCTCGTCGACCGTGGCTATGGTGATCGACGCCAGCTTCTCGCCGTCGTACGGGTTGAAGTCGATGATGTCCCAGGAGCCGGTACCCGGGCGCCATTCACCGTCGATGTACTGCTGGGCCAGGTCGGTGAAGTAGGACGACATGTGATCCCCAAATCACTAGCAGACACACGATCGATGTCACGGTCTGATCACGCGTCATCGTACTTGCGTCCCAAGTGAGTTGGGGACTCTGAGCGAACTTATGGGGAGAACCCTAGGAGAGCTGGAGAAGACCCCGTAGAAGATCGCGGCTTTCGTCCGGCCCGGGACTGTCCTGCTGGAGTTCCTTGAGCGCCCTCTCGTACTCGACGACGTCCTCGTGCTTGTCCAGGTAGAGCGCGCTGGTGAGCTGCTCCAGATAGACGACGTCCGACAGGTCGGACTCGGAGAAGCTGAGGATGGTGAACGCGCCGCTCTCGCCCGAGTGGCCGCCGAAGCTGAACGGCATGATCTGCAGCCGCACGTTGGGGCGTTCGGACACCTCGATCAGATGCTGGAGCTGGCCCCGCATCACCTCGCGGTCGCCGTACGGGCGGCGCAGCGCGGCCTCGTCCAGGACGATGTGGAAGTCGGGGCCGCCCGCGGAGACCAGGTGTTTCTGCCGCTCCAGGCGCAGCGCCACCCGCTTGTCGATGTCGGCCTTGCTCGCGCCCTTCATCCCGCGTCGTACGACTGCACGTGCATACGCCTCGGTCTGCAGCAGACCGTGCACGAACTGCACCTCGTACGCCCGGATCAGGTGCGCCGCGCCCTCCAGGCCCACATAGGTGGGGAACCAGCTCGGCAGGACGTCCGAGTAACTGTGCCACCAGCCGGCGACGTTGGCCTCCCGGGCGAGGGAGAGCAGCGAGGTGCGCTCCTGCTCGTCCGTGATGCCGTACAGCGTCAACAGGTCTTCCACATCACGTGTCTTGAAGCTCACCCGGCCCAACTCCATCCGGCTGATCTTCGATTCGGAGGCGCGGATCGAGTAGCCCGCCGCCTCGCGCGTGATGCCGCGTGCCTCACGCAGTCGCCTGAGTTGCGAGCCGAGCAGCATGCGCCGCACCACCGATCCGGGCTCTCCCACGCTCACGTTCGCCAGCCTCCCCAACGCCTCCAGGAGCCGAAGTCTGCCACTAAATCACTCCGAGCAGTACTCGTCCGATTACAGAGAAGCAAAGAACCCAAAGATTCTGCACAGGAAGGAGGAAGGAGTTGGCAAGCAGTGGGAGAGAAGATGGCGGAAAAAATGGCCAACAAGCGGTACGGGAGGGTCCAATTCGGTCGCGTGCACGTGCATCTGCACCTTGCATCTGCACCGCGCATCCAAGACCATGGTCTCGCGCAACCGCTGCATCGCAACGACCGCGAATTCCTCGGGAGTGCCTCGCATGGGGACGAATGGATCGACCATGCTCGAGCCGTTACGGCAGGGCCTTCCGCCGCTGGATCCCGCGGCCGTGTCCAACGCCGCCTCCTGCGCTCTGCCCGCCCGCTACGAAGCGGTGCGCGAGGCAAGGCTGTTCACCCGCAGAACACTCGACCAGTGGGACATAGGCGACCGCTTCGACGACGTCTGTCTGGTGGTTTCCGAGCTGGTCACCAACTCGCTGCGGCACGGCCTGCCGGCCGGCACCCTGTGCACCGCCGACCAGAGCCCGCCCGTGCGGCTGCATCTGATGCGCTGGACGGAGCGGCTGGTGTGCGCGGTGCGCGACCCGAGCCAGGCGACCCCGGCGCCGCGCGAGGCGGACGACTTCTCGGCGGAGTCGGGCCGCGGACTGTTCCTGGTCGACTCCTTCGCCGACAGCTGGGGCTGGCACCCGATGGCGGGCACGCTCGGCGGCAAGGTCGTCTGGGCGCTGTTCCAGCTGCCGCACGCGCCCCAGCCGCTGCCCGCCGAATAGGGAACCCCGGCGCCGTCCGACGCCGGGGTTCTACGCGCGTTACTGCACGTAAGGCGCCGATTGTCCCGAGTTGCACCCAGGGTGGGGGCGGCCGTCAGCCCGCTATCAGGTGGTCGAACTCGCCGTCCTTGATGCCCAGGAGCATCGCCTCGATCTCCGCGCGCGTGTAGACGAGCGCCGGACCATCGGGGAAGCGGGAGTTGCGCACGGCCACGTCCCCGCCGGGCAGCCGGGCGAACTCCACGCAGGAGCCCTGCGAGTTGCTGTGTTGGCTCTTCTGCCAGGCCACACCGTTCAGCTCCGTGGCAGCCATGCCGTTGTACACGTCGTGGTCCACAGGTCGCTCCCGGTGGTGCGGTGGCTTTGGGGCCAGTGATGCAGTGGTCAACTGGTCCGGATCATAGCCGTGTTCACGTGCGGATGCATGAGCAGATGCACGTGCACGCGGGGTGGTTCTGTGGTTACGGCTGTGACGTACGGGGTGCTACATCCGTTCCAGCGCATGCCCCGGACTCCGAACGGCATGCGAAGTGTCGAACCCTCGTGCACTGGAAGAGACGCGTACCGCGGCCTTGTTGTTCCAACCTCCGACCAATAGAGCCGACCTGCGGCCGAAAGCGTCAGCGCCTCGCGTACGGCAGGAGTGCCATCTCTCGGGCGTTCTTGACCGCGCGGGCGAGCAGACGCTGCTGCTGGGACGTGACCCGGGTGACGCGGCGGCTGCGGATCTTGCCGCGGTCGGAGATGAACTTCCGCAGCAGCTCGGTGTCCTTGTAGTCGATGTACGTGACTCCGGCCGCGTCCAGGGGGTTCGGGCGGGACTTGGCGGGGGTGCGGTCGGGCTTGCGGGGCATGCGGGTCAGACCTCCAGGAGGTTGTCGAAGGCGGGCGGCAGCCGCTTCCAGGCGGCCCGCCCGGCGGCGTACTCGGCGTCGGTCAGAAGGCAGGACTCCAGCAGGTGTTGGAGTCCGCCGCGGTCGAGGCCGGGCGAGGTGAAGACGAGGTGCTGGCAGCAGTCGCCGTGCTCGGGATGCCAGTCCAGCGCGGCGGCGGCCCGGCGCACGGGCGGGACCATGTCCCAGGCGGCGTCGGGGAGCGAGGCCAGCCACGGCCCCGCGCTCTCCACGCACAGGGCCCCGCCCGCCGCGTCCCAGTGCAGCAGGGTGTCCGGCTTGTCGGCCAGCCAGAACCGGCCCCGGCTGCGGGCGGCGGCGCAGGTCAGATCCTCCAGGGCGGCGTACAGCCGCTCCGGGTGGAAGGGGCGGCTGCGGTGCCAGACGAGAGTGGAGACGCCGTGCGCGTCGGCCTCGGCGGGCAGGAGCGCGCAGGCCGGGTGCTGGGCGGCGGCCGCCGCCTCGACGTCGAAGCCCGCGAGGGCGGCCACCGCCAGGTCGCCGTGGCCGATGACGACCTGACGGGCCGTCGGGTGGAGCTGGGCGAGCAGCTCGCGGTCCTCCTCGTCGGCCTCCTCGGAGTCGGTGACGGCGAGGACGGGGGCGTACTCCAGCTGGCGCGCGAACGTGTCCGCGACCGTCCGCTGGTCCGTGGCCGCCGCGGCGAGGCCGCCGTCCGCGAGGTCGTCGCCGTTGCCGAGGTAGGGCAGGACGAGGGCCGGGTCCACGGCGGTGATCACGCCGGTGACGGTCAGGCCTGCGGCCACGACCACCTCGGCCATGGCCTTGGGCTCCACGGAGTCCCACAGCTCGACGACGGCGAGACGGGTGTCCCCCGCGTCCGCGAGCCGGCGCAGCTCGGGAACCAGGTCCTCCCTCAGTGCACAGCACGCGCAGTCGTTGACCAGGGGCGCCTCACCGGCCGACACGAGGCCGCTCGCGTCGCGGATCGTCCGTACGACCGTGCCCGCCGCGGCCGTGGCGAGGTCGTGGTGGAGCACCACGCTGCCGGGAACATCGGCCAGCAGCCGGGCGACAGCCGCCTTGCGGGCGTCGGCGTGCAGCCCGCCGACGATCACCACCGACAGGCTCACGCTCCGCCCCGCTTCCCGAACCGGCGCTCGAAGCGCTCCACACGGCCGGCAGTGTCCAGGACACGGGCGGTGCCGGTGTAGAAGGGGTGGCTGATGTCCGAGATCTCGACGTCCACAACCGGGTACGTGTGGCCGTCCTCCCACTCGATCGTCTTGTCGCTGCTCATCGTGGAGCGGGTGAGGAAGGCGTGGTTCGCGGCACGGTCCCGGAAGACGACGGGACCGTAGGCCGGGTGGATTTCACTGCGCATGGCGGTGGTTCAGCGCTCCTCTCGGAAGTCGACATGACGGCCGGCGACCGGGTCGTACTTGCGCAGGGTCATGCGGTCGGGGTCGTTGCGGCGGTTCTTGCGGGTCACATAGGTGAAGCCGGTCCCTGCCGTGGACCGGAGCCTGATGACCGGGCGGAGTTCGTTGCGAGCCATGGTGGTACCTTACTGAAAATGAATTCCATTAGCGACTTCGCTTCGGGGATCACTTCACGAGAGGTACGTCACCCATGTCCGCGCACTGCATGCTGACCGGCGCCCGGCCGGGTTTCGGCAACCGCATCTCCCACTCCCACCGGCGGACCTCCCGCCGTTTCGACCCCAACATCCAGAGCAAGCGGTACTGGCTGCCGAGCGACGGCCGACACGTGCGGCTGCGGCTGAGCGCCAAGGGGATCAAGACCGTCGACGCGATCGGCGTCGAGGCGGCCGTGGCACGGATCCGTGCGCGGGGGGTGCGGGTCTGATGGCCAAGAAGAGCAAGATCGCGAAGAACGGGCGGCGGCAGGAGATCGTCGCCCGGTACGCCGAGCGGCGCGCCGAGCTGAAGGAGATCATCCGGCGGCCGTCGTCGACTGAGTCGGAACGGCTCGCCGCCCAGCGTGAGCTGCGGCGCCAGCCGCGCGACGCCAGCGCGACCCGGGTACGCAACCGGGACCAGGTGGACGGGCGGCCACGGGGGTACTTCCGGGCGTTCGGGCTGTCACGGGTGTCGTTGCGGGGGCAGGCGCATGCCGGGTATCTGCCGGGGGTGCGCAAGTCGTCCTGGTGAGGGCGGGCGGCCGCGGTCGGTCAGCGGTGGCGGGTGGGTCCGGTGAATCTCACAGCCGCTCCTCATGGGCCGGGCGGCCGTCCCTGGTAGCTTGCTGCGGGCGCTCGGGCCTGCGGGCCCGGCCCACCGGCTACGGCTTGCCCCTGCTCGTTGCTACTGCTTGGGAGCTACCAGTGACTTCGGCGACCTTCACGCGTCCTGCCCGCACGGTGTCGCGCCGGCAGCTGCGGACCGCGGCCGCCGCCGCGGGGCTGGCGGGTGCGCTCATGCTCACCGCGTGCAGCAGCGGCGGCGGCTCCAAGGACGACTCCTCGTCCAGCCCCTCCGCCTCCGCCCCCTCCGCCTCCACGGCGGACACGGGCGGCACCGGTGGGACGACGGGTGCGTCCGACAGCCTGCAGGGCAGCTGGCTCGCCACGACCGGCGGCAAGGCCGTCGCCCTGGTGATCACCGGCAAGCAGGCCGGGCTCTTCTCGACCGGCGGCTCCGTGTGCAGCGGGACCGCGGGCAAGGAGGCCGGTATGCAGATGATCCACCTCACCTGCACGAAGGGCGGCAAGGAACGCGCGACGGGGATGGTCGACTCCGTGTCCAAGAGCTCGCTGAAGATCACCTGGTCGGGCAGCGTGGGCAAGGAGACGTACACCAAGACCGAGGGCGGGACCCTGCCTTCGGGGCTGCCGACGGCGAACCTCGGCCAGTAGTCCGGCAGGGCGGGCAACCGCTGCAGCGGATCGTGCGTGATGATCCATGCACGCGATCAACGGCATCGCGCCGCCGAGCACCAGCAGAGCACCAGAGGATCCACATGCGCGCCACCCCCATCACCGTCGCCGCTCTCGCCGCGGCGCTCCTTCTGACCGCCTGTGACAGCAGCGGTGGTGACAGCGGCTCCAGCAACAAGAACAAGGCCGGCGGCGCCTGCACGCTCGACGCCGTCGGCGTGCAGGTCGCGGCGAGCGCCGCCCCGTCCGCCGGGGACTCCGGCAATGTCACCGTCACGCTCACCAACCGCGGCTCCAAGTGCACCCTGAACGGCTTCCCGGCCGTCGATCTCCAGGGCGGCAAGGCGACGGGTGCCGTCCCCGCCGACAAGGCCGCGAAGGCGCAGAAGCTGACGCTCGCCAAGGGCGCGACCGCGTCCTTCACGATCACGTACGTGCGAGGTGAGGCGGGCGGAGCCAAGAGCCTCCCGGTGAAGACGGCGAAGTTCACGCTGCCCGGTTCCAGCGCCGCTCACAGCTTCGAGTGGACGTACGGCGAGGTCGCCGTCACGGGTGCCGCGGGTGCGGCGAACGCTTCGGTGAGTCCGTTCCAGCAAGCTGGGGACTGACGCTCGTCGGGACGTGCGCGGGGGGCGTTGATCGTCTGCAGCGCCGTCGTGGCTTGTCGCGCAGTTCCCCGCGCCCCTAATGCGGCGCTCCCCGGGCCGCCACGTGAGCCTGGTCCGCTGCCTGGGCGCCCTCCGTCCAGCCCGCCTCGTCGTTCACCCCTCGTAGGCGGGTCGTGGTCGTCTCGGGGAACATGCGGTCCGTGTGGGTCGTGACTGCGACCTCGCGGGAGGCCAGTACCGGGAGCAGGTCGTCGGTCACCTGCGTCTCGGCGGCCGCCGCGAGGCGGGTGCCTATGCGGTGGGCGTAGGCCGCGAGGAAGGACTGCCGGAAGGTCTTGGTGCGTTTGCGGCCGCCCGCTCGCTGGGCGGTCTCCGCCTTCGTCATCGCCGTCATGGCCTGGACGAGGAGCGAGGTGTAGAGGAGCTCGACGGCCTCCAGGTCGGCTTCGAAGCCGACGACGGTGGAGAATCCCAGCGGCTCGTTCCACACGGCCCGGCAGTGGTTCGCCGTGGCGACCGCGTCCAGCAGCACCGCCTTGGCCTGCTCGTACGGCGCCTCGACGCCGATACGGCAGGCGCCGGGGGCGTCCGGGGACGGCGCCCGGGCGGCGAGCAGCGCCTCGTCGATGCTGTGCCGGGCCATCAGCTCCTGCGCCTTGGCGGACAGCGCCTCCGCCTCGTCCGGGAAGCCGGTCGCCTCCGCCTTGGCGAGCAGCGCGCGGATGCGGGTGAGCATGCGGGACTCGGTTGCCGGACCGGCCCCGCGGGCGGAATCGGGCCGCCGCCTGGGCTCGTCGAGGGGTTCGAGGGCCGGCAGGCGCAGCAGCAGGCGGTATACCTCCAGGACGATGGTCGCGTGCGAGAAGCGGTCGGTGCGGGGCGGGGTGCCGGTGGCCTCGGCGGTTTCGGCCGCTTCGGCGGTGAGCTCGTCCAGTTGCGCGGTCCAGCGGGGGCCGCGCGGGCCGTCGTACGGCGTCTGCGCCCGGATCAGCGCCGAAGCCAGGCGTACGTGTGTGTCGTCCAGCTCGCGTCGTACGATCCGGACGACGTCGGCGGGCTGCCAGCCGCGTCGCCAGGCCGCCGCCACGAACTCCCGGCCGCGGCGGGCGAGTTCGTCGTCCGCCGCCGGGTCCGCGGCCAGCAGGGAGGCGCCCGTGTCGAGGGCGGCGTCGGTCTCGGCGTACAGGGCGGCCTTGAAGGCGCGTTCGACGGTGCTGGACGGAGTGCTGGTCACTCGTCGATCGTGCCACGCGGCACTGACAGCCGGGTCAGCCGCCGATGAGGGCCAGGGCCCGGTCGAGGGCGTCCGGGGCCGGGCACGGGACGTCGGGGAGGACGCCGGTGCCTTCCCAGTTGGTGCCGGAGACCGGGTTGACCGCACGGGCGACCGGGATGGTGGCCTCCAGGTTCGGGTGGACCGTCCAGCCCTCCCGCGGGTGGGCGCCGCCTCGGGTGCTCTCCCCCACGACGGTCGCGCGGCCCAGCTGCTGGAGGTCGTAGGCCAGTTCCTCGGCAGCGGAGAAGGTGTGGGGCCCGGTGAGGACATGGACCGGCTTGGTGCCGCCGAAGCGGGCGCCGGGGACGTGCGGCAGGGTCCAGGACTGGTCGTAGCGGTCGCCCACGCGCGCGTACATGGTGTTGAGGTGGGTGCGCTCGTCCAGGAGGTAGCTGCAGACGAAGGCGACGGTGTCCGGGTCGCCGCCGCCGTTGCCCCGCAGGTCCAGGACGAGCGCCTCGGCGCGGGCGACCAGGGTGAGCGCGGCGGCGAGCGGCTCGGCGGACCAGGACAGCGGGAAGAGGAAGGGGGCCAGTTCGAGCAGGGCGGTGCCGCCCGTCAGCAGTTCGACCCGGGGCACGCCGCCCAGGGAGGCGTCGAAGTCGCGGCGCATCGCGGCCTCCGCTGCCTCGCCCTGGCCCGTCGGCACCTGCTCGGGGTGGTACTTGAGGCGCAGATGCAGATCGCCGTTGACGGACTGCAGATCCGTGGTGACCAGTCCGCTCAGCTCCTCGGCGCTCTCCACGTCGTACGCCCCCTCCGCCAGGCGCCGGCGCAGCAGCACGGCCAGTTGCTCGGCGGCCTGCGGGAAGACGTAGTGCTCGGTGAGGATCCGGGCCGTCTCGTCGACGACCGCGGGAACGTCGGTGACGGGGGCGGGAGTCGGGGCGGGAGCAGGGCCCGGGGAGGAGCTCGTCGTCAGTGTGGTCGTGGTCATGGCAGATGAGTCAATCACCGTCACCGTGTCCCTCACATGGCGTTTCCCAGCACTTGTCTCACCCATCGAAATTCATTCGCCCCCTCTCCCGCGCCGGTTCAAGCATGGACACATGGTGGACATGTCTTCGTACGCGGCATTCCTGGTCGCCGCCCTGGTCCTCTGCGTCACTCCCGGCCCCGACATGATGTTCATCGTGGCGATGGGCGGACGGGGCGGGCCCAGAACCGGAGTGCTGGCCGCGTTCGGCGTGGCCTGCGCGATGTTCGTGCACACGGTCGCCGCGGCGCTCGGTCTGTCGGCGCTGTTCCTGGCCCTGCCGACGCTCTATCACGTGCTGCGCTGGGCGGGTGCGGCCTATCTGCTCCACCTCGCGGTCAAGGCCTTCCGGGACCGTGCGGTGCCGGCCGAGGAGGGTGCGGCGGCGGGGCCCGGGCGGCGCCGGGCCTTCTGGCAGGGAGCGGTCACCAACCTGCTCAACCCCAAGGTGATCCTCTTCAACGTCGCCTTCCTGCCGCAGTTCGTGAACCCCGGCCTGGGGCACGTGCGCGAGCAGTTCCTGGTCTTCGGGCTGACGATCACGGTCATGGGGGTCGTCGTGGACGGCTCGATCGGACTGCTCTCCGGGAAGCTCTCCTCGCTGCTGCGCCGCAGCCGGCGGGTGGCGCGCGGGCTGAACATCTTCAGCGGGACGGTGTTCACGGGGCTGGCGGTGCGGCTGGCGGCCTCGCCGAAGTAGCACGCGCGCGCACAGCGGCCCTCAAGTGTCAACTCGGGGTTGACGCCCCCCTCGCGTCAACCTACGGTTGACACATGTCGACGAACCCGAATTTCACGCCATCCGTGCGTCTCGACGAACTCATCGCGGCCATCAAGAAGGTCCACGCCGAACCCCTCGAGCAGCTCCAGGACGCGGTGATCGCGGCCGACCACCTCGGCGAGGTGGCGGACCATCTGATCGGTCACTTCGTGGACCAGGCGCGCCGCTCGGGCGCCTCCTGGACGGACATCGGCAAGAGCATGGGGGTCACCCGGCAGGCGGCGCAGAAGCGCTTCGTGCCCAAGGAGTCCACCGACCTGGACCCGAACCAGGGCTTCGGCCGCTACACCCCGCGCGCCCGCAACGTGGTGATGGCCGCCCACAACGAGGCGATCGCGGCGCACAACACCGAGGGCCGCCCCGAGCACCTGATCCTCGGACTGCTGGCCGAGCCGGACGGCCTCGCGGCCAAGGCCATCACCGCTCAGGGCGTCCCGCTCGACGCCGTGCGCCAGGCGGCGACCGCCGCCCTCCCGCCCGCGGCCGAGGAGGTCCCGGAGCTCGTCCCCTACGGCTCCGACGCCAAGAAGGTCCTCGAACTCACCTTCCGCGAGGCCCTCCGGCTCGGCCACAACTACATCGGCACCGAGCACATCCTGCTGGCCCTGCTGGAGTTCGAGAACGGCGAGGGGGTGCTGGCCGGCCTCGGCCTCGACAAGGCGACGGTGGAGGCCGAGCTCGCCAAGGCGCTCGCGCAGTACCTGCAGGTCCCCGGCGAGGAGAGCTGACGGCCCGCCGGGAGGCCGCTGTCAGACCCCCCTGCGACACTCGCAACCATGACCGACCGCTGGGCGCTCGCCCCGGCCGAGGACGGTGGCGTGGAGCTCGCCCCCCTCGGTCCGGACGGGCTGCTCGCCGGGCCGGTCCGGTGGGAGCCCGACCTCGCGACGGCCGTGCGGGGGCGGCCGGAGGTCGTGCGGTGGGTGTGGCGTTCCACGGCGGAGGTGTATCCGCGTCTGCTCGCCGCGGGGGTGCGAGTGGAGCGGTGCTACGACATCGAGGACGCCGAGACCCTCCTGCTGGGCCACGAGGGGCGGTACGGCGAGCCACACTCGGCGGCCGCCGCTCTGGCCCGGCTCCGCGGCGGCCCCGTACCGCCCGACCCGCCCCTGCGCTCCGCCGAACCGGGCGCCCAGTCCCCGCTCTTCGAACCGCAGAGCGTCCCTGTGCCGCTGCCCGACCTCGTCGAGGTGTACGCCGGGCAGCAGCGCCGGCACGACGCCACCGCGCACCCCGACCGGATGCGGCTGCTCACCGCCGCCGAGTCGGCGGGGATGCTGGTGGCCGCCGAGATGAACCGCGCCGGGCTGCCCTGGAGCGCCGAGGTGCACCGCCGGGTGCTGCACGAACTGCTCGGCGAGCGGTACACGGGCGGTGGCGAGCCCCGCCGCCTCGCCGAACTCGCGGACGAGGTGTCCGCCGCCTTCGGGCGCCGCGTGCGGCCGGATCTGCCCGCGGACGTCATCAAGGCGTTCGCGCAGGCCGGGATCAAGGTGAAGTCGACCCGCCGCTGGGAGATCGAGTCCGTCGACCACCCGGCGGTGAAACCGCTGGTCGAGTACAAGAAGCTGTACCGCATCTGGGTCGCCCACGGCTGGTCCTGGCTGCAGGACTGGGTGCGGGACGGGCGGTTCAGGCCCGAGTTCCTCGCGGGCGGGACCGTCACCGGCAGATGGGTCACCAACGGCGGCGGCGCCCTCCAGATCCCCAAGGTCATCCGGCGCGCGGTGGTCGCCGACCCCGGCTGGCGGCTGGTCGTCGCGGACGCCGACCAGATGGAGCCGCGGGTGCTGGCCGCCATCTCCCGCGACCCGGGGCTGATGGAGGTGGCCGGGCGGGAGACCGACCTCTACCAGTCGGTCTCCGACCGGGCGTTCTCCGGCGACCGCGCCCAGGCCAAGCTCGCCGTCCTCGGTGCGGTCTACGGCCAGACCTCCGGCGACGGCCTGAAGAACCTCGCCGCCCTCAGACGCCGCTTCCCCAAGGCGGTCGCATACGTCGACGACGCGGCGCGGGCGGGCGAGGAGGGGCGGCTCGTGCGGACCTGGCTGGGGCGGACCTGCCCGCCGGCCGCCGGGGCGGGCGAGGGCGCCGCGGAGGAGGCGGGCATCCCGCAGGACGAACCGCCCGAGGCCCCCGCCGGGGCCGAGTGGGTGCCGGGGTACGCCTCCACCAACTCCCGCGCCCGGGGCCGCTTCGCCCGTAACTTCGTCGTCCAGGGGAGCGCCGCAGACTGGGCGCTGCTGGTGCTTGCCGCGCTGCGGCAGAGCTGTGCGGGCATGGAGGCCGAGCTGGTCTTCTTCCAGCACGACGAGGTGATCGTGCACTGTCCCGAGCGGGAGGCGGAAGCGGTGGTGGCGGCGATCCGGGAGGCGGCGGAGCTGGCGGGGCGGCTGACGTTCGGTCAGACGCCGGTGCGGTTTCCGTTCACTACGGCGGTGGTGGAGTGCTATGCGGATGCGAAGTGAGCGGTGCCCGGTGCGGGTGCCGGCCGGGGGTCGGTTTGCTTGCCCGCGCCTGCGGGGTGCCGCTGCGCCCACCCGTGCCGCCCCAGCGGCGCGACTGCCCGCAGCTACGACGGGTCCAGCCGCACACGTCCGTAGCTACGGCAGCGTCTCGCCGAGCAGTTGCCTCAGCTCGGTCAGCACCGCCTTCTCGTCCGTGCCGTCCAGGGCGTCAAGTGCCGCGTGCCACTGTTCGTACGCCTGCTCCGTGCTCCCCCGCTCGCGGAGCAGAAGCCCGTGCTGGTGGCGGGCGAGTCCGCTCGTGTAGCGGTCGGCGCGGGCGTCGGCTCGGTGGAGCAGTTCGGCGCACTCGGCGGCGGCCCGTTCCGTGCGGCCGAGCAGCCGCAGGGCGCGCACCAGCCCGAGCCGGGTCTGGGACTCGCCGTGCCAGTCGCCGTGGCCGCCGAGGATGCGCAGGCTCTCCTCGAAGTGGGGTACGGCGGCGGCCGGTTCGCCCAGGGTGAGGTGGGCGTAGCCGATGTTGCAGTGCGCGGAGTGCTGCACGATCACGGCGCCGATCTCCTTCCCGATGGCGAGCGACAGCCGGTGCTGCTCGATCGCGGCCCGCGGGTCGGTGTGCTCGTACAGATTGCCGAGGTGGCTGTGGGTCACGGCCTCGCCGTGCGGGTCCTTCAACTGACGTGAGTACTCCAGGCTCTGGCGCAGGGCCCGGCCCGACTCCTCGTAGCGGCCGAGGCCTTCGAGCAGCAGGCCGCGGTTGTTGAGGCAGCGGCGCATCCAGGAGACGTGGTCGAGCCGCCGCCAGATCGTCAGCGCCCGGTCGTTGAGGTCGAGGGCCTCGCTCTGCCGCCCGGTCAGGAAGTGCAGCCCGGCGAGGTCGCCCAGCGCGTACGCCTCGGCGGCCTCGTCACCGAGCCGCCGGGCCACGCGCAGGGCGGCCCGGCCGAGCACCTCCATCTCGGCGACCCGGCCACTGCGCAGCACGTACGGGAAGAAGAGGCGGATCAGTGTCGAGATGCGGGCGGCCCTGAGGGTCTGTATGTCGGAGTCGGCACCGGCGTCCTCGGCGTGGCGCTCGACCAGCGTGACGATGTTCACCAGCTCCGTGTCGCCCCAGGCGAAGGCCTGTCCGGCGGATTCGAAGGTGGGGAGTGCGGCGACATGTGCCGCGTGGTCCGGCGGCTGGGCCGCGGTCGGGCGGCGGCGGTCGTCCTGGTCGAGGCCCGGTTCGACGATCGCGGTGAGGGCGCGCTCGGCGACGGCGGCGTACCAGGGCAGGGCGGCATCCACGTCGCCGGCGCCCCCGGCCAGTTCGCGGGCGAAGTCGCGGACCAGGTCGTGCGGGGCGTAGCGGCCGTACGCCGTCTCCTCCAGGAGGGCCACGTCGACGAGCCGGTCCAGGGCGGCCTCGGTGCGGCGCTCGTCGATACCGACCAGGTGGGCGAGGAGCGGGGCGCCGTACGCGGGCAGGTCGAGCGCGCCGATCCCGCGCAGCACGAGGGCGGCGTCCCGGTCGGCCTCCCGCTCCGAGGCGGCGAGCGCGTCATGGGCGACGGCCAGGGAGCGGCGGACGCTCAGGTCGTCGTACTCCAGGTGGTGCAACCTGCCTTCGGTGGCGGCGAGTTGACCGGCCAGCACCTCGGGGGTGAGCGCCCGGCGCGCGGCGAGGCGGGCGGCGACGACGCGCAGCGCGAGCGGGAGTCGGCCGGTGAGTTCGACGAGGGGATGGGCCGCGTCCAGGGCGTCGCGGCCGGAGACCGCCCGCAGCAGCTCGGCGCTCTCCTCACCGCTCAGCGGGGTGAGCGGGAAGCGGCGGGCGCCGTCGAGGGCGGTCAGCGGCGAACGGCTGGTGACGATCACGGCGCAGCCCGCGCCGGCCGGCAGCAGCGGTCGTACCTGAGCGGCGTGCGCGGCGTCGTCCAGGAGCAGGAGGGTGCGGGTCGGGGCGAGCAGGGAGCGCAGCAACGCGGCGGCGGCGTCCGGGTGTTCGGGGATGCGGCGGGGTTCGGTGCCCAGGTCACGCAGCAGGGCGGCGAGGGCCTGGGTGGGTGGGAGGGGGGTCATGCCGGGGGTGGCGCCGTGCAGGTTGATGTACAGCTGACCGTCGGGGAAACGTTCCCTCAGGGTGTGGGCGATCTGTAGGGCGAGGGCGCTCTTGCCCACGCCTGCCATGCCGCTGATGACCGCCACGGCAGGGGTCCGACCGGGCTCGAGGGCGCTGCGGAGGTCGGCGAGAGCAGGGGTGCGGCCCGTGAAGTGGGCGGGGGGAGGCGGCAGTTGGGCGGGCCGGGGCGGCTGCGGGAGGGACGGTGCGGGATCGTCCGTGGCGCCGGATGCGGTGTCGTCCTCGCGCGGGGCACCGGGGCTCCCGGTGGTGGCGAGCACCTCGATGTGCGCCTCCTGCATCGCCGGGCCCGGTTCCACGCCCAGTTCCTCCACCAGGCGGGCACGCAGATCCCGGTGGACGGCCAGGGCCTCGGCCTGGCGGCCGGTGCGGTGCAGGACGAGCATCAGCTGACGGTGGTACGCCTCCCGGAGCGGATACTCGGCGGCCAGTGCGGCCAACTCCGGTACGAGACCGTCCAGTCGGGCACCGTCGACGGCCAGCTCGGCGTCGTAACGCCACTCCAGGAGCAGCAGCCGCGCCTCCTTCAGGCGCTGGACGAAGGCGTAGCCGCCCAGCTCGGCGGGGAGCCCGTTCAGTGGGGTGCCGCGCCACAGGGCGAGCGCGGACGTGCACTCGCGCACCACCCGCTCCCAGTTGCGGGCCGCGTACGCGCCGCGTGCCGTGGCGAGATGACGCTCGAAGACATGCACGTCCAGTTCGCCCTGCTCGACGCGCAGCACATAGCCGGGCGGCACCGCCCGCAGCCGCTCGGGGTCGTCGAGCAGCCTGCGCAGCCGGGCCACATGGTTGTGCAGCGAGGCCTGCGCGGACGCGGGCGGCGCCCCGCCCCACAGCGCGTCCTTGAGCGACTCGACGGAGACGACTCGGCCGGCTTCGAGGAGCAGGGCGGCGAGCAGGGTACGGACCTTGGGGCTGCCGACGGCCTTGACGTCGGCCTCGCCGGAGGCATCCGTGGCGTCACCGCAGGCGCCGGCCTCGCCGTGGACGTCGTAGAGAACCGGCGGCCCCAGCAGTCCGAACCGCAGCTGGCCCCGCCTCACGCCCCCCACTGCCTTCCCGCGTCCTTGGCGGATTCCCGCCCTCGTCACGGCGGTTTCCCGCCACCTGTGCCACGGCGGTCGCCGTTGGAATCCGTACGGCTGCGGCCGTCCGGCGTCGTCGGCCGACGGCTTCGCGCCAGTCGGCCGAGGCCGGAACGGAGAACCGTTGGCCACATGTTAGCGATCCGTTGGCGCAACCTGATGTGATCACTTCATCGGATCTGGCCCGGGGGTGCGCGCGTAGAACGCGCAACTCGGGGGAGTGACGCCGCCGTGGCCGGATCCGTGGGACGCCAGAGGGTCCCGGTCGGCGGAGGTGAACGCCCGGGACCCTCGTCCCCTCCACCCGTTTCCCGTCAGATGACGGGCGGCCGCCCCAGCCGCGCCAGCCGCCACACGGTCCGCCACCGCATGGGCCGCCGCTCGCCCGCCGGTTCCCTGAAGCCCTCCACGAACCCGCCGAACCAGGCGCGCAGCCCCGCCCCCGACCGGGTCCGTGCGAGGGTGAGCAGCATCCAGATCCCCAGATGTACGGGGATGAGCGGCCACGGCAGCCGACGGCGGACGAGCCAGACCCGGTTCCGTGCGTTCACCCGGTAGTAGATGGCGTGCCGGGCCGGTGAGGTCTTCGGGTGCTGGAGCAGCAGTTCGGGTGCGTACAGGATCCGCCAGCCGGCGTCGGCGGCCCGCCAGGCCAGGTCGGTCTCCTCGTGGGCGAAGAAGAACTCGGCGGGCCAGTCCCCGATCTCGTCGAGCATGGCGGTCCTCAGGCCGTGGCCGCCGCCGAGGAACCCGGTGACGTAACCGCCCCGCATCGGGTCGGAGGCGCCGACCCGGGGCACATGCCGCTGCTGTGTCTCGCCCTGCTCGTCGGCGATGCGGAAGCCGACGATGCCGAGCTCGGGGTCGGCCGCGAACAGGTCCCGTACCCGCCGCAGCACATCGGCGTCGACGAGCAGCCCGTCGTCATCCAGTTCCACGACGACGTCGACGTCCCCGAAATCCCGCAGCCGGGCCAGCGCCTGGTTCCGGCCGCCCGGGCAGCCGAGGTTCTCGTCGAGTTCCAGGAGGGTGACCTCGCCGGGAAGCGCAAGCCGCTCGGCGAAGTCCGGCAGCGGGCAGCCGTTGCCGACGATCACGATCCGCGTGGGCGCCAGGTCCTGCTTGGCCACGGACTCCAGCAGGGCGTCGACCTCGGCGGGCCTGTTTCCCATGGTCACCACGGCGACCGCGATCCGCAGTGCTCCCAGGTCCTGCATGCCCTTCACCCCATCACGGCCGCCGGCAATCCCGGCCGCGATGCTAGCCGTTCACGGTAAGGACTTTCTGAGTACGCCGACTCTTGGGTCGGGCGTGGCGGTTCTCATTCCTGGATCAGGGGTGCCGGTTCGTTCGGTTCGTACGACGGTTCTCCCTGCGCCGTACGAACTTCAGCCCCGACCAGTCCTCCCCCAGCGCGGCGACCTTCACGTCGACCACGCCGAGCGGGAGGAAGAGGTCCCGCAGATCGTTCTCGGCGATGTCGCTGACGTGGCCGGCGGCCTTGCGGGGCCAGGCGATCCACAGCATGGCGTGGTCGGCGAGCGCGGCGGCCAGTGCGGGGGCCTCGGCGGCCAGGGCGGCGTGGGTCCGGTAGAAGGCGAGGGTGATGTCGGCGCCGCGGGGGCCGACCGCCGTGAACTCCGCCCCGTCGGGCAGGCCGGGGATGTCGAACGGGTCCGGAGCGTGCAGAAGTGCCACCCGGTGCCCCGCCTTGATGCCGATCTTCCTGGCGAGCGGGGTACCGGAGTACCCACCGCCCGCAACACCGGACCCACCCATCGCCCGCCTCCGTGGTCGCCTGCCGCCTCGGCCGGCTTCCATCGTGCCGGAGGGCGCCGTCAGCCGGCCTGTGCCGCGGCCTGGGTCGTGACCAGTTCCCGGTACGGGACGCAGCGGGCCATGAGCTCCGGGTGGGTGGCCGCGTCGACGCCGCGGCGGGCTCCCTCGTCTCCCGCGCGGAGGACGTGTCCTCGGCGGTCATGCCGGTACTCATGGCCGCCTTGATCCCCTTCGCCGTGGCCATCACCGCAGTACAGGACCTGAACGCCGGCTGGGTCGAGGCCATCGGACACTTCCCCCCGTTCTCCATGCTGATCATGCCGCTCCAGGTCAGCGTGAACGAGGCAGGCCGGCTCCCCGACCTCCTGGCAGCCCTTCTGATGCTCATGGCTTCGGCCGCCCTGGCGACCCTCTCCGCCCGCGTCCATCAGCGCTCGATCCTGCGGATCGGGCCGCCGGTGCGCCGGCGGGACGCGCCGACCTCGACGACGTAGCCGGCCCAGCCCGCACTTCGCCCGCTCGTAGGCGTCCGAAAGCATCAACCTCCGTGACGGCATCACGGGACCTGGCGAGGCCCCCCGAAGGCCCCGCCGCGCCTGTCCGCGCGGGGACACTGCACCGGACTTTTGGCGTCTCCAAGGGCATCTCATTACTCGTTCTCTCCAGTGCGGCACTTACGTTCGATGAAACTGGTGTCTGCTGTTGCCTACGGGGGCGTAATGGCGATCGAGCTGCCTGGTGAGGTGGTGTCGTTCCTTCAGTTCATCGGTGAACTGGCCGGCGGTGAACGAGGACAAGGTCCGCGAATTCGCCGGCCATGTACGGGAGTTCGCCGACAAGTTGGAGGAGACACACCAGGACTCCACCGCGACAGTGAAGAAGCTGGCCGAGGTGTACCAGGGGGCGTCCTACGAGGCCCTGCCGGCGAAGTGGGCGCAGCTCTCCAACGGCCACATGACCGAGCTGCTGGAGGCCTGTCACGTCACGGCCACCGCGCTGGACGTGGCGGCCGATGTCATCGTGGCGATGAAGCTCGAGACGATCGCGGAACTGGCGCTGCTGGCGGCCGCGTTCGTGGCGGACCAGGCGGCGGCGGTGGCCACCCTGGGGCTCGCCGAGGCGGCCGAGGTGCTGGTCGTGGAGGCCGCGGAAAAACTGGTGGACTTCCTGGTCCAGCAGTTGGAGCAGTACATCATCGGGCAGGTGATCGAGGCCGCCATCGACCCGCTGGTGGAGGTGGTGGGGCGGGCGGCGAGCGGCCTGATGTTCCGGACCGCGCAGTCGGCCCTCGGGGTCTCGGCCGATGGCCCCTCTGCGGGCACCGGCTTCGAGATGAACCCCGAACTGCTGCACCAGCGCGCCGAGTTGTTTCACGGCCATGCCGAGACGGTGGCCGGCCACGCGGAGATGTTCCGGGTGAAGGCGGCGGGGATGAGCTTCGAATGAGCAACCCGTGTCGGCCAGGCAGGCGCAGCTGCTGACCAGTCACATGGACGAGTTGGTTGTGATGCCTGGCGTGCCGTGGCGATCGACCGAGCAGCTGCCGAGGACGAAGGATGAGGTCATGGAGGAAGCCGGTGGTGCCGACCTCGACATGTGCGGCGGATCAGGCCGCGGCGATGACGATGTTCGTTCTGGCGGAGGTGGCGATCGTGCGACCATGCACGACCACGCCAGGACGGTAACCGCCCACGCGGTGGCGTTCGAGTTCAACCTCGCGGGGGTGAGTGTCGGGTGACCAATCAAATCGTCAAGGCGCTGGAGCACGGGGCCCAGAAACTGGGAAAAACGCTCGGTGAGGACGCCGGAAAGGCAGTGAAGGACCTCTATCACTCGACGGGGAAGAACCTGAAGAAGGTCGCCGACAACACCGTCGAGGCCGATACGAAACACGCTGCAGAATTCCACAGGATCCACCGCCGCGAGCCCAGCCGGGATGAGCTTCGGGAGCAACTGGGAGACAAGCCCGTCTATCTCTTGGGCGACAAGGGGAAGGTCCAACGGCTCACCGCCAAGGGTCCAGCCGATCTGACCGAGGCGGACCGGGAGCTGCTGGGCGTGCCGCTGAAGCTGAACGGGGCGAACAAAGACACCGTTCCACGTCGGCCTAGAAATCCGAACAACCCCTATGCCTGGGGGGAGAGCACCAATGAGGAGAAGGCCGCGCGACCCCGGAAGCACTCGACCGAGGTCCCGTTCTATGAGGATGACCTGTCCCGGGCGACCGCACTGGCACGGCACGAGCAGGGAAGCTACGGAAACTACACGCCCCACAAACAGACCGGTGAGCCGGTCTTCTCCAGTAACAACTACGCCGCCATGCGGGTCCGATACGATCACGAAGGGGGCGAACGGGAATTCATTCTGGTCGGCCGGAGCAACAATCCGATCCACTCCGAGAAGGTGCTCGGGATACCATTTCTCGAGAATGGCACTGGCGATCATGTGAAGGACCTTTACACCGAACGGGCACCGTGCAGTAACAGCAGCGACTGCTCGGCCTGGGTGCAGAAATGGATGCCCCATGTCAACGTCACGCACAGCATCGAGTACGGGCCGTCCCCGGAATCAGTGGAACGCGGCAACCGCGAGATCGAGGACCGGCTCAATAGAATGTATCCGGGCGAGCGCCCGGAGAAAAGAAGCCCTTGGACGAACTTCCAAGGGCTGCATAATCATGAATAATAGCTCCCCCGAATGCTACGATATGGGTCGCCCGATGACCGTCCCGACCGAAAGTGCGGAATTCCATGAGCCCTCTGATCGACCGGACTCGGATGGAGTCGGTCTTCAGCGCCGACGATCTGGTGGCTCTGGACGACGGTGTGCTGGCCGCCATCGCGCATGAGCCGACCCGGGTCTTCCTGCGCGAGGTCGGTCTCCCGGACCAGGTGGGCTGGTTCGAGATGGACCAGCTCCTTCTCGACGGTGACCTGCGGATCGGCGGTGAGGCGTGGCAGGCCGTCGCGGAGAAGTACCCGAACTGCTCATTCGACATGTCGGCCTGGCTGACGCTCGGCGGGATCGCCCTTGACGACGTCATCGTGGATACCGCCACCGGCATCGTGTACTGCATCCCGGAGGACGGTGCTCCGCACCTGCTCAACAGCAGCATCGACGCCCTGGCGTATTTCCTGCACGCACTGGAGGAGGAACGGCCGGAGTACGACGCCGAGGCCAGCACCGACGAGGGGGTCGACCCCGAGGGCGCCGCGGACAGGCTTTTGCATCGGATGCGCCAAGCCGACCCTGTCGCCATGGAGAATCCCGAATCGTCCTGGTTCACGGTTCTGCGGCATGTGCGCAACCTTCTACGGGACTAGCACCGCGCGCGGACCTGGCCACCACCCGTTGAGGAGAATGACGTGACAAGCTCCGGCGAGCGTTTCGCCGTCCGGTTCGGCGAGACCGGGGTCCGGCGGTTCCAGGGCCTGCACACCGTGCCGACCCAGCCCGAAGCCGCCGTGTTGGCGCGGATCGACGGGCTGGTCCTGCCACTTCGGGTGAATCCGTACTTCCACACCCTGCAGGAGGAGTCCGCCTCGCTCCGTGAGTACGCGGATTCCATCGGCAAGGACTTGGACGAGGCCGGCCACCTGTCCTGGGCCAGGCTCGGCTCGGACCGCGCGTTCGAGCTGTGCGTCACCCCGGAGGGAACCGTCCGGGGCATCCTCATCGGATACGACGAGCCCGAGCGCTTCGTGAATTCCACCCCGGAGGCGTTCGCCGAGGGCCTGCTGCAGCTCGACACCCTCCTGGAAGCCATCGCCGCCACCGAAGACCCCGAGGAGGCCGCCACCGCCTTTCACGCCACGGAACGGGCGCTGCGGGCCGCCGACCCGCAGGCCTTCGCCGATACGGAGAACTGGTGGCCCCTGGTACTGGAAGACATCCGCACCACCAGCAGCGTCGAGGCCTACGCGACATTCGAGTTCGTCACCCCGGACGGCGACAAGCACCGGGTGACCGAGTCGGGGTCCATCTGCGTGCATCCCGAGGAGCGGACCTGGTCGGCCATGTACGCGGCCGGCATCGAACCCGAACAGGTCACCCGCATCCACACCGAGCTGCAAGCGTGCTTCATACCGGGCCACTACTGCGCGCTGTGGCTACAGCTGATGTTCCCGGACGCCTCACTGACCCACAACGTCGCCTACGGCGACAGCGCCGCCGACCGGGCACGCGGAATCCGGCGACTGCAGGAGGCCGTCGCCCAGGACACCGGACCGGCCCAGCCATGACGGCATCCGACATCGCGGCCGGACTCCCCGTGGACGCCCCGGCGGCCCGCGTCGCCCCGACCCTGCTCGCCTGGGCCGCCGGCCGCCGGCACGACCAGCCCCAGACCGTCTGGGTCACCGGCCCCCGCGGGGCCGGCAAGACCCGCCTGCTGGCCTGGTTGGTGGCCGCGTCAGGTGAGCTTCCCGACATCACCGTCCACGCGGTGGGCTTCGCCGAGGGACAGATCGCCCAGACGCTCGCCTGGCAACTGAGCCGGCACCTCGGCTACGGCCCCCTCGGACCGGCCCGCCTGGCCCAACGCCTCGCGGCCGACCCGCGGCCCGTGCTTCTCGTCGTCACCGACCTGCACCGGGCCGGCAGGGGCCCAGCGCATCTGCCGGCCTCCTCGCCGGGCGCGATCATGAGCGACCTGATCACACCGCTGCTGCAACTCCCCAACGTCCGCATGGTCATCGAAGCCGACACCGCCGCCCTGGCAGGTGACGAGGAAGTGCTGACCCTGGACCTTGGCCACACCGCCGCACGCGACGAGCCGGGCACCCCCCTGCCCGAGCAAGGCAACGAGGGCCGGCGCCCTGCCACCCGGCCCGCCACCGCAGGGCGGCCGGACTGGCGCACTGCCACGCCCGACGACCGCGAGCACGCCCTCGACCGGGCGCTCATCACCGGCACGGCCGGCGAGCTGCTCACAGACCCCGGCTACCTGGCGCTCGGCTCAGTGCCGGCCATCACGGCCACGCTCGCCGATCGCACCGTACCCGCGCCCAAAAGTCTGCGGGCCATCTGGGCACAGGCCGCCCCCATGCTGTCCGCCCCCGGCCTTACGGACACCGAACGGGCCGCGCTGCTGCACACGGCCGCGGTCGGCCGGGACCCCGCTCTCGCCGAGTATCTGCGGCCACTGGCCGAGTCAGGCTCCTGGACCACCCGCTGGTCACTGCCGCACCGCAAGGCGGACGCCCTCGCCCTCCTGCCCGGCGACGCCGCATCAGCGGACACCGCCGTGACCGCGGACGCACTGGGCCGGCTGACCCAGCATGCGCTCACCGACGGACACACCATCACCACGCCCGACTCCGGGGCACTCTGGACGCCCGCGGCGCTGACCGCGCTGTCCCCGGACTGTCTGCTGGCCCTTGACCGTTCAGGAATCCTGCACCCGGTCCGCTTGACGACCACGACAACAGTTCCTGTCGGTGCCGACCGCCTCGCCCTGCACCACAACGCCGCCTCGCTGGTCTCCCCCGCAAACCGGCCGACCGCCGTCGCGGCCACCGGCCGGCATGTCGCGGTGGCCGACAGCCACGGCCGCATCCACATCTGGCCACTCCACGACCCAACCGTGGACCCGCGCACGATCCAGTTGCACCACACCTCCGTGACCGCCGTAGCCTGCCTGGCACCTGCCGAAACCGGCGGCGTCCTGGTGATCAGCGGCGGCCTCGACGGCACCGTCAGGCTCTGGGACTTCACAACCGGAGAAGCCATGCCCGGCCCGGTGGAGCGCCGCGACGCCCTGCCGACCGCCATGGCCGCGGCCGGCACGGACGCCGGCCCGGTGCTCGCCGTCGCCTGGTCCGACCAGCGACTCCATCTCTGGCACCTGCTCAGCGGACGGATGGCCGACCTGCCTGACCCGCACCACAGCCAAGCCCTGGCGGTCACCAGGGATGGCCATCTGATGACCGCCGGGCGAGACGGCGTCCACAGCACCGGGCTTGAACTCGCCGCACTATGGGCTTCACCCTCAGCAGACCACCCATCCAGGCCGATGAGCCGGGCCGGCTGATGGGCGCTTCCAGGATGCCTCGTCCGGCCACAGGCGAGCGCGGCTGATGGGGAGCCTCAGGGCTCTGGCCGCAGTTCCATGGACGGTGTTTATCCGGAGGCCGCTCGGCGCCACGACCTGCCGGAGGCCGAGCAACTCCAGAACTGGCTCGTTCGGGCAGGCCAGAGCGCCGATGAATGGACGGTCATGGTCAACGAAGCCCGCGGCGACCGCTGGGAGAACTACTCGATGAACTGCACCGAGTTCGTCGTCGCCGCGCTGGCGGGAGACGTGCACTCCAACGTGCTCTCCTCGCGCTTCCCGCTCGCCGAGCACGAATTTCGGCAGCTGGTGGCTGTCTGAGCGGTTCATGCGGCGGAGCGGAACGCAGGCATCTGGTGTGCCGGGTCGTGACGTGGCTGCCACGGGCGGAAGGCAATCGCCGAGTTCCCGTGCGAGACGTGCCCTCTTGCCCGCCGGCGGCCTTGCGCCCTCTGGTCCGCCCCGCCCTGGACCACCGCAAGAACAAGGTCAAGCCCGATCACCCGGCCCGCCCTCGGCCTGGTCGTCGAGGCCACTGTGTAACTCCATCTCCCCCACCGGACCGCAGGCACGGTCCTGGGAACTACGGATGGCAGGCTTCCCCGCGACGTCGCATGGCCTGACGACGGCACTCGCCGGGGCTGGACTCCGGCACCACGCGGTTTCGCCGCAGTCCCGCCGCCCGGTGGGGTCACTTCCGGTGGTGGGGTTGTCGTCGGCGTAGGTGTAGCCGTTCAGGGATGGTGCGTCGCTCGTGTCCAGGAGAGGGTCGCCCTTGAGGAAGCGGCCGGTGGTGGGGGCGTATTCGCGCGCGCCGACATAGACATCGGTCACCACTCGTTCCGGAATGCGGCGCAGGGTGCCGCCCCACACGCCTGTGTCCGGGAGGAACACGCCGATGTCCGCCTCCACCGCAATCTGCTGATCACCGAAACGATGAGCTTGCCGTCAACGCACCGAAAGGGACCTGCCACATCCTCAGCCTCCACCCCGACCAATGGTCCGCGAAGACTGACATCGCCAAGGGCGGCGACGCCTGGTGGGCTGGCGACTTGATGAACACGGGGCATCCCGCGACGCGTCCCGTCGACGTCGACTCGTGCCCGTCCTCGAGGCCGGGCACGTCCTGCGTTCAGGCCGCGGCGCGGAAGACGTACGCGGTCATCAAAGCGGTGATCGGCCCCGGGCCCAGACGGGCCGTCATCTCCTCGACGACGGTGGCCCGGACGGCTGGTCCGTCGCCGCGCTCCTCGACGGCCGCGCGCACCGGTGTCCCAGTGAGGTAGCCGGTGGCAAGATCGGCGGTCGACGCGGCCCGGCCCTGAAGCGTCAGCTCCCGCTCCTCCTCGACGGCGAACCCGGCGGCCGCCAGATCGGCGACCACGACAGCGGGGTCGGCGTAGCCATGCGGAACCGTCGGGAAGAACCGCGGCGGGTCGACCGGAAAGGCTCGCTCCAGCCCTGCCTGCAGCGCGACTTCGAAGCCGTGCGTCCCGAGCGGGCCCCAGGTGTTGAACAAGAACCGACCGCCCGCGGCCAGCACCCGCCGTACCTCGGTGAAGGCCGCAACCCGGTCGGGAAAGAACATCACGCCGAACTGGCAGACCACCAGGTCGAAGCCTCCGTCCGGGAACGGCAGCCGCTGCGCGTCGGCCTGCCGCCACTCCGCGCCCGGGGCTCGGGCCGACCCGAAGGCGACCATGGTCTCGTTGAGGTCGGTGGCCGTCACTTCGGCCGACGGTGCCGCGGCGAGCAGGTTCGATGTCAACACGCCTGTCCCTGCAGCGAGTTCGAGGATGCGCCGAGGGTGGAGTGCCGCCGCCCTCGCGGTCAGGTCCTCGGCGAAAGGCCGGAAGACCACCGGCACGAGGTACTGCTCATAGGCAGCCGGCATGGACTCGGACCACCGCTGGTCGGCATTGATTCCCGTCACCCTCATGACGGTAGTGCCGCACCCGGAGACCTCTCCCCCGCCGCGCCGCCCTGCACCATGCCCAGTCCGAGGGCGCGGGGCAGCTGTCCCCGGCTTCGCACCAGCGCTCTCGGGCGCCAGCTCGCGAGCGGGAGCGCCGAACCCATGGCGTTCAGCACGGTGAGGACCGGCGTGGAGCGGGCGGAGAGTACCCATTCCGTGGAGGGCGAGTTCCATCGTCACGCGCAGCGAGACGGGGCCCCCTCATACGCGCGCGCTTCCGCCCCTGCACTGAGCCTCCCGACCTGGCCGTCGGCACACCCGACTTTCCAACCATGTCGCCGACGGAAACGTCCCCAACAACAAAAGACCAGGTCAGAGGGCATCTGACCTGGTCCAGGGTGGAGCCGCCTTCGGGATTCGAACCCGAGACCTACGCATTACGAGTGCGTTGCTCTGGCCATCTGAGCTAAGGCGGCGCGCCGTCCGCACCATGGTGCGATCAGCAACGTCGGTAAGTCTACACAGTTTCGAGGGGTGCTCCGTACCAGCCCCGGGCGGTGGCTCCGCGAGGCTGGTCGCAGGGCTATGAGCAGCGCTTTCCCCTGGTCGGAGGGGTTCCGCGGAGCAGGTAGGCGTCGATCGTGGAGTCGATGCAGGTGCTGCCGCGGCCGAAGGCGGTGTGGCCGTCGCCCTCGTAGGTGAGCAGGCGGGCCGAGGTGAGCTGGCGGGACAGGGACTGGGCCCAGCGGTAGGGGGTCGCCGGGTCGCGGGTGGTGCCGACCACGACGATCGGGGCGGCGCCCTTCGCCTTGATGCGGTGCGGGGCGCCGGTCGGCTGCACCGGCCAGTACGCGCAGTTCAGGGAGGCCCAGGCGAGGCCCCTACCGAAGACCGGGGACGCCTTCTCGAAGGACGGGAGCGCTTTCTCCACCTGTTCGGGGGTGGCGAAGGCGCCCGGGAGGTCCAGGCAGTTCACGGCGGCGTTGGCGGACATCAGGTTCGTGTAGCGACCCTTGGCGTCGCGCTCGTAGTAGCTGTCGGAGAGGACGAGCAGGCCCGCGCCGTCCTTCTCCTTGATTGCTGAGGTCAGCGCCTCGCGCAGCTGTGCCCACGTGCCCTGGTCGTACATCGCCGCGATCACACCGGTGGTGGCGAGGGCCTCGCCGAGCTTGCGGCCGTCGGCGTCGCCGGTGGGGATGGGGTGCGCGTCCAGTTCCTTGAAGAAGGCGCTGAGGTTGTCGCCGACCTGGGCGGGCGTGGTGCCCTTGCGGCCGAGCGGGCAGTCAGGCTGCTGCACGCAGTCCTTCGCGAAGGACTGGAACGCCGTCTCGAATCCCGCGGTTTGGTCCAGATTGAGTTCGCGGCTGCTCAGCGAGGGGTCCATCGCGCCGTCCAGCACCATCCGGCCCACCCGTTCCGGGAAGAGTCCGGCGTACGTCGCCCCGAGGAACGTCCCGTACGAGGCCCCCACATAGGTCAGCTTCGAGTCCCCCAGCGCCGCCCGCAGGATGTCCATGTCGCGGGCCGCCTCGACGGTGGAGACATGCCGCAGCAACTGGGCCGAGTGCTGCCCGCAGCTCTCCGCGAACTTCCGGTACGCGCGGACGAGTTCGTTCGTCTCATGGACGGAGTCGGGGGTGGTGTCCGTCTGTGTGTACGCGTCCATCTGCCGGCCGTCGAGGCATTCGACGGGCTCGCTGTGGGCGACGCCGCGCGGATCGACGGCGACCATGTCGTAGCGGGCGCGGACCTGGGCGGGGTAGCCGACGCCGGCGTACTGCTGCAGGTAGCCGATCGCCGAGCCGCCCGGGCCGCCCGGGTTCACCAGCAGGGAGCCGAGCGGCTTGCCCTTGCCGGTGGCCTTCTTGCGGGCGACCGCGAGCTGTACGTCCCCGGCGTCCGGCCTGGCGTAGTCGAGCGGTGCCTTCACCGTGGCGCACTCGAAGCCCGCGGCACCGCAGGTGCGCCAGCTCAGCTTCTGCCCGTAGTACGGCGAAAGGGCTGACGGTGTCGACCGCGGCAGCGCGGCCAGCACGGCATCCGCCGCATTGCCGCCGGTGCTCGCGGTGCCTCCGGTGGAGCAGGCGGAGACGAGCAGTGCGGCCGCGGCGAGGAGGCCGGCTGCTGTTCTGGGACGGCAGGGACTGGAGCTGCGCCTGATGTACATCAGGAGAGGGTAACTCTGCGCAGCCATTCAGATGCTCTCCGTGCGCACCGTGGCTCGTACGAATTACCTCGTCAACTTCCCGTTGATCACGGGCCTTCGCGGGCGGTCAGCCGGCTCTGAGTGCCATCGTCATCGCCTCCACCGCCAGCAGGGGAGCCACATTGCGGTCGAGCGCCTCGCGGCAGGCGGCGATGGCCTCGATGCGGCGGAGGGTGGACTCGGGGGAGCCGGCGCGGGCGAGGCGCTCCAGGGTGTCCTCGGCGTCCGCGTTGGCGAGGGCGACGCGGGTACCGAGCTGGAGAGCCAGGACGTCGCGGTAGAAGCCGGTGAGGTCGGTCAGGGCGAGGTCGAGGCTGTCGCGCTGCGTGCGCGTTCTGCGCCGCTTCTGCTTGTCCTCCAGGTCCTTCATCACGCCCGCCGTGCCACGTGGCATCCGGCCGCCCTGGCCCCCGCCCAGCGCTGCCTTCAGCTCCTCGGTCTCCTTGCCGTCCCGCTCCTCGGCGAGCTGTTTGGCGTCCTCGGCGGCCGCGTCGACGAGTTCCTGGGCGGCTTTGAGGCAGCCGCCGACGTCCTCGACGCGCAGCGGGAGCTTCAGGACGGCGGCGCGGCGCTCGCGGGCGGCCGGGTCGGTGGCCAGGCGGCGGGCCCGGTCGACGTGCCCCTGCGTGGCACGGGCCGCCGCGGCGGCCACGGGCGGTTCGATGCCTTCTCGCCGTACGAGCATGTCGGCGACGGCGTCCACCGAAGGCGTGAGCAGGTTCAGGTGGCGGCAGCGGGAGCGGATGGTGGGCAGGACGTCCTCGATGGAGGGAGCGCACAGCAGCCAGACCGTACGCGGGGCGGGCTCCTCCACTGCTTTCAGGACGGCGTTGGCGGACTTCTCGTTGAGCCGCTCGGCGTCCTCGACGAGGATGACCTGCCAGCGGCCGTTGGCAGGCGAGGTGAACGACTTGCGGACGGTGTCGCGCATGTCGTCGGCGAGGATCTGCGTGCCGACGGCGGCGACGGTGGTGACGTCCGCGTGCGTGCCGACCAGGGCGGTGTGGCATCCGTCGCAGAACCCGCAGCCCGGGGCTCCGCCGAGGGCGCGGTCGGGACTGACGCACTGCAGGGCGGCGGCGAACGCCCGCGCCGCCTGGGTCCGCCCGGCGCCCGGCGGCCCCGTGAACAGCCATGCGTGCGTCATCTTCGACGCCTCGGGCGGCGGTGCGTCGGAGGCGGCCGCGGTGACCAGCGCATCGGCGTCCCGGGCAGCGGCGCCGAGCTGCTCGGCCACCTTCTCCTGGCCGACGAGGTCGTCCCAGACGGTCATGCGCTCACCCCGCCCTTTCGTCACGTTTCACGTTGCGGGATCCATTGTGCGACCCGCCACTGACAACGGCGGTCGAGCGCCCGGTTTCACCCGGGCGGCAAGTCCGGACGGGCCGGCTCCGCGCCGGGGCCCGGGCCCCGAGCACAGGGCAACACGTCGGCAACCCGGCAGCGCAACGAATCAGCCGGCCCCGACCCACCCCGATACCGACGCCGACACCGAGCGAGGCCATCCCAGGCACCCGCAGCCCCTCCCGGCCACGGGCCCGCCGCCTCAGCCCCGACGCCCCCGGCCGCGCCGCCCGCGGCCCGCGCCGTCGTCGTCGTGCTCGTCATCGCGCGGGCCGAGCAGTTCGTCCGCCAGCGTCGGCAGGTCGTCCAGGGGGGTCTCCTCGGCCCAGTCGGAGCGTGCCCGGCGCCGGGGCTCGCCCTCCGGGTCGATCTGAGGCATCTCCCGCGTACGGTCCTCGGCGCCGTCCGGCCGCGCCCCGGTGCGCTCGTCCCGGAAGAGCCCCGGCGGCACGCGATGCGCGGGGTCCTCGCCCCGCACGGGAGGCAGCACAGCCGTCTCGTCGGCCGCTCCCGGCACGACCGGCGGCAGCACCGCCGTCTCGTCCGCTGCTCCCGGCACGACCGGCGGCAGCACCGCCGTCTCGTCCGCTGCTCCCGGCACGACCGGCGGCAGCACCGCCGTCTCGTCCGTCGCTCCCGTCGGAGCCGGCGGCTGCGGCAGCTGTGCCGTCACCTCGGACTCGGACTCACCGGTTCGCGCAGCGCCCGGCTTCTCCTCCCGCACCGGCCGCAGCACCGCGGTCTCCTCCACCGGGCCGCCCGACGCGTTCGTCGGTGTCACCACCGGCGTCGGCACCGTCGACGCCTCCGGCGGCGCCGCGGGCGCCGCAGGCCGCCTGGGGCCGGCCTGCGCGGCGGCCGCGGCCTGCTCGGCGAGCCGCCTGGCCTCCTCGGCCCGCAGCAGCGCCTCCTCGGCCTTGCGCTGCTTCTCCAGCCGCCGTGCCTCGGCCTCGGCGTGCAGCCGGGCCTCTTCCTCGGCCTGCTTGCGCCGCCGCTCCTCCTCGGCCTTGCGGCGGGCCTCCTCCTCGGCGCGGGCCTTCTCCTCCGCGAGGAGACGGGCCTGCTCCTCCTCGGCACGGCGGCGCGCTTCCTCGGCGCGCTGCCGGGCCTCCTCCGCCTGCCGCTCGGCCTCGCGGCGCTGCGCCTCCTCCAGCTCGCGCCGCTTGCGCTCCTCCTCCTCGGCGCGCAGCTTGGCAAGCTGCTCCTGGCGCTCGCGCTCCAGCCGCTCCTCCTCGGCCTTGCGCGCGGCCTCCTCCTCGGCCTTGCGGCGGGCCTCCTCCTCGGCCTTCTTCCGCGCCTCTTCCTGGGCCTTCACCTCGGCCTCGGACAGCGGCAGCAGCTGGTCGAGCCGGTGCCGTACGACGGTGGTGACGGCCTCGGGCTCCTGGCCCGCGTCCACCACCAGATACCGCCCGGGGTCGGCCGCGGCCAGCGTGAGGAAACCGGACCGCACCCGCGCGTGGAACTCCGCCGGCTCCGACTCCAGCCGGTCCGGCGCCTCCGTGAACCGCTCGCGCGCGATGTCCGGCGAGACGTCGAGGAGCACGGTCAGATGCGGTACGAGTCCGTTCGTCGCCCAGCGGTTGATGCGGGCGATCTCGGTCGGCGACAGGTCACGGCCCGCCCCCTGGTAGGCCACCGAGGAGTCGATGTAGCGGTCGGAGATCACCACCGCGCCGCGCTCCAGCGCGGGCCTGACCACGGTGTCCACGTGTTCCGCCCGGTCCGCCGCGTACAGCAGGGCCTCCGCCCGGTGGGACAGTCCCGCGCTCGACACGTCCAACAGGATCGACCGCAGTCGCTTGCCCACCGGTGTCGCCCCCGGCTCACGGGTCAGCACGACCTCGTGGCCCTTGCCGCGGATCCACTCTGCGAGGGCCTCGGCCTGCGTGGACTTGCCGGCTCCGTCGCCGCCCTCCAGGGCGATGAAGAAACCGTTCGAGGCCGGTACGGTCACCGGGTCGTCGCCGCCCAGCAGCGCGTCCCGCAGGTCGTGCCGCAGCGGCACGCCCGAGCGGTCGTCGACCTTGGCCAGCACCAGCGCGGCCACCGGCAGCAGCAGCGCCCCCACCAGCATCAGGGTGAACGCGGCGCCGCCGTGTGCAAACACGAACTTGCCGTTCTCCAGCCGGTGCGGGCCGATCCCCGCCGCGACCACGGGCGCGATCACGGCGCCGAGCGCCACGCACACGCGTACCACCGCGTGCAGGTGCTCCGTCGTACGCGCGCGCCGGTAGTCCTCGGCCTCCTGGTCGAGCAGCGTGTGCCCCGTGTTGGCGGCCACACCCGCGCCGATGCCGGCCAGCGCCACGATCAGCATGACGGTGGTGACGTCCGGGACGAGCCCGGCGGCCAGCAACGCGACCCCGGTGAAGGCGATCGCCAGCGCGAGCAGCCGGCGCCGCGACAGGGTGGGCAGCACGGAAGGCGCCGTACGGATGCCGACGACGACGCCGCCTGTCAGCGCGAACACCAGCAGCCCGTACGTCACCGGGCCGCCGCTCAGGTCCTTGGCGTGCAGCACGCAGACGGCGACGGCCGCGGAGACCGCGCCCGCGACGGCGGCGGCCGAGAGCACCAGCAGCGGGATGGCGCCCGTGCGTCCCTTGTCCACGCCCGTGCCCGTCTTGGGGCGGCGCAGCCCCTCCAGCGGCGAACGCGCGCGCGGGGTACGCGTGTCGGGCAGCTCCAGGAAGGTCACCACGGACAGCGACGCGGCGAACAGTCCGGCCGCCACGTACGAGGCGAGGGCAGCCTGGTGCTGGTCGAACCAGTCGAGCCCGGTGCCGAGCAGGTTGTTGAGCAGCCCCGCGACGACGAGCGCGGCAGCCGCCAGCGGGATCGCCACGAAACTCGTACGCAGCGACAGGCGGCGCAGAGCGTCCATGTGGTCCGGCAGCGGTCGTACCGTCGCGCCCTCCGGGGGCGGGGCCGGCAGCAGGGCGGGCGCCGCGCTCTCGCGGCACACCGTCCAAAAGCGCTCGGCGACTCCGGTGACGAAGGCCGTGACCAGCAACGCGGCGAGCGCGTTGTCCGGCGTCCAGTCGATCCACAGGGGCGCGACGATCATCGCGGCGACCCGGACGCCGTCGGCGCCGACCATGGTCCAGCGGCGGTCGAGCGGGCCCTCCTGAGAGGTGAGCGAGGTCAGCGGCCCCAGCAGGACGGCTCCGAAGAGCAGCGTCGCCAGGATGCGCACTGCGAAAACGGTCGCCACTGCGAACGCCACGCCCCGGTACCCACCGCCGAACGAGCCCTCGCCGATCGCCGCCTGGAGGGCGAGGAACACCAGCACGAGGACGGCGAGGGTGTCCCCGACTCCGCCCACGAGCTGTGCGCTCCACAAGCGTCGCAGCTGCGGTCGGCGCAGCAGGGCGCGGACGGCACGCTCGCGGGAGTCCGCGACAAGGGCGTCGTCGGGGGCCGGGTGGTGGCCCGTTGGCTGCTCGGCTCGCGTCATGCATTCAGCCTATCGGGACCGACCGACAGCCCGGGGCGCGCGTGCGGACGTGCGCACGCCCCGACACCAAAGCGATATCGGGGCGTTCGTTTTGCGAAGCGTCCGTGGAGGAAGGTGCCTCGGCTCAGTCGTCGTGACTCAGTCGTCCTGACTCAGTCGTCCTGACTCAGTCAGTCTGACTCAGTCATCTGTCGCCGTCTTCGAAGCCGTCGCCTTCTTCGCGGTGGTCTTCTTGGCGGCGGTCGTCTTGGCAGCCGTCTTCTTCGCCGTCGTCGTCTTCTTCGCAGCCGTCTTCTTGGCGGCCGTCGCCTTCTTGGCCGGGGCCTTCTTCGCGGGCGCCTTCTTCGCCGTCTTCTTGGCGGGCCCCTTGGCCCGCTTCTCGGCGAGCAGTTCGAAGCCGCGCTCGGGGGTGATCTCCTCGACACTGTCGCCGGAGCGCAGGGTCGCGTTGGTCTCCCCGTCGGTGACGTACGGCCCGAAGCGGCCGTCCTTGACGACCACGGGCTTCTCGCTGACCGGGTCGGTGCCCAGCTCCTTCAGCGGCGGCTTGGCGGCCGCGCGGCCACGCTGCTTGGGCTGCGAGTAGATCTGCAGCGCCTCTTCGAGCGTGATCGTGAAGAGCTGCTCCTCGGACTGCAGGGAACGCGAGTCCGTGCCCTTCTTCAGGTAGGGACCGTAGCGCCCGTTCTGCGCGGTGATCTCCTGGCCCTCGGCGTCCGTACCGACGACCCGCGGCAGCGACATCAGCTTGAGCGCGTCCTCGAGCGTCACCGTGTCCAGCGACATCGACTTGAACAGCGAGGCCGTACGCGGCTTCACGGCGTTCTTGCCGGTCTTCGGGGTGCCCTCGGGGAGCACCTCGGTGACGTACGGGCCGTAGCGGCCGTCCCGGGCGATGATCTGGTGGCCCGTCTGCGGGTCGGCACCGAGTTCGAAGTCGCCGCTCGGCTTGGCGAGCAGTTCCTCCGCGAGCTCGACGCTCAGCTCGTCCGGCGCGAGGTCCTCGGGCACGTCCGCCCGCTGGTGGCCCTCGGCGTCCTTCTCGCCGCGCTCGATGTACGGGCCGTAGCGCCCGACGCGCAGCACGATGCCGCTGCCCACCGGGAACGACGACACCTCGCGCGCGTCAATGGCGCCCAGGTCGGTCACGAGCTCCTTGAGGCCGCCGAGGTGGTCCCCGTCGCCGTTGCCGGCGTCGGCCGCGGTGCCGTTGGTGACGCCCTCGCCGAAGTAGAACCGCTTCAGCCACGGCACGGACTGCGCCTCGCCGCGGGCGATGCGGTCGAGGTCGTCCTCCATCTTGGCGGTGAAGTCGTAGTCGACGAGCCGCCCGAAGTGCTTCTCCAGGAGGTTGACCACGGCGAAGGACAGGAAGGACGGGACGAGTGCCGTGCCCTTCTTGAAGACGTAGCCGCGGTCGAGGATCGTTCCGATGATCGACGCGTACGTCGACGGACGGCCGATCTCGCGCTCTTCGAGCTCCTTGACCAGGCTGGCCTCGGTGTAGCGGGCCGGGGGCTTGGTGGCGTGCCCGTCGACCGTGATCTCCTCGGCGCTGAGCCGGTCGCCCTCGGCGACCTGCGGCAGCCGGCGCTCGCGGTCGTCCAGCTCGGCGTTCGGGTCGTCGGCACCCTCGACGTAGGCCTTCAGGAAGCCGTGGAAGGTGATCGTCTTGCCGGACGCGCTGAACTCGACGTCCCGGCCGTCGGCGGCCGTGCCACCGATCTTCACCGTGACGGAGTTGCCGGTCGCGTCCTTCATCTGGGAGGCGACGGTCCGCTTCCAGATCAGCTCGTAGAGCTTGAACTGGTCGCCGGTCAGGCCCGTTTCGGCAGGCGTGCGGAAACGATCACCCGAGGGCCGGATCGCCTCGTGCGCCTCCTGCGCGTTCTTGACCTTGCCGGCGTACGTCCGCGGGGCCGACGGCAGGTAGTCGGCGCCGTACAGCTGCGTGACCTGGGCGCGGGCGGCGGCCACGGCCGTGTCGCTCAGCGTCGTGGAGTCCGTACGCATGTAGGTGATGTAGCCGTTCTCGTACAGCTTCTGCGCGACCTGCATGGTGGCCTTCGCGCCGAAGCCGAGCTTGCGGCTCGCCTCCTGCTGCAGCGTCGTCGTACGGAACGGGGCGTACGGCGAGCGGCGGTACGGCTTCGACTCGACCGAGCGCACCGAGAACTGCGTGTTCTCCAGGGCGGCGGCGAGGGCGCGGGCGTTCGCCTCGTCGAGGTGGAGGGTGTTCGCGCTCTTGAGTTGTCCCAGGGAGTCGAAGTCGCGGCCCTGCGCGACGCGCCTGCCGTCGACGGTCCCCAGGCGGGCGACCAGCGACGACGGGTCCGACGGATCCCCCGCGCGGCCGGTCGCGAAGGTGCCCGTCAGGTCCCAGTACTCAGCAGAACGAAACGCGATGCGCTCGCGTTCCCGCTCCACCACAAGTCGTGTCGCGACGGACTGGACACGGCCGGCCGACAGGCGCGGCATGACCTTCTTCCACAGGACCGGCGAGACCTCGTAGCCGTAGAGACGGTCGAGGATCCGGCGGGTCTCCTGGGCGTCGACCATGCGCTTGTTGAGGTCGCGCGGGTTGGCGACAGCCTCGCGGATGGCGTCCTTGGTGATCTCGTGGAACACCATGCGCTTGACCGGGACCTTGGGCTTGAGCACCTCCAAGAGGTGCCAGGCGATGGCCTCGCCCTCGCGGTCCTCATCGGTGGCGAGGAAGAGCTCGTCGGAGTCGGCGAGCAGGTCCTTCAGCTTTTTGACCTGGGCCCTCTTGTCGGCGTTGACCACATAGACGGGCTGGAAGTCGTGCTCGACGTCCACACCGAGGCGGCGGACCTCGCCGGTGTACTTCTCCGGCACCTCCGCGGCACCGTTGGGAAGGTCGCGGATGTGCCCGACGCTCGCCTCGACGATGTAGCCGGGGCCGAGGTAGCCCTTGATCGTCTTCGCCTTGGCAGGCGACTCGACGATGACGAGTCGGCGGCCGCCGTGTGCGGTCTCGCTGGTCGGGGACAACTTCGCTCTTCTCTCCGGTCGACGCTGTGGCCTCCCCGGGGGCTTCTCGGTCCCGAGGGCGGGTCGTGGTGACGCTGCGGAGTGTGACGGTACATCCCGCCCCCGTGTCAAACGGGAAAAGCCCGCAACGGCCACTCGAACGGTAACCCGACTACCGCCATTCCTGCCGCCCGGAGTACCCACCGGCCTTTTCGAGCCAGTCCGGAGGATCACCTCTCAATTAACCAAGCCGCAGCTCCGGGGCTCCTTTCAGACCCGGGTCAGGCACCATGTTCCGAGGGCCAGCATGATCACCGAGGCAAAGCCCGCGAGGGTTGCCGATGCGACGGGGTTCACACCGTGGGCGACCGGCTCGCGGTGCCGTACCCGGGTCACGGTCCATGTCAGCAGCGCCCCTCCGAACAGGGCGAACACCACTCCTGCGAAGATCGCCGGTCCGCGCTCCATGGCTTGCCGTGCCCCTTTTCTCCGGTTCGCGAGTGCCCCGCCCGGCGAGACTGACACGCGTGGGCGGCGCACAGGCGAACCCTGGGTGAACGCGGAGCCGACGCACGCGTGGACTCACCCGGGACCGGGACCCCGCCCCGGCCTTCACCCGCGTCCCCAGCCGTTCCGGTCCGCCACGCAGCCGTGCCCGCTGCGCAGGGGCCGCGGCTCCCAGATCGACTCGAATTAGTTGCCGCACAGCTTGTTCCTGCACAACTCGTTCGCTTTGTCGACGGCCTTCTCGCCGCTCAATTTGCCGGGGCGCACGAACAGCCGCTGTGACAGACCCGCAAATCCGTGCCGGCGTCCCGAAAACGGCCCCCCTTCGCCGCCCCGCCCTACGCCGGCTCGAGGAATCCCTGCTCCACCAGCAGTCTGATCTGTGCCGGCGTACGGTCGCGCAGCAACACCGGATCCTCGCCGACCAGTTGGGCGATCGCGTCCAGAATGCGGCCCGCGCTCAGCGAGCCGTCGCAGACGCCCGCGAAGCCCGCGCCGACCGTGTCCACCTTGGTGGCCCGGCGCATGCCCCGGTGCTGGCGCAGTACGACGTGCTCCGGGTCCTCGGCGCCGGGCAGCCCGACCTGCTCCTGGACGACCTCGGAGGCGAGCTTGAAGTGCCCTTCCAGCAGCGCCGCGTCATCGTGCGCGCGCAGATAGTCGAGGCGGTCGAAGTGCGCCCGTACCGTGTCGCCGAGAGGCTGCTCGACCGGGTGCGGCCACTCCTCGACGGTGATCGAGGGCACGGCGGCCGTCGTCCTGCGCAGGGTGATCCAGCCGAAGCCGACGGCCTTCACCTTGCGCGTCTCGAACTCGTCCAGCCAGGCGTCGTAGCGCGCCTGGTACTCGGCGGGGTCGCCCCGGTGGTCACCGGCGTCCCTGAGCCACAGCTCGGCGTACTGTGTGACGTCCTGGGCCTCGCGCTGCACGATCCATGCGTCGCAGCCGCGCGGCACCCACGACCTGATCCTGTCCTGCCAGTCCTCCCCCTCCACGTGCTGCCAGTTGGCGAGGAACTGCGCGAACCCGCCCTCGTTCAGCCGCTCCCCCGCCTGCTGAACGAGCGTGCGGCACAGATCGTCCCCGCCCATCCCGCCGTCCCGGTACGTCAGCCGTGCGCCGGGGGAGATCACGAAGGGAGGGTTCGACACGATCAGGTCGTACGTCTCGTCCTCGCGCACCGGCTCGAACAGCGAGCCCTCGCGCAGATCGGCCGCCGGGGCGCCGGACAGCGCCAGCGTGAGCGCGGTGATGTGCAGCGCGCGCGGGTTGAGATCGGTCGCCGTCACGCGCGTGGCGTGCTGCGCGGCGTGCAGCGCCTGGATGCCGGAGCCGGTGCCGAGGTCGAGGGCGGCGGAGACGGGGGTACGGACGGTGATGCCCGCAAGCGTCGTGGACGCGCCGCCGACGCCGAGGACGACGCCCTCCTCCCGGCTGCCGATCCCGCCCGCTCCTCCGACCGCACACCCGAGGTCGGACACGATGAACCAGTCCTCGCCGCCGGGCCCGCCGTACGGCCGTACATCCACGGTGGCGGCCACGTTGTACCCGGAGGCTCCGCCGACGCGCACCAGCCAGCCGCTCTCCAGGCACTCCTCGATCGGCAGGACGTCGGCCACGCGCGCGTGCGGCACGGGCTGCTGCAGCAGGAACAGCCGTACGAGCACCTCCAGCGGTGTGTCCCCACGGGTCGCCCGCAGTGCGGGCACGGTCTCGCTGCGCGCCAGCGCCGCGTACGCGGGGGCGCCGAGCAGTTCGAGCAGCCCGTCGGCGGTGAAGGACGCCCCGAGCAGGGCGTCCCGCAGCCGGGCGGCGACGTCATGGCGGCCGGGAACAGGGGCAGCGGGCAGGGCGGGCAGGCCTGAGGTACTCACGCCCCCATTGTGGCGGGGCGGAGGGGTCGGCTGCAGCTTCGGCTCAGCTCCCGGCCGGTGAAGGGGCGGTGGAAGCGCTCTTGCAGCTGGACTGCTTGGCCATCGACTTGCCGACGTCGCCCGCCTCAAGGGTCTTCAGGGCGTCGTTGCCGCTCGTGCTCAGCTTGTCCAGCGAGGTCGCGATGCCCTTGAGGCCGTCGGCGAACTTGGCCTGGTCCTTGACGTCGAGCCCGTCCACCTGCTTCTTCAGAGCGGCGTACGACGCGGCGATGTCATTGAGTTCCTTGACCGCGTCCGTCTGCTTCTTCGCACCGTTGTCGACATCGGGGGCCCCGGCCTTCTGGACCGCGTCGCCGATCGCCTTGTAGGCGTCCGACATGTCCTGGAAGGCCTGGGCGTCGGTCTTGCGGACGTCGTCCGGCGTGCTGTTGTCCGAGGTCTGCTTCTGGATCGCGGCATTGGCGGCCCCGATCTTCTTGGCCTGCGGCTGCACCGCGTCGCAGACCTGCTTGGCCCAGGCATCCAGCTTGTCGTTGCCTTTGCTGCTGCTGGTGCATCCCGACAGCGCCAGTACCAGTACCGCACCGCCGGACAGTGCGGCCGCGAGCTTCTTGTTCACCGGATTGGTCCCTTCCATGGCTCTCGGCCCCGGAACATACACGCCGGGCGGGTGACAGCCGCATGCCGAACGACGACTATGGCACCTTTTGTGACCAATTACACCAGGCGAGAGAAGCCTCACGGTGAGGGTGTGAAAACACGAGGCGGGCGGGCGGCGCGTCAACACGCGCCGCCCGCCCGCCTCTTGAGCCGGACCTCGTGGAGCCGCCTACGAAACCACCGCAGGATCGGCCGAGTTGGACACCCGCTCGGCGCCGCCCTCGTCGCCCACGGCGATCCCGCGCCGCTTGGAGACGTAGACCGCCCCGACGATGACAAGCAGGGCGAGGATTGCGATGGCGATCCGTACCCCGAGGTTCTTGTCGTCGCCGTAACTGAACTTGATCACCGCGGGCGCGATGAGCAGCGACACCAGGTTCATCACCTTCAGCAGCGGATTGATCGCGGGACCCGCGGTGTCCTTGAAGGGGTCGCCGACCGTGTCGCCGATCACCGTCGCGGCATGGGCCTCGCTGCCCTTGCCGCCGTGGTGGCCGTCCTCGACGAGCTTCTTGGCGTTGTCCCAGGCGCCGCCTGAGTTGGCGAGGAACACCGCCATCAGCGTGCCCGAACCGATCGCGCCGGCCAGGAACGCGCCGAGCGCGCCGACACCGAGCGTGAACCCGATGGCGATGGGCGCCATGACCGCCAGCAGACCCGGCGTCGTCAGCTCCCGCAGGGCGTCCTTGGTGCAGATGTCGACGACCTTGCCGTACTCCGGCTTCTCCGTGAAGTCCATGATCCCGGGCTTCTCACGGAACTGCCGGCGCACCTCGTAGACCACGGAACCCGCCGACCGCGAGACCGCATTGATCGCCAGCCCCGAGAAGAGGAAGACGACCGCCGCGCCCGCGATCAGGCCGACGAGGTTGTTGGGCTGCGAGATGTCCATCATCAGGCTCATCGGGGCGCCCGCTCCGGAGAGCTTCTCGCCGACGTCCTGCGCGCCGGTCGTGATCGCGTCACGGTACGACCCGAAGAGCGCCGACGCCGCGAGGACCGCGGTGGCGATGGCGATGCCCTTGGTGATGGCCTTCGTGGTGTTGCCGACCGCGTCCAGGTTGGTGAGCACCTGGGCGCCCGCGCCCGTGACGTCGCCGGACATCTCGGCGATGCCCTGCGCGTTGTCGGAGACGGGCCCGAAGGTGTCCATCGCGACGATCACGCCGACGGTGGTGAGCAGGCCGGTGCCGGCCAGCGCCACCGCGAACAGCGCGAGCATGATCGACGTACCGCCGAGCAGGAACGCCCCGTACACGCCGAGGCCGATCAGCAGGGCGGTGTAGACGGCCGACTCGAGACCGACCGAGATACCGGCGAGGACGACGGTGGCCGGGCCGGTCAGCGAGGTCTTGCCGATGTCCATGACCGGCCGGCGGTTGGTCTCGGTGAAGTAGCCGGTCAGCTGCTGGATGACAGCGGCCAGCAGGATGCCGATCGCCACCGCGACCACCGCGAGGATCCGCGGGTCGCCGTCCTTGGCCTTGATGGCGGCGTCGGTGACGCCGTCGAGGTCCGCGTACGTGGACGGGAGATAGGTGAAGACGGCCGCCGCGACCAGCGCGAGCGAGATCACCGCGGAGATGAAGAAACCGCGGTTGATCGCGGACATGCCGCTGCGGTCCGCACGGCGCGGAGCCACGGCGAAGATGCCGATCATCGCCGTGATCACGCCGATCGCGGGCACCAGCAGGGGGAAGGCGAGTCCGGCGTCACCGAAGGCCGCCTTGCCGAGGATCAGCGCGGCGACCAGGGTCACGGCGTACGACTCGAACAGGTCGGCCGCCATGCCCGCACAGTCGCCGACGTTGTCGCCCACGTTGTCGGCGATGGTCGCGGCATTGCGCGGATCGTCCTCCGGAATGCCCTGCTCGACCTTGCCGACCAGGTCGGCGCCGACGTCGGCGGCCTTGGTGAAGATGCCGCCGCCGACACGCATGAACATGGCGATCAGGGCGGCCCCGAGGCCGAAGCCTTCGAGCACTTTCGGCGCGTCGGCCGCGTACACCAGCACCACGCAGGAGGCGCCCAGCAGACCGAGCCCCACTGTGAACATGCCGACGACGCCGCCCGTACGGAAAGCGATCTTCATGGCTTTGTGCGAGACGGCGGTGAGATCCTTTTCCGGCTCACCCTCCGCCGGGGTCGCTTCCCGGGCCGCCGCGGCGACACGGACATTGCTGCGCACGGCGAGCCACATACCGATATAGCCGGTGGCCGCCGAGAACGCCGCGCCGATCAGAAAGAAGATCGATCGTCCGGCGCGCTGATTCCAGTCGTCCGCGGGCAGCAGCATGAGCAGGAAGAACACGACGACGGCGAATACGCCGAGCGTGCGCAGCTGCCGGGCCAGATAGGCGTTCGCCCCTTCCTGGACCGCTCCTGCGATCTCCTTCATGCGGTCGGTGCCCTCGCCCGCCGCGAGCACCTGGCGTACCAGGATGCCTGCGACCACGAGCGCGGCCAGCGCGACGACCCCGATGGCCGTCACGATGATCCGGTTGTCGTCCGTCAGTACTGCGGCTGCGAGGGTCGTGGGGTGGTCAAACTGATGAGGGGTAGAAAGCCCCGCCATTCGTCCTCCTTGACGCTTGGGCTGAGCTCAAGATGTGGACGGATTGTAGGTACCGAGACCTGATCAAAACAGTCCGCGGTAAACGGAATTGGCCTTCACATGCTCTTCAGCAAATGATCGACGTCAAGCCACAGAACCCGAAAGAGGTAATGCCTCAAAGGCATTGACGCCTGCATTGACGCTTGATCCAATTATCAGGTAATGATCGTGAATTCCTTCACGAATTCCCGATAACGGCCGGAAAAACACCGAGGGCCCTGCTCAGCAGGGCCCTCGGAGGTCTTACGAAGGGGGAGTCAGGTGAGCACCGCGGTGGGCGGTGTGGTCGGCCAGGTCATACGGATCAGCCCGCCGTGCGCGCCGGCGGACACCTCCACGTCGTCGACGAGACCGCTGATGACCGCGAGGCCCATTTCGTCCTCCTCGGTCTCCACGTCCTCACCCGCCGAGCCCGGCGCCCCGTCTCCGGGGGACGAGCGTGGTGCCTCGTCGCCGACCTCGATGGAGAACTGTTTCTCCTCCTCGACCAGCTGCACCTTCACGGGCGCCGTGATTCCGGCGCTCTGGTGCAGTCCGACGGCACGACTGCAGGCCTCGCCGACGGCGAGTCTGACCTCGTCGAGGACGGCCTCGTCCACTCCGGCCCTGCGCGCCACCGCTGCCGCCACCAGTCGGGCGGTCCTGACGTGCTCGGGCAGCGCGCTGAAGCGGAGTTCAACGGTGGCCATGCATCCCCCTCAGAACTACGGGCGTGCTGTCGGGGGGCCGGGCTGCCGAAAGCCCGGACCCCCTCATTGAACTTCTTCCGCCTTGGGAACGGTCCTTGTCCCGCTCCGTGGGGCGGTGGTCAGTCGGTGGCCGCCACCGCTTCCTCGACCGAGGTGTGGATCGGGAACACCTTGGTGAGGCCGGTGATGCGGAAGATCTTCAGAATGCGCTCCTGGTTGCAGACCAGGCGCAGCGAGCCCTCATGGGCACGCACCCGCTTCAGGCCGCCGACCAGCACGCCGAGCCCGGTGGAGTCGAGGAAGTCCACGCCCTCCATGTCGACGACGAGGTGGAAACTCCCGTCGTTCACCAGCTCGACCAGCTGCTCACGCAGCTTGGGCGCGGTATATACGTCGATTTCGCCACCGACCTCGACGACCGTACGATCGCCGACGGTACGGGTCGACAGGGACAGGTCCACGGATCCTCCAGCACCTTGCTACTCGAGCGGTCGCCCCTCGGGACACCTCGGCAGAGCCCCCGGAACGGTTCGCCAGCCGCGATGGCATTCAATCACTTACGGCAGGCGTGCACGACGCCTTGGTCCCATTGTCCGTCACGCCGGTGACACACTCGGTGCCGATGGCCAAGAATCACCGATCCGATCGATCCCCGACGGAACCCGTCTCCCGGCTCGCCCCGGGCACGGTCCTGGGCCGGCTCGCCTCCGGGCCGAGCCGGGCTTCGCGCATCACTCATACGGAGCACTTGCCCCCGCGCGAGGGAAGGCATGCCGTCTGGCCTGACCGGATTCGCGCGGAGGTCATCGCCGCGGTGCAGGCCTGTGGCATCGAGCACCCCTGGGCCCACCAGGCATGCGCCGCCGAGCATGCGCTGGACGGCGACTCGGTGGTCGTCGCCACGGGCACGGCGTCCGGCAAGTCGCTGGCGTACCTCGTCCCGGTGCTCTCGACGCTCCTGGACGGCTCCGAGGCCCCCAACGGCCGCGGGAGCACCGCCCTGTACCTGGCTCCCACGAAGGCTCTTGCGGCGGACCAGTGCCGATCCGTGAAGGAACTTTCACAACCTCTGGGAAATGCCGTACGTCCTGCGGTGTACGACGGGGACACGCCGTTCGAGGAACGCGAATGGGTCCGTCAGTACGCCAACTACGTCCTGACCAACCCGGACATGCTGCACCGCGGCATCCTGCCGTCCCACCCCCGCTGGTCCTCCTTCCTGAAGTCGCTGAAGTACGTGGTCATCGACGAGGTCCACACCTACCGGGGTGTCTTCGGCTCGCATGTCGCCCAGGTGCTGCGCCGTCTGCGCCGCCTGTGCGCCCGCTACGGCGCCTCACCGGTCTTCCTGCTGGCCTCCGCGACCGCCGCGGAGCCCTCGGTCGCCGCCCGCCGGCTGACGGGCCTCCCGGTGGTCGAGGTGGCCGACGACGCCTCACCGCGCGGTGAACTGGTGTTCGCCCTCTGGGAGCCCCCGCTCACCGAGTTGCAGGGTGAGAAGGGTGCACCCGTCCGCCGTACCGCCACCGCCGAGACGGCCGACCTGCTGACCGACCTCACCGTGCAGGGGGTCCGCTCGGTCGCCTTCGTGCGGTCCCGGCGCGGCGCCGAGCTGATCTCGGTGATCGCCCAGGAACGCCTCGCCGAGGTCGACCGTTCCCTCGCCCGGCGTGTCGCGGCGTACCGCGGCGGCTATCTCCCCGAGGAGCGCCGCGCCCTGGAGCAGGCCCTGCACTCCGGCGAACTCCTCGGCCTGGCCGCGACCACCGCGCTCGAACTCGGCATCGATGTCTCCGGGCTGGACGCCGTGGTGATCGCCGGATATCCGGGCACCCGCGCGTCCCTGTGGCAGCAGGCGGGCCGCGCCGGACGCTCCGGGCAGGGCGCGCTGGCCGTCCTGGTCGCCCGTGACGACCCGCTGGACACCTTCCTCGTCCACCACCCCGAGGCCCTGTTCGACCAGCCCGTGGAGTCCACGGTCCTCGACCCCGACAACCCGTACGTCCTGGCCCCGCACCTGTGCGCAGCCGCCGCGGAACTGCCGTTGACCGACGAGGACTTCGAGCTCTTCGGCCCCGCCTGCGAGGAGCTGCTGCCGCAGCTGGAGGCCGCGCAGCTGCTCCGTCGCCGTACGAAGGCCTGGCACTGGACACGCCGGGAACGGGCCGCCGACCTCACCGACATCCGCGGCGAGGGCGGCCGGCCGGTCCAGATCGTCGAGTCCGGCACGGGCCGCCTGCTCGGCACCGTCGACGCGGGCGCCGCCCACACCACCGTCCACGAGGGCGCGGTCCACCTCCACCAGGGCCGTACGTATCTCGTGCGCTCCCTGGACCTGGAGGACTCGGTGGCCCTGGTCACGGAGGCGAGCCCGTCGTATTCGACGGTCGCCCGCGACACGACGTCCATCACCCTCCTGGAGACGGACACCGAGATCCCCTGGGGCGACGGGCGCCTGTGCTACGGCTCCGTCGAGGTCACCAACCAAGTGGTCTCCTTCCTGCGCCGTCGGCTCATCACCGGCGAGGTCCTGGGCGAGACGAAACTCGATCTCCCTCCTCGTACGCTGCGCACGCGCGCGGTGTGGTGGACGGTCACCGAGGACCAGCTGGACGAGGCCCGGATCGACCCGGAGATCCTCGGCGGCGCCCTGCACGCCGCCGAGCACGCGTCGATCGGCATGCTGCCCCTCTTCGCGACCTGCGACCGCTGGGACATCGGCGGGGTCTCCGTCCCGCTGCACCCCGACACCCTCCTCCCCACGGTCTTCGTCTACGACGGCCATCCGGGCGGCGCGGGCTTCGCCGAGCGCGCCTTCCACACCGCCCGTGCCTGGCTCACCGCCACCCGCCAGGCCATCGCGTCCTGCGAGTGCGAGGCCGGCTGCCCGTCCTGCATCCAGTCCCCCAAGTGCGGCAACGGCAATGACCCGCTGCACAAAAGGGGGGCGGTGCGGCTGCTCACGGTGCTGTTGCGGGGAGCGCCGGAGGAGAGGACCGTGGAAGACCCGGTGGCGGGAGCGCCGGACCAGAAGGCCGAGGCAGCGCCTGATCCGGGGGCCCCGCGGGTCCCGCCCGTGCCCTGACCTCCGCCGCGAACGGCCCCCGTCCCGACCCCGCCGTCACGTCCGAGACCTCGCCGACCACCACGCACCGCACCAGCCGGATGCCCTGCGCCCGGGCCACCCGGCCGGCCCGGGCGCAGGCCGTCGCGGTGCCGTCCGCCCAGTGGTCCGCCGCCGCGAGCGCCGCGAGGTCCGCACCGCCGGCTGCACGGTGCCGGACCACGACGGCCTGCCCCAGGGCGAGCACGACCCCGAACACCACGCACAGCACGGTGATCGCACCCAGGCTCCACACGGTGGCGGAACCGCGGTCCCCGCCCCGGACGGCGGCCCACCGACGGGTGAAGAAGCCGCCGGTCACGGCCCCACCCCCACGGTCTCCTCCGCCGCGGCCACGGCCTCCTCCCGTACGTCGAAGGGCAGACCGCGCAGCAGCAGCGGTCTGGCCACCACGACCACGCGGACCTGGTCCCCCTCCCGGTCGACCGTCACCCTCGCGCCGCGCGGGGCCGCCTCACGAGCCACCTGGACGACCTTGTCGCCCGGGTCCTGGCGGGCCGCCGCACGCGCTGCGGTCCGGGCCGCGTCCACGCACTGGATCTGTGCGGCCACGACCAGCAGCGCCCCCACCAGGGCCATCGCGCACATCACCAGCACGGGCAGCACCATGGCCGACTCCGCCGTCACGAACCCCCTGTCCCCGCCCCGCTCACATCTGCGCATCGAGCGCCCGCTTCACGATGTCCTGCAGCTCCGCGCTGACCTGTCCGCTGGTCACCACCTTGTAGAGGACCACCGCGAACGCCACCGCCGCGACGATCCCCATCGCGTACTCCGAGGTGACCATCCCCGCGTCCCTGCGCGCCGCACGCGCCCTGCACACCCAGGCACGCAGCCGCGCCCGTACTGCCTTGTCCATCTCAACCCCCGTGAGGTTCAGTTCCGTCGACCCTTCAGTGCTCGATGCCGGCGCCGTGCGCCGTCAGCCCCGTCCCGTCATCCACCACCCCCTCCCAGCACCCCGCCCGCGAGCCCGATCACCACGGGCACCACGCCGACCGTGATGAAGGCGGGCAGGAAGCACAGGCCCACCGGTGCGGTGACCATGACGGCCGCCCGCCGCGCGCGTGCCGTCGCGTTGCGCGACCGGTCGGCGCGGACGTCCGCCGCGAGCCGTGCGACCGGTGTGGCGGCGGGGAGTCCGGACACGTCGGCCCGTTCCAGCAGCCGGGCGAGGGCTCCTGCGCCCGGCAGCTCGGCCAGCCGCCGCCAGGCCTCGGCCGGTTCGCCGCCGAGCCGCACCTCGGCCGCACCTCGTGCCAGCGCGTCCCCGACGGGACCGCCCAGGGCTTCGCCCACGGCCTGTGCCGCGACCACGGGCCCGGCACCTGCGGCGATGCAGGCAGCCACCAGATCGGCCGAGAGCGGAAGTTGACGGGCCGCCTCCGCCGGGTCGTACGCTTCCGGGTCGCTCCCTGCCGCCTGCCGGCCACGCCACCGCCACAGCCCGCCCGCGACGGCCAGCCCCACCACGAGTCCGGTGGGGCCGCCGACCAGGACCCATCCGGCGCCCACCACACCCACCGCGGGCAGCCACCGCCGCGCCGCATCCCGTGCCTCGAAGCGCGGCCGGCTCTGCACCGCCTCGGCGGCCACCAGCCCGGCCAGCCGCCTGCGCACTCTCCGTTCACGCCGTACGGCCTCCAGCCGGCGCAGCAGCCACCCGAGGACGAGCAACATCCCCACGGCCGCCCCCAGCCTGTGGACAACTTCCGTGTTCACGCCGCCTCCGCCCGCCGCACGATCCGCATCGCCCAGCACATCCCGAGGCCCTCCAGCAGACCGCCGACCAGCAGACAGCCCAGCCCGGCCCCGGTGTGCAGCAGCACATGCAGGGGGTCGGCTCCGAGGGCCGTCCCCAGGGCGAGGCCCAGAGCGGGCAACCCCGCGAGCATCACCGCCGTGGACTTCGCCCCGGCCAACTGGGCGCGCAGATCCGCGCGTTGGTCCCGCTCGGCACGCAGCGCCCCCTCGAGCCGGTCGAGTCCGGCGGCGAGGCCCGCGCCCTGGTCCACGGCCACCCGCCAGCAGGCGGCGAGGCCCAGCAGTCCCTCGGCGCCCGGTTGCCGTGCCGCCCCCGCGAGCGCGTCCGGGACATCGCCGCCGAACCGCGCCGCCGCCAGCACCGCCGCCTGCGCGCTCCCGAGCCCGCCTGAGTCCCGCGCGGCACGCGGCAGCGCATCCCCCGGCTGCCGCCCGGCCCGCACCTCCCCGGCGAGCGCCCCGCACAGCGCGATCACCGCGTCCCCGCGGCGCTCCCGGGCCCGCCTGGCCTCCGCGGCCAGCCGCATGCGCCGCAGCAACGGCACCCCGGCCGCCCCCGCGACGACCGGCAGCACCGATGCACCCAGCAGCGCCAGCACCACCCCGACGGCCGCCGCCCACCACTCGGGCCGCAGCCGCCCGCGGATCCGCCGCAGCCCTCCGGCGACCTCCCGCCAGGGCGGCGGCCCGCTGCTCACCGCCCCGCCGCCCGCGAGCAACAGCTCCGCCCGCCGCGCCCCGGAGTGCCATCCGCCCCTCAGCAGCGCCGCCGCACCGACGCACAGCACTGCCGCCCCCATCGCCGTCTCACCCATGACGTCCCCCTTCCAAGGATTCGCCGGCCTCGCCGGACTCGCCGTGGAGCAACTCCCGCAGCCGCTCCCAGCCCTGCTCACGCACGAACGCCTTCTCCCCCCACCGCAGCGCCGGCACCGTCCGCACCAGCCCCGACGGATCCCGCTCCAAGACGTGCACCTCGGCGATCCGCCGCCGTCCGGTTCGGTCCCGCACCAGATGCAGGACCACCGACAGCGCCGCCGCCAACTGGCTGTGCAGCGCGGCCCGGTCGAGCCCGGCCGCCGTACCGAGCGCCTCGAGCCGGGCCGGTACACCGGCGGCGGCATTCGCGTGGACGGTGCCGCACCCGCCCTCGTGGCCGGTGTTCAACGCGGCCAGCAGATGCACCACTTCGGGCCCGCGCACCTCGCCCACCACCAGCCGGTCCGGCCGCATCCGCAGCGCCTGCCGCACCAGGTCCTGGAGCGTGACGAGGCCCGCGCCCTCCTGGTTGGCGGGTCTGGTCTCCAGCCGTACGACGTGCGGATGGTCCGGCCGCAGCTCCGCGGAGTCCTCGGCGAGCACGATCCGCTCGCCGCGTCCGACCAGGCCCAGCAGCGCGCTCAGCAGAGTCGTCTTGCCGCTGCCCGTTCCGCCGCTGACGAGGAATGACAGCCGTGCCTCGAGCAGTGCCCGCAGCACGCGGTCACCGCCGGGCGGTACCGTGCCCGCCGCGACCAGCTCGTCGAGCGTGAACGCCCGGGGCCGTACGACGCGCAGCGACAGACAGGTGCAGCCGACGGCCACCGGTGGGAGCACCGCATGCAGCCGCGTCCCGTCGGGCAGCCGGGCGTCGGCCCATGGCCGTGCGTCGTCGAGCCGCCGCCCGGCCACCGCGGCCAGGCGCTGCGCGAGACGTCGTACGGCGGCCGCGTCGGGGAAGGAGACCGATGTCAGCTCCAGTCCGCCGCCCCGGTCGACCCAGACCCGGTCCGGGGCGGACACCAGCACGTCGGTGACCGACGGATCGGCGAGCAGCGGTTCGAGTGGCCCGCTGCCGACGAGTTCGGACCGCAACTGCTCGGCCGCGCCGAGGACTTCGGCGTCCCCCAGGACCCGCCCCTGCTCCCGCAGCGCCTGCGCGACGCGGGCGGGTGTCGGCTCGGCCCCGCTCTCGACGAGCCACTGCCGTACGCCGTCCAGGAGACCGGAGGGCATCTCCGGAGCCACGGCCGCGGATGCCGGATCACCGCCCGGCCGCCATTGCCCCGCCGAGCCGGCGGGCCGCACATCACTCAGCCGCCCAACCACCCCCGGGGACAAACGCGGTCCAGCCCACGACGGCACCTGCGGCCTGTCGTCCGGCTGCCACACCGCTCTGGAGGCTCCCCTCGCCGAAGCGGCCCCGGAGCCGCCCGTCCCTTGGCCTCCGGCGTACGTGCTCATGCGCTCCCCGCCTCCGTCAGTGCCCGCTCCCAGAACTGCTTGCAGAAGCGCGCCAGGGGTCCGCGGCCGTCCGCGGCGGGCGGGGTCCTGCCCTCCCCGGGGCGCAGCAGCCCCGATTCCACGGGCAGCTCGCCGGCCAGGGGCAGTCCGAGCAGCCGGGCCACCTCGCGGTCGTCCAGCCCGGGCGCGTACGGCCCTCGTACCGCGACCCGCAGATCGCGCAGGACCATGCCGACGGCGGACGCCACCCGTCCGGCCGCAGCGACGGCGCGCAGTTCGCCGGGGGCGACCAGCAGGCCGAGATCGAGCTGGGCGAGCGCCTCGGCGACCCCGTCGTCGATGCGGCGCGGCAGATCGACGACGACGGTGCCGCCCCGACGTCTGGCCGCGGCCAGCACCGCCCGTACGGCCTGGGCCGGGACGGCGATGCGGTCGCCGCGGTCCCAGCTGAGCACCCGCAGCGAGTGGAGCTGCGGCAGCGACTCCTCCAGGGCGCCGCCGCCCACCCGGCCGCGGGAGGCGGCGAAGGCGGGCCAGCGCAGTCCCTCGGCGCTCTCGCCGCCGAGCAGTACGTCGAGTCCGCCGCCGAGCGGATCGGCGTCCACGAGCAGGGTGCGCAGCCCCTCGCGTGCGGAGGTGACGGCGAGGGCGCACGCGAGCGTGGACGCCCCGGCCCCGCCTCGGCCTCCGATGACGCCGACCGTGAGGGCGGGCCGGCCCACGCCCTCGGCCACATCGGCGATGCGGTCGACCAGCCACTGTTCGCCGTCCGGCAGCACCAGCACGTGGTCGGCGCCGATCTCGACGGCCCGGCGCCAGACCCCGGAGTCGTCCTGGTCGCGGCCGACCAGCACCACTCCTCGTCTGCGGGCGGCCCCGCGCACCCGCCGCGCGGCGTCGTCGCCGACCAGGACGAGCGGTGCTGCCTCCCAGCCGCCCGCGCGCTCCGGCACCGAGTGGTGGACCTCGGGTGTCGCTCCTGCCGCGGCGCACAGGCGCAGCAGGTCGTCGAGGAGTTCCACGTCCTCCGTGACGATCAATGGTCCTGCCTGCCGCCCCGAGGCGGCGGGCGGCGGTTCATGTGTGACGGCTCCGGCCACGGTCTGAGTCCCCCTTCGCTGCATCTCTCGCGCGGCCCCTGCGGCCCCGCGATTCCCAAACGTGTGAAGAACCGGCAACCGGTCTCCATATGAGCGGCCGATACGAACCGGCCGAACCCGCCCGACAAACCGGAACCGGTCTTGAACCCGGCGCGAGCGGGACGCGTTTGAATCACGGTGCAGCGATCCCGGAAATCCTGCGGATCATGGTCGATAACTGTGGACAACTCGGTGGTTGTGAATAACGCCATCACCCATACCGGTGACCCCTGTGCCCATCCATGCACGCCTTCCTCAGCGCAGCCCGGCGGCTACACACGGTGACGGATCATGGGCATGCGGAAGACGCGGCCGCGGCCGCGTCATGACGGCCGTACAGCCGCGCCAGGAAGTGAAAGAGAGCCGGAAAACCCGCCCGGACATGCGACGACCCCCACCGGGGGGGAGAGTGGGGGTCGTCTCCACGGCCGACTCGGGGGGGGGGAGGAGCCGGACCGGGTTAGCACGGTCGCGAACGATCCGTGACTTCCATGGTGTACCCGAGACCCTTCTCAGGCAAACCCACGCGCCCCACCTTACGCCGAATGGGCTGCGCCTATGCTCGGGGCGTGGAAAACCACTCCTTGCCCCGCACAGCGGCCTTCTTTGACCTGGACAAGACGGTCATTGCGAAGTCGAGCACGCTCACCTTCAGCAAGTCCTTCTACCAAGGCGGGCTGATCAACCGCAGGGCCGCCTTGCGTACCGCATATGCCCAGTTCGTCTTCCTCGTCGGCGGCATGGACCACCACCAGATGGAGCGGACGCGCGAGTACCTGTCCTCGCTCGTCCGCGGCTGGAACGTCCAGCAGGTCAAGGAGATCGTCGCCGAGACCCTGCACGACCTGATCGACCCGATCATCTACGACGAGGCCGCCTCCCTCATCGAGGAGCACCACACCGCCGGCCGCGACGTCGTCATCGTGTCGACCTCGGGTGCGGAGGTGGTGGAGCCGATCGGCGAGCTGCTCGGCGCGGACCGCGTGGTGGCGACACGCATGGTCGTGGGCGAGGACGGCTGCTACACCGGCGAGGTGGAGTACTACGCGTACGGCCCGACGAAGGCCGAGGCGATCAAGGAACTGGCCCGGTCCGAGGGGTACGACCTCGACCGCTGCTACGCCTACAGCGACTCGGCGACCGACCTGCCGATGCTGCGGGAGGTCGGCCTTCCGCATGCCGTGAACCCGGATCGCGCGCTGCGCCGCGAGGCACTCGCGCGCGGGTGGCCGATTCTCGATTTCCACCGGCCGGTGAGGCTCAAGCAGCGGATCCCCGCATTCTCCGTACCGCCCCGTCCGGCCCTCGTGGCGGCCGCGGCGATAGGCGCCGCGGCGGCCACCGCGGGTCTTGTCTGGTACGCCAGTCGGCGGCGGGCGGCGATCGTCTGACCTGTCGGTTCACCGGGACCAAGTCCCCGTTCGAGATCCCGGCGCCCGTTTATGGCCTATTTGAGACCAAAAGTAAAGAAGTGCAGCCGGGGGTTCCACTTGCTTCGGACCTGGAGTACAAAGGGGTTAACGGCCCGCGAGACCAAGGACATCCGAAAGGATCACCTTAATAACGCATTTGGCCCCACGGACCGAAGCATGAACACCGGGCACCCACGCGACGTCGACCCGTCGATTACGGGCCAGCCACACCAGGTGACGGGCAAAGTTCCCGGCCTGATGGGCAACATATCGAGGACGCTTGGTAACTCGGTGAGCATGCCAGCGGCGGTACGAATCCTCGTACCGCCGCAACCCTTTTCCGGACCCTGCTGGGGTCCCTACGCCGCCCCGCGTTGCAGCGCCTCGCACACGGCCGTCGACTCGCGCGCACCCAGCTCGACCGCCCTGCCGCAGTGGGCGATCCAGGCGGCCATGCCGTCCGGCGTGCCGGAGACGTACCCCTCGAGCGCCGCCAGGTAGGCCGCGCGCCCCAGCTCGGCGTGGCCCACCTCGGCCGGGCAGACGGACTTCGGGTCGAGGCCGCTGCCCACCAGGACGATGCGCTCGGCGGTGCGTGCGACCAGGCCGTTGTGGGACGCGAAGGGGCGCAGTGCGAGGAGTTCGCCGTGGACGACTGCGGCCGTCACCAGGGCGGGCGCGGAGCTGCCGGTGATGATCAGCTCCGCGAGGCCCTCGAGCCGGCCGTGCACCTCGTCCGCGCCCGGCAACGGCAGCTCGATCAGCGGCTCGTCGACCGGCTCGCCCGCCAGCCGCGGCCGTCCGACTTCCTCCCCGTTGGTGGCGGCGGCCACCAGGTGCAGCCGGGCGAGCACCCGCAGGGGCGACTGGCGCCAGACGGACAGCAGTTGGCCCGCCTCCGCGGTCAGCCTGAGGGCCGCGCCCATCACGCGCGCGTCGTCGTCACCGCTGAAGTCGGTGCGCCGCCGCACCTCCTCCAGGGCCCAGTCGGCGCCGGACAGCGCGGCAGAACCGCGGGCACCGCGCAGCGCCGCCTCGGAGGTGATCTCGTTGCTGCGGCGCCGCATGACCCGGTGCCCGTAGACCCGGTCCACGGCCTTGCGCACGGATTCCACGGACTCGGCCACCCCGGGCAGCGAGCCCAGGGCCGCGAGCGGATCGGCGTTCGCGCCTGTCGTACTCATGAGTACGACACTAGCCACCCCCGGGGCGCACCCCACGATTGAGTGGTCTTCCTCACGCCCGTCTGCCACACACAGCTATCGCCCGACTACCCTTCGTGAACATGAAAATTGCTTTCGTCGGGAAGGGCGGCAGCGGCAAGACGACCCTGTCCTCCCTGTTCATCCGTCATCTCGCGGCCACCGGAGCGCCCGTCCTCGCCGTGGACGCGGACATCAACCAGCACCTGGGCGCCGCGCTGGGCCTCGACGAGGCGGAGGCCGCCGCGCTGCCGGCGATGGGCGAGAGGCTGCCGCTGATCAAGGACCATCTGCGCGGCTGCAACCCCCGTATCACCTCCGCCGAGACGATGATCAAGACCACCCCGCCCGGCGAGGGTTCGCGGCTGCTGCGGGTGTGCGAGGACAACCCGGTCTACGAGGCCTGTGCCCGGCAGGTGGAACTCGACGGCAACGCCGTCCGTTTGATGGTCACCGGCCCCTTCACCGACGCCGACCTGGGGGTCGCCTGCTACCACTCCAAGACGGGAGCGGTGGAGCTGTGCCTGAACCACCTGGTGGACGGGCCCGGCGAGTACGTCGTGGTGGACATGACGGCGGGCTCGGACTCCTTCGCCTCCGGCATGTTCACCCGCTTCGACATCACTTTCCTCGTCGCCGAGCCGACCCGGAAGGGGGTCTCCGTCTATCGCCAGTACAAGGAGTACGCCCGTGACTACGGTGTCGTCCTGAAGGTCGTCGGCAACAAGGTGCAGGGGCCGGACGACCTCGACTTCCTCCGCGCCGAGGTCGGGGACGACCTGCTGATGACGGTCGGGCACTCGGACTGGGTGCGCGCCATGGAGAGGGGGCGGCCGCTCAGGTTCGAGTTCCTGGAGGGCGCCAACCGGCGTGCCCTGCACGCCCTCCAGCTCGCCACGGACGCGACGTACGAGCTGCGCGACTGGGAGCGCTACACGCGGCAGATGGTGCACTTCCACCTGAAGAACGCGGCCTCGTGGGGCGATGCCCGCACCGGGGCCGACCTGGCCGCGCAGATCGACCCCGGGTTCGTGCTCGGTGAGGGTGTCGCCGCCTCCGCCTGACGGCTACCGCCTCACGGCCGGTGCCCCGGGTGCGCCCTTCGGGGCCGGAGCCGGGTGGCCCGACAGGAAGGCCGCCCAGCCCTGCTTGGGCGCCTGGCCGACCTTGAGAGTGCGCAGTTTCGCCAGGATCCGCGGGTCCTGGGCGTCCAGCCAGTCGGCCAGCTGATGGAAGGACACACAGCGCACGTCGGGCTTGTTGCAGACCGTCTCGACGACCTCGTCGACGGCCCGCATGTAGGTGCCGCCGTTCCAGGACTCGAAGTGGTTGCCGATGACCAGGGGCGCACGGTTGCCCTCGTAGGCGCGGCGGAAGCCCTTGAGCAGGCCGTCGCGCATCTGGTCGCCCCAGTGGTCGAACATGTCGGGGTCGCCCTGGGTCTGCGTGCCGGACTGGTTGACCATGAAGTTGTAGTCCATGGTGAGCTGCTCATAGGAGTGCCCCGGGAAGGGCACGAGCTGCATCGACAGGTCCCACAGCCCTTCCCTCTTCTTCGGCCAGACCTGCTCGTTGACCCCGCTGGTGTCGTAGCGGAAGCCCAGCTTGCTCGCGGCCTTCATGAAGTTCTTCTGGCCCTCCAGACAGGGTGTGCGCGCACCGATGAGCTCCTTGTCGTAGTCGAAGGGCAGGGGGGCCGCCTTCTCCATGCCGGAGTTGGTCTTCCAGCTCTTCACGAACTTCTTGGCCTGTGCGATCTCGCTCATCCACTGCGCGACCGACCACTCGCCGACCCCGCCGTTCTTCCCGCAGAAGTGGCCGTTGAAGTGGGTGCCGATCTCGTTGCCCTCCAGCCACGCCAGACGCAGCTGCTTCACGGTGTCGGCGATGCCCTGCTCGTCGTTGAAGCCGATGTCCGAGCTGCCCACCGAGTGCTCCGGGGGCTTGTAGAGGTCGCGTTTGTCCTCCGGCAGCATGTACACGCCGCTGAGGAAGTACGTCATGGTCGCGTGGTTGGCCTTGGAGAGCTTGCGGAAGTGGGAGAACAGCTTCTGGCTGTCCTCGCCGGCGCCGTCCCAGGAGAAGACGACGAACTGCGGGGGCTTCTGGCCGGGCCGCAGACGCTCGGGTCTTGGCAGATGCGGCTGGGCGCCGGTGTACGCGGTGGAGCCGTCGCCGATCAGGCGGACCGCGCTCCCGTGCACATGGACCGGACGGACCTTCTGCGGACCGAGAGCACCTGTCTTGGAACCGTTGGAGCCGATCGCACAGCCGGCGACCCACGCGACACAGGACGCGGTGATCACGACGCCCACGGCGATCCTCTGGGTGGCGGTCATGTTCCGCTCACCTTCTTCCTTCTCTCAGGCCAACGCCGGTGAGGGCGTTTTCTGGTGGTTTGCCGGGGCAACCCGACAGCGCCGCCAAGGTCGCACGGGGCCGAGAAGGAATTAGTACGACAAGCCGATGAAATGACCGCTTCACTCATTGGAGTGAGCGATTACCCCATTTGCCAGGAAAGTCTATGCCTGGCCTTTACTCTGAATTACGATCCATTTACCGAGCGTTGATTCATCCCGCCGCTGCACGCCGTGACCCACGGCCGCGTCCCGACCCCCGCCCATCGGCGGGGACGACCTGATCCGCGACCGCGCTGCCCGGAGGAGACGGGAAACATGTCAGCCTGCGCCCCCATCCGCGCCACCGACCCGAGTCGGCCCCAGTCCGACCACCAGGCCCACAGCCCGCCACCGGGCCCGCGCCGCCGCTTCCGCATCGCGGGTGCCGACGTGTCCGCCGCGGTCGCGGTCTTCCTGATCGCCCTCCCGCTGTCGCTGGGCATCGCCCTCGCCACCGGCGCCCCGCTCCAGGCCGGCCTGGTGGCCGCCGGGGTCGGCGGGCTCGTCGCCGGCCGGATCGGCGGCTGTCCGCTGCAGGTCAGCGGCCCCGCCGCGGGACTCACGGTGGTCACCGCCGACCTCATCCACCGCTACGGCTGGCGTACCACCTGCGCCGTCACGGTCCTCGCCGGCCTCGCCCAACTGGGCCTCGGCTGCCTGCGCGTGGCCCGCACCGCGCTCGCCGTCAGCCCCGCCATCGTGCACGGCATGCTCGCCGGAATCGGCGTCACCATCGCCGTCGCCCAGCTGCACATCGTCCTCGGCGGCACCCCGCAGAGCTCCGTCCTCGCCAACCTCCGGGCACTGCCCGCCCAGTTGGCGAACCTGCACCCCGCCGCCGTGGCCGTCAGCGTGCTGACCCTGACCCTGCTGCTGCTCTGGCCGCGGATCCCCGGCCGGGCGGGGCGCCTGCTGCGCAGGATCCCGGCCGCGCTCGTCGCCGTGGCCGGCGCCACCGCGGCCGCCTCGCTCTCGGGGATCGGCGTGCCCAAGGTCGACCTGCCGTCCTGGAGCAGCCACGCCCTGGCCGGTCTTCCCGAGGGGCCTGCGCTCGGCCTGACCACGGCCGTGCTGACCACCACACTGGTGTGCAGCGTGCAGTCCCTGCTCGGCGCGGTCGCCGTGGACAAGCTGGTGGCCGCAAGACCAGGGCTGACCGCCCGCGTCAAACGCGCCGACCTCGACCGCGAACTGCTCGGCCAGGGAGCCGCCAACATCGTCTCCGGCGCGCTCGGCGGACTGCCGGTCGCCGGTGTGGCCGTGAGAAGTTCGGCGAATGTGAACGCGGGCGCGGTGAGCCGGAACTCCACGATGCTGCACGGCGTTCTCGTAGTGATCGCCGCGCTGCTGATGGTCCCGCTCCTGGAGCTCATCCCGCTCGCCTCGCTCGCCGCCCTGGTGATGGCCGTCGGCATCCAGATGGTGTCCCTGCACCACATCCGCACGGTGACCCGCCACCGAGAAGTGCTGGTGTACGCCGTCACCACACTCGGCGTGGTGTTCCTCGGCGTCCTGACAGGCGTGCTGCTCGGGATCGCCGTGGCCGTCGCCGTCGCCATGCAACGCCTCGCCCGCACCCGCATCACGCACGAGGAGAAGGAAGGAGTCCATCACGTACATGTCCGAGGGCAGTTGACGTTCCTCGCGGTGCCACGGCTCAGCCGGGCCCTGCATCTCGTACCCCAAGGCGCCCGAGCCGTCGTGGAGTTGGACGGGTCGTTCATGGACCACGCGGCGTACGAGTCACTGCAGGACTGGCAGAACACGCACACCGCACAGGGCGGCTCGGCCGAGGTGACCGGCCGCCGGACCGGAACCCGAACCCTCGCCGAACCCGCCCCGTTCCACGAGGAGCACGGCGAGTCCTCCGTCGACTGCCGCTGCCGTCCCTGGACGCCGTGGCGCAACCACCGGTGCGAGCGCCCGCAGTCCGCGCCGGACGCCGATCACCCCGGCGGGCCGACCGGTCCGGGTGTGCCCCATGGCCCCGCCGGCCGGAGCGGACACCAACTGGCGCGCGGCATCAGCGCGTTCCAGCGAAACACCGCACCGCTCGTGCGCAGTGAGCTGGCCCGGCTTGCCCGGGAGGGGCAGCGACCGTCCCAGCTCTTCCTCACCTGCGCCGACTCGCGGCTCGTCACGTCGATGATCACCTCCAGTGGTCCGGGCGACCTGTTCGTGGTGCGCAATGTGGGCAACCTCGTCCCCCTCCCCGGGGACGAGAGCGGTGACGACTCGGTGGCGGCCGCGATCGAGTACGCGGTGGACGTGCTGCAGGTGCGGTCCATCACGGTGTGCGGGCACTCCGGGTGCGGGGCCATGCAGGCGCTGCTCGACGCCGAGCCCGGCGGCGCCCGGACGCCGCTGAAGCGGTGGCTGCGGCACGGGCTGCCGAGCCTGGAGTGCATGGCCGACAAGAGCCGGCCGTGGGCCCGGCTCGCGGACCGGGCACCGGCCGACGCGGTCGAGCAGCTCTGCCTGACCAATGTGGTCCAGCAGTTGGAGCATCTGCGCGCCCACGAGTCGGTGTCCCGGGCCCTGCGGGACGGCGCGTTGGAGCTGCACGGGATGTACTTCCACGTGGGTGAGGCACAGGCGTATCTGCTCACCGAGGCGGACGAGGCCAAGGTGTTCGATCATGCGGAGGCGGCAGACCGGTCCGCCTGACCGGCACCGGTCCGCCACGGGTGTGCGGCTCGGCTCGGTGCGGGTCCGCACCCGTGGTGTGTCCGGCGGCCGGACTGTCCCGACACGCCCGGGCCAGGAAAGACGTGACCGTCTCCGTGCGGCACGGGTGCACTGGGACGTGAGAGTCGTGACACATGCTGAACTCGGCCCCGTCGGCGTCCGTGGGTACGGATGACTCCGGATGCCTCAGCACACCCATCCACAGGTCTAAACCAATTCCACGTCGGCCCTTGTCATCGGCACCCCGGGTCTGATGAGCTGTGGCCTGGGACACAACGGACACCCTGGGAAAGGGAGATGTCGTGAGCAACGAAAGCCTGGCCAACCTCTTGAAGGAGGAGCGACGCTTCGCGCCGCCGGCTGACCTGGCCGCCAACGCCAACGTCACGGCAGAGGCGTACGAACAGGCCAAGGCTGACAGGCTCGGCTTCTGGGCCGAGCAGGCCCGGCGGCTGACCTGGGCCAAGGAACCGACAGAGACGCTGGACTGGTCGAACCCGCCGTTCGCCAAGTGGTTCAAGGACGGCGAGCTCAACGTCGCGTACAACTGCGTGGACCGGCATGTCGAGGCGGGGAACGGCGACCGCGTCGCCATCCACTTCGAGGGCGAGCCCGGTGACAGCCGTGCCCTCACCTATGCCGAGCTCAAGGACGAGGTGAGCAAGGCCGCCAACGCGCTGCTGGAGCTGGGCGTTCAGGCGGGTGACCGGGTCGCCGTCTACATGCCGATGATCCCGGAGACGGCGATCGCGATGCTGGCGTGCGCGCGGATCGGTGCCGCGCACTCCGTCGTCTTCGGCGGCTTCTCGGCCGACGCGCTCGCCACCCGTATCCAGGACGCCGACGCCAAGGTCGTCATCACCTCCGACGGCGGCTACCGGCGCGGCAAGCCGTCCGCGCTCAAGCCGGCCGTCGACGAGGCGATCGGCAAGGTGGACAACGTCGAGCACGTGCTCGTGGTCCGCCGTACCGGCCAGGAAGTCGCCTGGACCGAAGGCCGCGACGTGTGGTGGCACGAGATCGTCGAGCGGCAGTCGGCCGAGCACACGCCGGAGGCGTTCGACGCCGAGCACCCGCTGTTCATCCTGTACACGTCCGGTACGACGGGTAAGCCGAAGGGCATCCTGCACACCTCCGGCGGCTACCTCACCCAGACCGCGTACACCCACCACGCCGTCTTCGACCTCAAGCCGGAGACCGACGTCTACTGGTGCACGGCCGACGTCGGCTGGGTCACCGGGCACTCGTACATCGTCTACGGTCCGCTGGCCAACGGCGCGACGCAGGTCATGTACGAGGGCACGCCGGACACCCCGCACCAGGGCCGCTTCTGGGAGATCATCCAGAAGTACGGGGTGACGATCCTGTACACGGCGCCGACGGCGATCCGTACGTTCATGAAGTGGGGCGACGACATCCCCGCGAAGTTCGACCTGTCCTCCCTGCGGGTGCTGGGGTCGGTCGGTGAGCCGATCAACCCCGAGGCCTGGATCTGGTACCGGAAGAACATCGGCTCCGACCGGACGCCGATCGTGGACACCTGGTGGCAGACCGAGACCGGCGCGATGATGATCTCGCCGCTGCCCGGTGTCACCGCCACCAAGCCGGGCTCCGCGCAGACACCGCTGCCCGGTATCTCCGCCACCGTCGTGGACGACGAGGCGAACGAGGTCCCGAACGGCGGTGGCGGCTACCTGGTCCTCACCGAGCCGTGGCCGTCGATGCTGCGCACCATCTGGGGCGACGACCAGCGCTTCCTCGACACCTACTGGTCCCGCTTCGAGGGCAAGTACTTCGCCGGTGACGGCGCGAAGAAGGACGACGACGGCGACATCTGGCTGCTGGGCCGCGTGGACGACGTCATGCTCGTCTCCGGGCACAACATCTCCACCACCGAGGTGGAGTCCGCGCTCGTCTCGCACCCGTCGGTCGCCGAGGCGGCCGTCGTCGGCGCGGCGGACGAGACGACGGGCCAGGCGATCGTCGCCTTCGTGATCCTGCGTGGCACGGCGAACGCCGAGGACGAGGGCCTCGTCGCCGGTCTGCGCAACCACGTCGGCGCCACCCTCGGCCCGATCGCCAAGCCGAAGCGGATCCTGCCGGTGGCGGAGCTGCCGAAGACCCGCTCCGGCAAGATCATGCGGCGCCTGCTGCGGGACGTCGCGGAGAACCGCCAGCTCGGTGATGTGACGACGCTGACGGACTCGACGGTCATGGACCTCATCCAGGCGAAGCTCCCGGCGGCGCCCAGCGAGGACTGAGGTTTCCCCAGCTCACAGGGGCGCCCGGCGCGAGAACGCGCCGGGCGCCCCTTTTAGGTAAACTAAGCAAAACTGCGTGACCCTCAAGGTGTGCCGGGAAGTCTGGTCGGCAAGCAGCACTTCCCTGCCCACCGACCGGAGGTCTCCCCCGTGACCGCGCCCCGCACCACCGCCCCCCGCAAGGTCCTCGGACGTCTGTCCCTGCCCGAGCGGACCTTCGTCGCGGACGCGCTGCGCACCGAGACCGTCGGCGGCGTACTGCTGCTCATAGCCGCGATCACGGCGCTGATCTGGGCGAACATCCCCGCGCTGCACGACAGTTACGAGAGCGTCAGCCACTTCCACTTCGGCCCCGCGGCCCTCGGCCTGCATCTGTCGGTCGCGCACTGGGCCGCTGACGGGCTTCTCGCGGTGTTCTTCTTCGTCGCCGGCATCGAGCTCAAGCGCGAGTTGGTCGCCGGTGATCTCCGCGACCCCAGGGCGGCCGCGCTGCCGGTCGTCGCGGCCCTGTGCGGGATGGCCGTACCGGCGCTCGTCTACACCCTCACCAACCTGAGCGGCGGCGGCTCGCTCCAGGGCTGGGCGGTGCCCACCGCAACCGACATCGCGTTCGCGCTGGCGGTGCTCGCCGTCATCGGTACGTCGCTGCCGAGCGCCCTGCGCGCCTTCCTGCTCACCCTCGCGGTCGTGGACGACCTCTTCGCGATCCTGATCATCGCGGTCTTCTTCACGAGCACCATCGACTTCGCCGCGCTGGGCGGCGCCGTGGTGGGCCTCGCCGTCTTCTGGCTACTGCTGAAGAAGGGTGTGCGCGGGTGGTACGTGTATGTCCCGCTCGCGCTCGTCATCTGGGCGCTGATGTACAACAGCGGCGTCCACGCGACGATCGCGGGCGTGGCGATGGGCCTGATGCTGCGCTGCCACCGCCACGAGGGCGAGGCGCACTCGCCGGGCGAGCACATCGAGCATCTCGTACGGCCGCTGTCGGCCGGCCTCGCCGTCCCGCTCTTCGCCCTGTTCAGCGCGGGTGTCGCCATCTCGGGCGGTGCGCTCGGCGACGTGTTCACCAGGCCGGAGACGCTGGGTGTCGTCCTCGGGCTCGTCGTCGGCAAGGCCCTCGGGATCTTCGGCGGTACCTGGCTGACGGCCCGTTTCACCCGGGCCTCGCTCAGCGAGGACCTCGCCTGGGCCGATGTGTTCGCGGTGGCGACGCTGGCCGGCATCGGCTTCACCGTGTCGCTGCTGATCGGCGAACTCGCCTTCGACGGGGACGCCGTACTGACGGACGAGGTCAAGGCCGCCGTGCTGACGGGCTCCCTCATCGCGGCAGGACTGGCGACGGTGCTGCTGAAGATACGGAACACCAAGTACCGCAAGCTGTGCGAGGCCGAGGAGCGCGACGAGGACCTCGACGGCATCCCGGACATCTACGAGGAGGACGACCCGGCGTACCACCTGCGGATGGCCGCGATCTACGAGAACAAGGCCGCCGAGCACCGCCGGACCGCCGAACGGAAGGCCGCCGAACGACGCGCGCTTGCCGAAGTGCCGGGCAGGGCAGGCGACGATGACGACCGTCCGGCATGATCTGACGAGACGGTACAAAAAGAGAGTGAGGGAGACCGCGATGAGCGCACCCGACGGCAGCCCGGTCGGCGCCGAACGCAGCATCGGCCAGCTGTTCGCCTCCGCGACGACCGAGATGTCGGCGCTGGTGCATGACGAGATCGCGCTGGCCAAGGCGCAGCTCAAGCAGGACGTCAAGCGCGGCGCGACGAGCGGCGGCGCCTTCACGGTGGCCGGCGCGGTGCTGGTGTTCTCCCTGCCGATGCTCAACTTCGCGCTGGCGTACGGCATCCGGACCTGGAGCGACTGGAACCTGGCAATCTGCTTCCTGCTGTCCTTCGCGGCGAACGTGCTGGTCGCGGTCGTCCTCGTGCTGATCGGCGTGCTCTTCGCGAAGAAGGCGAAGAAGGGCAAGGGCCCGCAGAAGGTCGCGGCGTCGATGAAGGAGACGGCGGGGATCCTGCAGAAGGCCAAGCCGCACCCGCGGCCGGAGCAGCCTCAGACCCCGGCGCTCGAGGACCGGGCCCCCGCGGCCATCGAGGCTGTGGCACGCTCGTCCTCATGACGGGCTCCTCCCCCTCCGCGGGGCAATCACCTTCGGCGCAACCCACCTCGGTCGTACGGCCGGACGCCCTGCCCGACGGGACGAAGGTGACCCATCGGGACGTGGCCGCCAACGGCGCCCGCTTCCACATCGCCGAGGCCGGCGACGGGCCGCTGGTACTGCTGCTGCACGGCTTCCCGCAGTTCTGGTGGACCTGGCGGCACCAGCTGACCGCGCTGGCCGACGCGGGCTTCAGGGCCGTCGCCATGGATCTGCGCGGTGTCGGCGGCAGCGACCGCACGCCGCGCGGCTACGACCCCGCGAACCTCGCCCTCGACATCACCGGCGTGATCCGCTCCCTGGGCGAGCCGGACGCCGCGCTGGTCGGCCACGACCTGGGCGGATATCTGGCGTGGACGGCGGCCGTGATGCGCCCGAAGCTGGTCCGCCGGCTCGCGGTCGCCTCGATGCCGCACCCCCGGCGCTGGCGCTCCGCGATGCTCTCGGACGTCAAGCAGACCCGCGCGGGCTCCTACATCTGGGGGTTCCAGCGCCCCTGGATCCCCGAGCGGCAGCTCACCGCGGACGACGGCGCACTCGTCGCCGAGCTGATCCGGGAGTGGTCCGGGCCGAACCTGCCGGACGAGGAGGCGGTGGAGACGTACCGCCTCGCGATGTGCATCCCGTCGACGGCGCACTGCTCGGTCGAGCCGTACCGCTGGATGGTCCGCTCCATGGCCCGCCCGGACGGCATCCAGTTCAACCGCCGTATGAAGCGCCCCCTGCGGGTGCCGACCCTCCATCTGCACGGCTCACTCGACCCGGTGATGCGCACCCGCAGCGCGGCCGGATCCGGCGAGTACGTCGAAGCGCCGTACCGCTGGCGGCTGTTCGACGGGCTTGGGCACTTCCCGCACGAAGAGGATCCGGTCGCCTTCTCGACCGAGTTGGTCAACTGGCTCAAGGACCCCGAACCGGACCGGTGAGACGCGCACTTTCTGTGCAGAACCGGTCAATTGGCCGAAAGACCCCGAGCCCGATCGGTGACCGAGCCGATGCGCCCGGTATCCGGACCTGAACATGTGTCCTACGAACAGCCAATTGCCCGGCGCATAGGCCAATTGGGGGCTCGGGGGGCGGTTATCGACCTTGGGGTGGGGGCAGACGTCGGGGTATGGGCTGGACGCACGACTACAGTGACGCAGCACGCAATCGCCGCTCGGCCAGTGGCCTGAGCTCCCACCAGCGAGGCGGTGCACCGCAGATGGCGGGTACAGATCTCAGGGTGGGCATTCCGCGCATTCTGCGCCGCCGGGCCCGCTGGGTCTCGGTACGCCTGCGCCATCCCCGGGGCTGACCGGCCCCACTTCTGCGCAACGGCGGCTCACAGCGCGCAGCTGTCGCTGTCCACCTGCTGGTTCGCGGTACGCCCCTTGGTGATGTCCTCCTGGATCTCGTCCGCGGTGAGGGCGTACCCCGTGTCGGCGTCGTCGAGGGACTTCGCGAACACCACGCCGTACACATTGCCCTTGGGCGTGAGCAGCGGGCCGCCGGAGTTGCCCTGGCGGACGGTCGTGTACAGCGAGTAGACGTCCCGGCGGACGGTACCGCGGTGATAGATGTCCGGGCCGTTGGCCGGGAGGCGGCCACGCACGCGTGCGGCCCGGACGTCGTACGACCCGTTCTCCGGGAAGCCCGCGATGATCGCGTCGTCGCCGCTGCGGGCGTCCGTGGTCGTGAACTTCAGGGCGGGCGCCTTGAGATCGGGTACGTCCAGTACGGCGATGTCGCGGTGCCAGTCGTAGAGGACGACCGTCGCGTCGTACTTCCTGCCCTCGCCGCCTATCTGGACGGTGGGCTCGTCGACGCCTCCGACCACGTGCGCGTTGGTCATGACGCGGCGGTCGCCGAAGACGAAGCCGCTGCCCTCCAGGACCTTGCCGCAGCTCTGCGCGGTGCCCATGACCTTGACGATGGAGCGCTTCGCGCGCGTGACCACGGGGCTGTTCGCGAGGGCCGGGTCGGGGGGACGGACATCGTTGATCGGCTCGTTCGAGAACGGGCTGAAGACCTGCGGGAAGCCGTTCTGCGCGAGGACCGAGGAGAAATCCGCGAACCAGGTGTCGGCCTGGTCGGGCAGGGCCCGGGCGACACCGAGGAGCACCTTGGAGCCGCGGACCTCCTTGCCGAGGGTCGGCAGCGTCGTACCGGCCAGGGCCGAGCCGATCAGCCAGGCCACCAGGAGCATCGCCACGACGTTGACCAGGGCGCCGCCGGTCGCGTCCAGGGCGCGGGCCGGGGACCAGGTGATGTGGCGGCGCAGCTTGTTGCCGAGATGGGTGGTCAGGGCCTGGCCGACGGAGGCGCAGACGATGACGACGACGACCGCGACGACGGCGGCCGTCGTGCTCACCTCGGCGTTGTCGGTCAGTGCGTCCCAGATGACGGGCAGGACGTAGACGGCGACGAGACCACCGCCCAGGAAGCCGATCACCGACAGGATTCCGACGACGAACCCCTGGCGGTAACCCACGATCGCGAACCACACGGCGGCGACCAGCAACAGGATGTCCAGCACGTTCACCGGTTCGAGCCTCGCCTCATCACTCTGCGGTCACCTCAGGTCGGCCGGGGGCCGGCCCGCCGCGCAGCGGCGACCGAGCACAGTGTCCCCCGGGAAGACACAGCACGGCAGACACCCTGTCATGACCGCCAGTCGAGCGGGACCTGCTTCTCCCGGTCCCAGGGCCGCTCCCAGCCCGCGTAGTGGAACAGACGGTCGATGATTCCGGCCGTGAAGCCCCAGACCAGGGCCGATTCGACCAGAAATGCCGGACCTCGGTGACCGCTGGGGTGCACGGTGGTGGCCCGGTTGGCCGGGTCCGTGAGATCCGCCACGGGGACGGTGAACACCCGGGCCGTCTCGTTCGGATCCACGACCCCGACCGGGCTCGGCTCGCGCCACCAGCCCATCACGGGGGTCACCACGAAGCCGCTGACCGGGATGTACAGCCTGGGCAGCACCCCGAAGAGCTGCACGCCGGAGGGATCGAGCCCGGTCTCCTCCTCGGCCTCGCGGAGAGCGGCCCGCAGCGGCCCGTCGGCCTTCGGGTCGCCGTCCTCGGGGTCGAGGGCGCCGCCGGGGAAGGACGGCTGCCCGGCGTGCGACCGGAGCGAACTCGCCCGCTCCATCAGCAGCAGCTCTGGGCCGCGCTCTCCCTCGCCGAACAGGATCAGTACGGCGGACTGCCGCCCCGCCCCGTTCTCCGGCGGCAGGAAGCGGCTGAGCTGCAGCGGCTGCACCGTCTCCACGGCCCGCACCACCGGGTCCAGCCACTCGGGCAGCCCCTCCTTGCTGAGGACCACCGGACCACCCTGCGTATTGCTCGTATTACTCGCGCGCGTCATCGCCACCCCCGTCCTGCCGAATCCAACGCCCGGAAGGCCCGAGATCGTTCCTGGACCCGGGGCTCTGCCGTGCCGCCCGTCATCCGGCCCCCAGCGGCGGCGCCGGCTTGCCGCCCGCGTCCAGGTACGACTGCGGGGGCTTGAGGCGCTGGCCGGGGAAGCCGCCCTTCTCGTACTTGAGCAGCTTCTTCGCCTTCTCCGGGTCCGTCTCGCCCTCGCCGTACGCCGGGCAGAGCGGGGCGATGGGGCAGGCGCCGCAGGCGGGCTTGCGAGCGTGGCAGATGCGCCGGCCGTGGAAGATCACGTGGTGCGAGAGCATCGTCCAGTCGCTCTTGGGGAAGAGTCCGCCGACGGCGGCCTCGATCTTGTCCGGCTCGGTCTCGTCCGTCCACTGCCAGCGCCGCACCAGCCGCTGGAAGTGCGTGTCCACGGTGATGCCGGGCCGCCCGAAGGCGTTCCCGAGCACGACGAAGGCGGTCTTGCGGCCGACCCCGGGCAGCTTGACCAGGTCTTCCAGACGGCCGGGGACCTCCCCGCCGAACTGCTCCACCAGCGCCTTCGACAACCCCATGACCGACTTGGTCTTGGCCCGGAAGAAGCCGGTCGGGCGGAGGATCTCCTCGACCTCCTCGGGGTTCGCGGCGGCCAGGTCCTCCGGCGTCGGGTACTTGGCGAACAGCCCGGGCGTCGTCTGGTTGACCCGGAGGTCCGTGGTCTGGGCGGACAGGACGGTGGCGACCAGGAGCTGGAAGGGGTTCTCGAAGTCCAGCTCGGGGTGGGCGTACGGATACACCTCGGCGAGCTCGCGGTCGATACGGCGGGCACGCCGAACGAGGGCGGTGCGCGACTCGTTCTTCGGCGGCCTGGCGGTGGCCTTCGCGGGAGGGGCGCCCTCGACCGCGGCGGACGCCTTCTTGGGCACGACGGCGGCTTTCTTGACGGCCGCCGTCTTTTTCACGGCGGCCTTTTTCGCCACGGTCTTCTTCGCTGCAACCTTCTTCGCTGCGGCAGCCTTCTTCACCGGAGCGCTTTTTGTCACTTTTGCCGGTTTCTTTCCGCCACCGGAGTTCTGTTCGCCCACAGCGGAATCACGACGTACAACCACCCGCCCAGCCCCCTTGGCCTGTGCTCTCACCGGCGATTTGGACACCCGGCCAGCCTAAAGCCCGGCACTGACATCCGCCCCGGACCCGGGAGATCGGCCCCCAATTGGACCCCTGCCGCTTACCTCGGGACAGGTGTGCGGCATCCTTGTGACAGATCACACTGTTTGGACCGTCCGGCAAAATGGGGAACACGGTCCCCTGGTACCAAGGGGGAGCAAGATCCCCTGAGCAGGTCGACAAGGAGAGAACTCGTGGACGACGTTCTGCGGCGGAACCCGCTCTTCGCGGCGCTCGACGACGAGCAGGCCGCGGAGCTCCGCGCCTCCATGAGTGAGGTCACCCTCGCGCGCGGTGACTCGCTCTTCCACGAGGGCGACCCCGGTGACCGGCTTTACGTCGTCACCGAGGGCAAGGTGAAGCTCCACCGCACCTCCCCCGACGGCCGCGAGAACATGCTCGCCGTCGTCGGCCCCAGCGAGCTGATCGGCGAGCTGTCGCTCTTCGACCCGGGCCCGCGCACCGCCACGGCCACCGCCCTGACGGAGGTCAAGCTCCTCGGTCTCGGCCACGGTGATCTGCAGCCCTGGCTGAGCGCTCGCCCCGAGGTGGCCGGCGCCCTGCTGCGCGCCGTCGCCCGCCGACTGCGCAAGACCAACGACGCGATGTCCGACCTGGTCTTCTCCGACGTCCCCGGCCGCGTCGCCCGCGCCCTGCTGGACCTCTCGCGCCGCTTCGGCGTGCAGTCCGAGGAGGGCATCCACGTCGTCCACGACCTGACGCAGGAGGAGCTGGCCCAGCTGGTCGGCGCCTCGCGCGAGACGGTCAACAAGGCGCTGGCCGACTTCGCGCAGCGTGGGTGGCTGCGGCTGGAGGCGCGGGCGGTCATCCTGCTGGACGTGGAGCGGCTGGCCAAGCGTTCGCGGTGACGGTCCCTGGGGGCTGCCGCCCCCAGACCCCCGCTTCGGCCTGAACGGCCTCGTCCTCGAACGCCGGACGGGCTGGTGTAGTGACCCCGTGTCCGAAAACCCGACCTCCAGAGGTCTCGACGCCCAGGGCTACATCGCGCGCGAAGGCTCCCTCGCGCGCGTGCCGTACGCCTTTTGGCCCGTCGTCACCGCCGCGCGCGACCGGCTGCTCGGGGTGTTCGGGGCGCGGCTGGACAGTGCGTACCTCTACGGGTCCGTTCCGCGCGGCAACGCGCGCGTGGGGCGCAGTGATCTGGATCTGCTGGTCGCGCTCCGGGAGGAACCCACGGACGCGGACCGGGAGGCAGCCCGGGCGCTCGGTGAGGCCGTCGACGAGGCGTTCTCGCAGATCGACGGGACCGGCACGGCATCCTGCTGTACAGCCGGGCGCGGCTGCTGAGCGAGCTGGAGACGTACGACCTGGGGTGGTTCGTCGCCTGTCTGTGCACGCCGTTGCTCGGTGAGGACCTCGCCGAGTACCTGCCGCGCTACCGTCCCGACTCCCTGCTCGCCCGCGAGACCAACGGGGACCTCGCCCTGCTGCTGCCCCGGTGGCGGCAGCGCATCGCGGCCGCCGAGGACACCGACGAGGCCCGGCGTCCCCTCGTGCGGTTCATGTCCCGGCATCTCGTCCGCACCGCATTCACACTGGTGATGCCCCGCTGGAACGGCTGGACCAGCGACCTCGCGGAGATGGCCGAGGCCTTCGGCACGTACTACCCGGAGCGGGCCGTGCAACTGCGGGCGGCGGCCGTCCTCGGGTACGAGCCCCATGGCGATCCCGCCGTGCTCCGCTCGTACGTCGACGACCTCGGGCCCTGGCTCGCCGAGGAGTACGCGCGCGTGCACGGCATCAAGGCGCGGCGCCCCGACTAGATGAGCCCGTGCTCCTCCAGATAGTCCAGCTGCGCCCGCACCGACAGTTCCGCCGCCGGCCACAGGGAGCGGTCCACGTCCGCGTACACGTGCGCGACGACCTCGCGCGGTGTGCGGTAGCCGTCCTCGACCGCCGTCTCGACCTGCGCGAGGCGATGGGCGCGGTGGGCCAGGTAGAACTCGACGGCTCCCTGGGCGTCCTCCAGGACGGGGCCGTGGCCCGGCAGGACCGTGTGGACGCCGTCGTCGACCGTCAGCGACCTCAGCCGCCGCAGGGAGTCCAGATAGTCGCCCAGGCGGCCGTCGGGGTGCGCCACGACGGTCGTGCCGCGGCCCAGGACGGTGTCGCCCGTCAGGACGGCCCGGTCGGCCGGGAGATGGAAGCAGAGGGAGTCCGAGGTGTGACCAGGGGTCGGTACGACCCTCAGTTCCAGGCCGCCGACCGCGACCACGTCCCCGGCGCCGAGCCCCTCGTCGCCCAGCCGCAGCGCCGGGTCCAGGGCCCGCACCTTCGTGCCGGTCAGCCCGGCGAAGCGGACGGCGCCCTCCGCGTGGTCCGGGTGGCCGTGGGTGAGCAGGGTCAGCGCGATGCGCTTGCCGGCCTTCTCTGCGGTGTCCACGACGTTGCGCAGGTGGCCCTCGTCCAGGGGGCCGGGGTCGACGACGACGGCCAGTTCGGAGTCGGGCTCGGAGACGATCCAGGTGTTCGTGCCGTCGAGGGTCATCGCCGAGGCGTTGGGCGCCAGGACGTTGACGGCCCGGGCGGTGGCGGGGCCGGTGAGCACCCCGCCCCGCGGCTGGCCGGGAAGGGCTGCTGCGTCGGTCATGCGGTGTTCTCTTCCGTCGGCGTCGGGCGGTCGAGTCGTCGGTCGGAGGCCTGCGCAGTGCTCCGCAGTGCTCGGCCCTGAAGGGCTGCTGCGTCCGTCATGCGGAGGCTCCACCGGCGGACAGGTCGGTAGGACGGTCGGTCGGGATGTGCTTCGTGAACTCGTCGTGACCGGGCCAGGACAGCACGATCTCGCCGTCCTTCAGCCGGGCCTCGGCGAGCACGGGAGTCAGGTCGCGGTCGGGGGCCGCCGCGAGCGCGTCGGCGGCCGTGGCGCAGGAGGCCAGCTGGCGCAGGGTCGCGATGGTGGGCGGCATCATCGTCAGCTCGCCCTTGTCGTACGAGGCCGCCGCCTCCCCGGGGCGGATCCACACCGTACGGTCGGCCTCCGTTGAGGCGTTGCGGGTGCGCTGGCCGTGCGGAAGGGCGGCCACGAAGAACCAGGTGTCGTAGCGCCGGGATTCGAACTTCGGGGTGATCCAGCGGGTCCAGGCGCCGAGCAGATCCGAGCGCAGGACCAGGCCGCGGCGGTCGAGGAACTCGGCGAAGGAGTACTCGCGGGCGGCCACGGCCGCACGGTCGGCCTCCCAGTCCTCACCCGTGGTGTCACCGACCACGGAGTCCGCGGACGGCCCGGCGAGCAGGACGCCCGCCTCCTCGTACGTCTCGCGCACGGCCGCGCAGACGATCGCCTGGGCCTCCCGCTCGTCGACGCCGAGCCGCTCGGCCCACCACGCGCGCGTGGGGCCCGCCCAGCGGACGTGCTGCTCGTCGTCACGGGGGTCGACGCCGCCGCCCGGATATGCGTACGCGCCTCCGGCGAAGGCCATGGAGGCGCGTCTGCGCAGCATGTGCACGGCGGGGCCGCGGTCGGTGTCCTTCAGGAGCATGACGGTGGCCGCGCGCTTCGGGACGACCGGGGTGAGCGTGCCGTCCGCGAGCCCGCGGATGCATTCCGGCCAGTCCTGCGGAAACCACTGCCCATTCGCCATGGGCGGAGGCTATCCCGTGGTGCGCGAATGTTCGAGAGGTCCCCGAGGTCAGAGCGCCGCTACGGGACGAGCTCGACCTGGATCTCCACCTCGACCGGTGCGTCCAGCGGCAGCACCGCCACGCCGACCGCACTGCGCGCGTGCACACCCTTGTCACCGAGGACCTCGCCGAGCAGTTCGCTCGCGCCGTTGACCACACCGGGCTGACCGGTGAAGTCCGAGGCAGAGGCGACGAAGCCCACGACCTTCACCACGCGCGCGATGCGGTCCAGGTCGCCGGTGACGGACTTCACGGCGGCCAGGGCGTTCAGCCCGCAGATACGGGCGAGCTCCTTGGCCTCCTCCGGCGTGACCTCCGCGCCGACCTTGCCGGTGACGGGCAGCTTGCCCTCCACCATCGGGAGCTGTCCGGAGGTGTACACGTAGGAGCCGGACTGCACGGCCGGCTGGTAGGCGGCCAGCGGCGGTACGACCTCGGGCAGGGTCAGGCCGAGCTCGGCCAGTTTCGCCTCGACGGCGCTCATGCCTTCTCCCGCTTCAGGTAGGCCACCAGCTGCTCGGGGTTGTTCGGCCCGGGCACGACCTGGACGAGCTCCCAGCCGTCCTCGCCCCAGGTGTCCAGAATCTGCTTCGTTGCGTGGACGAGCAGTGGCACGGTTGCGTATTCCCACTTGGTCATGTGGCCGACTTTAGCCGCTGCGCACCGACCGCCTGTGGTCGCGTTATCCACAGGCTGTCGCGTGGTTGGCACACAGACTGGTTAGGCTCGAAGACGTGAGCAGGCTCCAGGTCGTCAGCGGCAAGGGCGGGACCGGAAAGACCACGGTCGCCGCCGCTCTCGCGCTGGCCCTCGCGACCGAGGGGAAGCGGACGCTTCTCGTCGAGGTCGAGGGGCGCCAGGGCATCGCGCAGCTCTTCGAGACGGAAGCGCTGCCCTACGAGGAGCGGAAGATCGCCGTCGCTCCAGGGGGCGGGGAGGTGTATGCCCTCGCCATCGACCCCGAACTGGCCCTTCTGGACTATCTCCAGATGTTCTACAAACTCGGGGGCGCGGGCAGAGCCCTGAAGAAGCTCGGCGCGATCGACTTCGCCACCACCATCGCACCGGGCCTCAGGGACGTGCTCCTGACCGGCAAGGCGTGCGAGGCGGTACGGCGCAAGGACAAGGCCGGGCGGTTCGCGTACGACTACGTCGTCATGGACGCGCCGCCCACCGGCCGCATCACCCGCTTCCTGAACGTGAACGACGAGGTGGCGGGCCTCGCCAAGATCGGCCCGATACACAATCAGGCGCAAGCCGTGATGCGGGTGCTGAAGTCGCCGGAGACGGCTGTGCACCTGGTGACGCTGCTGGAGGAGATGCCCGTCCAGGAGACCGCGGACGGGATCGCCGAACTGCGCGCCGCGAGGCTGCCGGTGGGCCGGATCATCGTGAACATGGTGAGGCCCGAGGTGTTGGACGCGGAGGATCTGGAACTCGTACGCAGCGTGCCGCGTTCTTCTGTTGCCAGGTCGCTGTCGGCGGCAGGACTCGGCGGTGCGCGCCGCGGTGGGAACGCGGAGAAGCTGGTGGACCCGCTGCTGCAGCAGGCCGACGAGTACGCCGAGCGGTATGCGCTGGAGCACGAACAGCGGGCGGTGCTGGCCGAGCAGGGCCTGCCGCTGCACGAACTGCCGCTGCTCGCCGAGGGCATGGACCTGGCGGGGCTGTACGAACTGGCCACCGAGCTGCGGGAGCAGGGCCTGTCATGAGCCGGGGCACGCGGAGCACGAGCCGTCAGCAGCTGAAGCAGAAGCAGGGGATGTCATGAGTCCGGAGCCGGCCCACACACAGGACACCGCCCGCCACCACCTGACCCCCGCGCGTGTGCTAGACGTCGACCCGCTGCTCGACGATCCCGAGACGCGGATCGTGGTGTGCTGCGGCTCGGGCGGGGTGGGAAAGACCACGACCGCGGCCGCCCTCGGCCTCAGGGCCGCCGAGCGCGGGCGCAAGGTGGTCGTGCTGACCATCGACCCGGCGCGCAGGCTCGCGCAGTCCATGGGCATCGACTCGCTGGACAACACCCCGCGCCGGGTGAAGGGCGTCGACGGCGACGGCGAGCTGCACGCCATGATGCTCGACATGAAGCGCACCTTCGACGAGATCGTCGAGGCGCACGCGGACGGCGAGCGGGCCGCCGCCATCCTGAACAACCCCTTCTACCAGTCGCTCTCCGCGGGCTTCGCGGGCACGCAGGAGTACATGGCGATGGAGAAGCTCGGGCAGCTGCGCGCGCGGGACGAGTGGGACCTGATCGTCGTCGACACCCCGCCGTCCCGCTCGGCGCTGGACTTCCTGGACGCGCCCAAGCGGCTCGGCTCGTTCCTCGACGGCCGGCTGATCCGGCTGCTCACCGCCCCGGCGAAGCTCGGCGGGCGGGCGGGCATGAAGTTCCTGAACGTCGGGATGTCGATGATGACCGGCACCCTCGGCAAGCTCCTCGGCGGGCAACTCCTCAAGGACGTCCAGACGTTCGTCGCCGCGATGGACACGACCTTCGGCGGGTTCCGCACGCGCGCGGATGCGACGTACCGGCTGCTGCAGGCGCCCGGGACGGCGTTCCTCGTGGTGGCGGCCCCGGAGCGGGATGCGCTGCGGGAGGCCGCGTACTTCGTGGAGCGGCTGGCCGCCGAGGACATGCCGCTGGCCGGTCTGGTGCTCAACCGGGTGCATGGCAGCGGCGCCGCCCGGCTGTCGGCCGAGCGTGCGCTCGCCGCTGCGGAAAATCTTGTGGAGCCCCGCATTGTCGATCAGGACGGCGGGAAAGCTGGACTTCGTAACTCTCCCGACACGTACGGCAGTTCAGGCTCCCCCGCTTCCGAATCCCCTGCTGACGGGTCCGCCGAGCCTCCCGCGTCCGAGAACCACTCCCCCGGTCCGGATCAGGAGGACGAGGGCGCCCAGGGCGTCGAGCGGTTCACCGCAGGCCTGCTCCGGTTGCACGCCGAACGTATGCAGCTGCTCTCCCGCGAGCAGCGCACGCGTGACCGCTTCACGGCGCTCCACCCCGAGGTGGCGGTGGCCGAAGTGGCCGCGCTGCCCGGCGATGTGCACGACCTCGCAGGGCTCAGGGACATCGGGGACCGGCTCGCGACCAACCGGCCGGAGCTGCCCGAGGCTGCCGTCGACTGAGCCGAGGGGTGCCCTCAGCTCACCGCCGCGTAGTTCTCGTACATCTCGTCGTCGTCGAGCGGCAGGATCCCCACGCCGCGTTCGTACTCCAGACGAGCCGTCTCAAGGAGCCGGCGCCAGGAGGTGACGGTGGGTCGCCTGCGCAGCAGTGCGCGACGCTCCCGCTCCGTCATGCCTCCCCACACGCCGAACTCGACGCGGTTGTCGAGCGCGTCGGCCAGGCATTCCGTGCGTACCGGACATCCGGTGCACACCGCCTTGGCCCTGTTCTGCGCTGCTCCCTGAACGAACAGTTCATCCGGATCGGTAGTGCGGCAGGCGGCCTGCGCACTCCAGTCGGTTACCCAGCCCATACCGGCGCCGTCCTCTCCCGAATCGAGGCTCCCCCACGGCGGCAGCGGCATATTCACCGCCGCCAGTTGAGGACGTTACGGAAGGTGGGCACAGCGCAACACCCCCTTCGGGCCCAATCTTGAATGGCCCGAACGGACTATGCGTAAGCGGCAGATCACCCGGGGGAGTGAGCTGGTGACATACGTGACCTTCCCGGCGAAACGGGACAGTTCAGTTGAGTCACAACGGGCGCCAGGTGACACACAAGGCGGATTCGGACACGCCCCCATCAAAAAAAGTTGGGGAACCTCCGGAACGATTCGGGGTCGCCGGACGTATTGATACGTGGCCCTACTGCTGTGACAGTTGAGAGCAGCTTAGGCCAAGGCATATACGCGTGTCCGGCGAATGAGAACGTAGGCTGCCCTCATGCCAAAGAAGCGCTCGGGCGGTGGCCTGTCCCCCACGCAGCAGGCCGCCAAGTTCCTCGGTGTCAGTGTGCTCGCGGGGGCCGTCCTGGCCGGTATCGCGCTGCCGGCCGTCGGCGCGCTCGGACTTGCCGCCAAGGGCTCGGTGGAGAGTTTCGACGAGCTGCCCGCCAACCTCAAGACGCCACCCCTGAGCCAGCGCACCACGATCCTCGACGCCGACGGCGGTCAGATCGCCACGGTCTACTCGCGCGACCGCACGGTGGTCCCCCTCAAGGACATGTCCCCCTACATGCAGAAGGCGATCGTCGCGATCGAGGACTCGCGCTTCTACCAGCACGGCGCGGTCGACCTCAAGGGCATCCTGCGCGCGCTGAACAAGAACGTGCAGAGCAGCGGGGTGGCCCAGGGCGCCTCCACGCTCACCCAGCAGCTCGTGAAGAACGTCGCCATCGAGGAGGCCGGCGACGACCCGACGAAGGTCGCGCAGGCCACCCAGCAGACAATGGGCCGCAAGATAAGGGAGCTGAAGTACGCGATCCAGCTCGAGGAGGAGCTCGGCAAGAAGAAGATCCTCGAGAACTACCTGAACATCACGTTCTTCGGTGAGCAGGCCTACGGCGTCGAGGCCGCGTCCCAGCGCTACTTCTCCAAGCACGCCAAGGACCTGAACGTGCAGGAGGCCGCCCTGCTGGCCGGCATCGTCCAGTCGCCCAGCCGGTACGACCCGGTCAACGACTCGACGGAGGCCACCAGGCGCCGCAACGTCGTCCTGCAGCGCATGGCCGACATGGGTGACATCTCGCAGGCGGAGGCCGACAAGGCCAAGAAGACGCCGCTGGGTCTCAACCCGAGCCAGCCGAAGAACGGCTGCATCACCGCGGTCAAGGGCGCCGGCTTCTTCTGCGACTACGTGCGCGAGGTGTTCCTCACCGACCCGATGTTCGGCAAGACCAAGGAAGCCCGCGCGAAGGTCTGGAACCAGGGCGGTCTGACGATCCGTACGACGCTCGACCCGCAGGCCCAGACCTCGGTGCAGGCGTCCATCAAGGACCACGTCTACAAGACCGACGACGTGGCCACCGCGGCCACCCTCGTGGAGCCCGGCACCGGCAAGATCCTCGCCATGGGCCAGTCCCGCCCGTACGGCTTCGGCAAGCACGAGACGCAGATCGACCTGTCCGTGAACCAGGACATGGGCGGCGGCGCCGGCTACCAGCCCGGTTCGACGTTCAAGCCGATCGTGGCCGCGGCCGCCATAGAGGGCGGCACGCCGGCGACACAGTCGTACCCCTCGCCGTACGAGATGGACTATCCGAGCCCGGTCTCGATCTGCAACGGCCGGCAGTGGCGTGACGATCCGAACAATCCGAGCAAGGTGGCGAACGAGAACAAGTCGGAGCACGGCCCGTACAGCATGAAGCAGGCGACCGCGAAGTCGGTCAACACCTACTACGTGCAACTGATCAGCGACATCGGCATCTGCCCGGTCACCGAGATGGCCAAGAAGATGGGCGTGGAGCGCGCGGACGGCGGCAAGCTGCAGCAGGCACCCTCCATCGCGCTCGGCACCCAGGAGATGTCGCCGCTGACGATGGCGAACGCGTACGCCACCTTCGCCTCGCGCGGCATGTACTGCACGCCGGTCGCCATCGAGTCCATCAGCCAGCGGATCGGCGACAGGACGAAGTCGCTCCAGGTGCCCAAGTCGACCTGCACGCGCGCGATGTCGCAGAAGACCGCCGACACCGTGACGACGCTTCTGAAGGGCGTGGTCGAGGACGGTACGGGTCAGCAGGCGGGTCTCAGCGACCGCCCGAGCGCCGGTAAGACCGGTACGACGGACAACCGCTACGCGGCCTGGTTCGTGGGCTTCACGCCGAACATGGCGGGCGCGGTGTGGGTCGGCGACCCGACCCACAAGCGCCAGATGAAGCAGATCACCATCGGCGGCCATTACCACGACCTCGTCTACGGCGCCGACACACCGGGCCCGATCTGGAAGGACGCCATGACGGGCGCCCTGGACGGCAAGCCCGTAGAGAACTTCAATCTCGTCGACATCCCCGACGGCAACAAGGGCAAGGGCAACGACGACGGCCACAACGGTGACAACGGCGGCAACGCAGGCGGCGGCCTCATCGGCGGCCTGACCACCGGCGGCACGGACGGGGGCACGAACGGGGGCACCACCTTCCCGACGCCCACCTTCTCCTTCCCGGACAACCTGTTCCAGGGCACGAGCAACGGGAACGGGAACGGGGGGCGACGCGGCTGACGCCACGCTCCAAAAACGGCCGACGGCCCCTGTCCCACCGGCTCGCCGGGACAGGGGCCGTCCGGTTCAGCCGCAGTGGTCCCAGCCGCTGGAGTCGTAGGCGACGGTCCGGTCGTTGCGGATGATCGACCCTTCCCATCGCACGCACTTCCCGGCGGCGGCGACCTTCACCGGGCCCGCGTAGTACGCGTAGGTCCCGTTGTCGATGTCACTGCGCTCCGGGTTGGTGCTGGCCATGAGCTTGATGCTCATGGACGTGTTGACGCCGTAGAGCGGTCCCCCCGACTTGGTGAAGATCGCACAGTTGTACGTCCCGTCCCAGTAGAGCCGGACCTGGCCGACGTACTGTCCGGTGTAGGGGCTGTTGTCTCCGGTGACGTCGTACGTGTCGATGAGGCTTCCCGAGCAACTGCCGGCGGCCTCCGCCGTCCCCGAGAAGGTCAGCGTCGCGCCGATCACGGCCGCCGCGGTGACGGACGCCTGCACGATGCGCTTCGATCGGATCACGTTCAGCCTCGATTCAAACTGGAGTTCGGATCGCCTTGCCGACTGACCGTAGCACCGCATCGACGCTGTCGTCCCTTGAACCGCAGCACGCACACTCGGCGAACGGGCCACACGAGCAACGAAGTTGAGCGATAAGGAAGACCCGCACCGTGGGCAACGGCCCTCGGTGCGGTTCTGTTCGCCGTGCCGTGCCGTGCCGTGCCAGGGGGTCTCAGCCGGCCAGCAGCTTCTTCACCACCGCCGCGACCCGGCCGCCCTCGGCCAGGCCCGCGACCTTCGGGTTCACGATCTTCATGACGGCGCCCATCGCCCGCGGACCCTCGGCACCGGCGGCCCTGGCCTCGCCGACCGCCTGGGCGACGATGTCGTTCAGCTCCTCGTCGCTGAGCTGCTTGGGCAGGTACTCGGCGAGCACCTCGCCCTCCGCCTTCTCCCGCTCGGCGCTCTCGGCCCGACCACCCTGCGCGAAGGCATCGGCCGCCTCCCGGCGCTTCTTCGCCTCCTTGGTGATCACCTTCAGCACCTCGTCGTCGGAGAGCTCGCGCTTCTCCTTGCCCGCGACCTCCTCCTTGGTGATCGCGGCGAGCGTCAGCCGGAGCGTCGAGGAGCGGAGCTCGTTGCGCTCCTTGATCGCGGCGTTGAGGTCTTCCTGCAGCTTCGACTTGAGCGTGGTGGTCATGGATCTGATTGTCGCAGGTGCGCAACGTCCGACGCCCGTCCATTTAAAGGGCGGTGAGGCCCGGGTCGCCAAGGGGCAGCGCGGCTCAAGAGGTCCTGCGGGTCTGACACGATGGATGTATGCGCGCTCGATACGGAGTACCTCTGGGGATCGCGGCGGCCGGTGCCGCCGGTGTGGTGTACGCGGCGGGATTCGAGGCCCGCTCCTTCCGGCTGCGACGGGTGACCGTCCCCGTCCTGCCCGCCGGCATGCGCCCCCTGAGAGTCCTCCAGGTCTCCGACATCCACATGGTCGGCGGCCAGCGCAAGAAGCAGCGCTGGCTGCGGTCGCTGGCCGGCCTGCGCCCCGACCTCGTGATCAACACGGGCGACAACCTGTCCGACCCGGAGGGCGTACCCGAGGTCCTGGACGCCCTCGGCCCCCTGATGGACTTCCCGGGCGCGTACGTCTTCGGCTCCAACGACTACTACGGCCCCAGGCCGCGCAACCCCGCCCGCTACCTGCTGGAGAAGGTCCAGGGCCGGCACGGCCTGAACGGCAACCCGCCGGTGGTCGGCGCGATCCACAACCCGTGGGAGGACCTGCGGGACGGCTTCGACGCGGCGGGCTGGCTGAATCTCACGAACACGCGCGGCACCCTGAAGATCGAGGGCGTCACCCTGGAGCTGACGGGCCTGGACGACCCGCACATCAAGCGCGACCGCTACCAGCGGGTCTCCGGCGGCCCGTCCGCCGACGCGGACTTCTCGATGGGCGTCGTGCACGCCCCGTACCTGCGGGTGCTGGACGCATTCACGGCGGACGACTACCCCCTGATCCTGGCCGGCCACACCCACGGCGGCCAGCTCTGCATCCCCTTCTACGGCGCCCTGGTCACCAACTGCGACCTGGACCCGGCGCGGGTGAAGGGCCTGTCCAGGCACACGGCGGAAGGCCGTACGTCGTATCTGCACGTCTCGGCGGGCTGCGGCACCAACCGCTACACGCCGGTACGGTTCGCGTGCCCGCCGGAGGCCACTCTGCTGACGCTGGCGCCCAGGGAGTAACCCGGTCGCCCCACCCACATCGCGTCATATGCCCCCTTTGCCTAGCTTGGGGGCATGACCGCCCCCATACCCAGGGACATACCGGACCTCCCGGCACTGCCCGGTGGGTCACTGTTCGCGCCCTCCTACGTCCCCGCCTCCGCGGTGCTGACCCCCCTGCGCCGCCCCCTCGCCGCCGTGTACCGCCTGCTGGTCGCCCTGGCGGCAGCGGCGGCCGTGACGATCGACCTGCTCATCGGCAGCCCGGTCCACGTCCTGAGCTACTTCGCGATCCAGAGCAACATCCTGCTGGCCCTGGTCTTCACGCTCGCAGCCCGCCGCGCCTGGACGGCCCGCCGCCCGCTCCCCTCCGCGCTGACGGGTGCGACGCTGCTGTACATCACCATCACGGGGCTGGTGTACCACCTGCTGCTGAAAGGGGCCTCGCCCCCGTTCTCCATGACCGGCGGCACGACGCCCCCGGCCGGCTTGCAGTGGATCAGCAACCAGATCCTGCACACGGCCGTCCCCGCCGCCGCGCTGCTGGACTGGCTGCTCCTGACGGCCCCCGGCCGCCTCCACCTCCGCCAGGCACCGACGTGGCTGCTCTACCCCCTGGCCTACCTGGCGTTCTCCCTCGGCCGGGGCGAACTGATCATTCCCGGCACACCGGGCCGTTACCTCTACCCGTTCCTGGACGTCGGCCTGCACGGCTACAAGAGCGTCCTCGGCAACGCCCTCCTCCTCGGCCTCGCCTTCTACGGCCTCGCCATCCTCATGGTGGCCCTCGACCACATCCGCCCGAACCCCGTCCGCCACCGCGCGAAAACCGGATTTCGTCTCCAGCCACCAGTGGGCTAAAGTAAACGACGTCGCCGCGACAAGCAGCACAAGCGACGACATCGGGGTGTAGCGCAGCTTGGCAGCGCGCTTCGTTCGGGACGAAGAGGTCGTGGGTTCAAATCCCGCCACCCCGACAGCCGTAACACCAGGTCAGGCCCGGTGCTGAGAGATCAGCGTCGGGCCTGATTTGCTTTGTGGCCCCGTTTTGGGAGCCATTTGGGAGCCGACTTCGGATACGGCCCCCTGACCAGCAATGACTACCTAGCTCGCCGAGGGGTCCGCATAGCTGCCCCCATGCCGATCCAAGCTGCCACGTTGAGCGTCCTGATCGCGGTGCCGTAGCGGACGCGCCATCCACGGCTGGAACAACGACCACACCACGCGGCGCAAGATTCACCTGCTCCCGCTCCGCTGGGAGCTGGGTGCGGTGCCAACAGTAGGCAGACCTGAGCCAGGCACTCTCGCGTCGTGCCCAGTCCCCCAAGCCCACGGTCGTTGTCGCGGCAGGCCGAAGCTCGGGCTTACGCGGTGTGCAACAACGCATACGCCACGCCTGTAGACCGGTGATCAGGCCCGCACCCTGCAACATATGATGTGATGCAAGACACATGAGCTGGAGGGGGGTCCTGGTGCCAGCGGACCAGAAGCAACAGGAAGAGTCGGAGTTCGAGGCCGAGGTGCTGCGCATATCCCGTGCGCTCTTCGCCCCGGAGAATGAGTTTCAAGGGTCCACCTACATCGGCACTGCGGAACGCGACGGCGTCTTCATCGGGCCGGACTCAGTCACGATCGTCGAATGCACGGTCTCCCATCGCAAGGACAAGGCGCAGAAGGACGGCAAAAAGCTGCACGACGCTTGTGTTGCCATGGCTCGTCAACACCCGTTCAAATCCGTCAAGGGCTTCTTCGTCACTCACGACGAACCAACTGCTGACCAGCGCACGGTTATTAAGGGATTTGGCCCGCCGCTCGTAGCGTGCAGTTTCGCCCAGCTTCGGAGCCAACTCGTCGATTCAATGCGCTACTTGGAGCTGCGTTCTGCCTACCCGTTCGGCAGCGCACGCGAGCCGAGTAGTGGCGACCACGGCGACCTTAAGCCATACGTCGCAGTCGACCCCGTGGAGAGTGGCACAGACGAACCGGTCTCGATCGGTAGCGTGGCCCAGCGGGTGGAGGGCGGTACATCCGTCCTCCTCTACGGCGACTACGGGGCCGGTAAGAGCATGTTTCTGCGCGAGCTATACCAGCATCTGGCCAAGACCCACCGCAAGCACCCCTACCGCCCCTTTCCTATCCTCCTCAATCTGCGCGATCACCAGGGTCAGATCTATCCGGTCGAGGCCCTAGAACGCCACGCGCGCGCCATTGGGTTTCCCACACCCTCGCAGTTGGTCCGCGCGTGGCGGTCGGGCGATGTGACGCTCATCCTGGACGGCTTCGACGAGATCGCGACACCCGGTTGGATCGGGAAAACGTCTGCGATGCGCGACATCCGCCGCCGGTCTGTGGAACTCGTACGCCGGTTCTGCCAGGAGTCACGCACCTCGACGTCCATCGTCCTCGCGGGGCGGGCACACTTCTTCGACAGCGAGCGCGAGATGCGCACCGCGCTGGGCGCCCGTACCAACTCCCTCTTTCTGATGGCGGGCGAGCCAACGGAGGAGCAGGCGCAGAAGATACTCCACGCGTACGGATGGCACGACGCGCTCCCGGACTGGCTGCCCTCGCGCCCACTTCTCCTGAGCTACCTAGGCGCGTCGAGCGCCCTCCAGGGATCCATCGAGGGAACGTTCGGCCGCTCGGCAGGTGAGGGCTGGGACATGATGCTCGACCGCATCGCCGAGCGAGAAGCCGACATGGAGATGGGGGTGGACGGGTTCACCGTCCGCAAAGTGCTGGAGCGGCTTGCTACTCAGGTGCGACGCTCCGCCGACGGGCTGGGGCCCATCTCGCAGGACGAGCTGACGTCCGTGTTCCAGTCAGTGTGTGGCTACGCTCCGGACGAGGGCTCCTACCAACTTCTGCAACGGCTCCCCGGGCTCGGGGCAATGGATAGCGTGGATGGATCCCGGCGCTTCGTCGATGTCTCCCTCGCTGACGCCGCCCGTGCGGGCGACGTTGTGGGCTGTGTCCTAGAACCGAATACAGATAGCCCGCTGCTCGAAATGACTGGGACCGTCGCCTGCCTGGACGAGGTAGGCATTGACGTTGCCGCTGTGCGACTGGCCCGAGAGAGCTCCGCGAGTTCGGGGGCCGCCTACTCATCCGCTAACACCCTCCAGCGCCGCGGGGTCTCAGATGCCGTTATCGCGGACATCGTCCGGGTCGCCGCGCGGCTCTGGCCCGCTAACATCCCACGTACACCGATCTCCCTTCACGAGATCGAACTCCCCCTGTTCTCGTTGGCTGCTGACGCCAACAGCTATGACTGGCTGAGCTTCCAGGACTGCGTGATCCAAGAACTAGACTTCACTGATCACGACGGATATGCGCTCCCGCACTTTCACAGTTGCCTCATCGGACAGATGACGGGGGTGGCAGGGTGGTCGGCTCTCCCGACGGACCGCTTCGTCGACTGCGAGGTTGACCAGTTCGACGCGCAAATGTCGACAGCCAAGGGCATACTCGCGCTGACGACGACACCGATGAACAAGGTCTTGCTCACAATATTGAAGAAGGTCTACGCCCAGCGTGGCACGGGGCGGAAGGAGTCCGCGCTCTTCCGCGGACTGGACGCGAAGCACCGGGAACTCGTGCCGGAGGCAGTGCAGCGGCTCGCGGGGGCGGGACTCATCACTTCGGCCCGATCCAGCGGCACCCGGATCTACCTCCCGGTCCGGGGTATGGCGAGCCGGGTTCGGCGCATGCTCCAGGCCCCCCAATCGAGTGCCGACAGCGTCCTCGACTAGGAGAAGACTGACTCCGCCATAGGGGCTGCAACACGCAGGCGTTGCAGCCCCTACCGCGACGCCAGCCAGCGGGCTGAAGGGGTAACTCCGCAAAGCGGAGTGCGCGTCTAACTACACGGTTACGGGAGCGAACGCTGGCGTACACGCACGATCGGTCTGGTGCTGTTCACACAGGTCAGCACTACGCACGTGGCTGGACCGCCGCGCACCAAGATTGTTTCCGGGACGAAGAGGACGTGGGTTCAAGTCCCATCGCTTCGACAATGAAGCACCGGGCCTGACCTGTTGTATGCCCCTTGGCTTCGAGAATCGGCCCCCGTGGCTCCCAGCGACTGGCGTTCTGCCTTCAAACGCGCCGTGCGCCGCGTGCGCTCCGCAAGAGACGCCCCACGGCTTGTGCCGAGGAGACCACAGACGGTACGACGATCGACATGCACCGATGGTCTCCGTTGAATGACCGGCAGCTCGCACTCCTCACCCGCATCGGCGACGGAACCGACCCCGTCACGTCGGACAGCCCTGAGCTCGCTCTCACCGCCCGCGCGCTCAAGGACCGGCGCCTGATCACCATGCCCAAGCAGGATGGGAAGTGGCAGGCGGAGATCACTGACGCGGGGCGCTTCTACCTGGCACACGGCCATCACCCGGACCGACCGGAACCAGCTCAGCGCGGGCAGCGGTCAACTGGGTCCGACCAAAGGGCACGACCGGCCCCTCCACCACAGAAGCAAGTCACAGCCCCGTCCACGACGAAGCCGGCGCCACAGCGCGCCGCCAAGCCCTCGAGGCCATCCCCTGCTGAAGTCGGAGCCGCCTTGATCGCGGAGGTACAGCAGGCTGGACGGTTCCTCCGGATCCCCAACCCCAACGACGAGGAGCGAGCCCGCTATCGCAGGGCGTTCGACGCAGCCCGGCAGTGTGCCCCCGAGGGATACAGCCTGAAGTACAGCGGGCGGGCGAAGGGGGACTTCTTCCTCGGCCTGCTCCGGGTGACCGGCGAGGACGAGACCGAGTGGAACAGGATCCGGCTGGCGCGCAGCCGTGTGATGACCGATGTCGAGGACGTGATCGCAGCAATCACCGCGGACCACAGCGCCTTCGAAATCTCGGAGGAGGTCCTCCCTCGGGTGCTCTCGCTGCTCCGGCTCCTCGCTGAGCAAGCCCTCGCACGCCACGGCGAAATCGCGGTGTCCAAGAAGCGCAGGCAGCCGAGGCCGCTGCTCACCGTCCACGGCCGGACGTACGAGGTCAGCTTCCGCGAACGGCAGAAGCCGGTCCGGTACGTCCCCAAGCAGCCGGGCCGCCGTATGTACGACTGGCAACGTGTCACCCCCGCCCAGAAGTTCGAGCCGTCCGGCGAACTGGAGCTGCTGGTCAGCGAGAACTCGGGCTACAGCTACAACTACGGCTGGAAGAAAGAATGGGCCGATACCGCCAAGAAGCCGTTGGAGGAGCAGATCGGCTCCGTCTTCCGCGCCTTGAAGGCGCGGTCGGAGGAGCAGGAGCGAGCCCGGCTGGAGCGTGAGGCGGAGCAGCAGCGTCTGCGCGAGGAACGGGAGCGGCAGGAGGCGGAGCGCCGGCGCCTGGCAGCGGAACGGGAGGAGCGCGAGCGGCGGGAATGGAAGGCCGCTGTCAGCGCAGCTTCGGTCAAGGCGGTGCATGCGGTTCGGGCCGAGCACTTCGGCACGGCCCTTGAGCAGTGGCGGGCCGCGGGTGAGATCCGGGCGTTCTGTGCCGCTCTGGATGAGGCCGCGGCAGCGTCGCAAGATGCCCTCGAAGCTCGGAGGCTGCGTGAATGGTCGGCTTGGGGGAACACAGAGGCCGATCAGCTCGACCCCACCACAAACGGCGAGGGTCTGGCCGCCCGTGACTTCAACGTGGAGCCGACGAAGAAGCAGCTACGACCGTTCCTCGACGGCTGGCACCCGGACCGGCCGGAGAAGGAGAAACCTCCGGCACAGCCAGCACCACCCAAGCCGGAGCCAGACCCGTGGCGCGGGGTCATCGACGCACATCAGGATCAAGGGTGGCGATATGGACGCCAAGGTCGCGCTCAATGGTGGAGGCGATGACACCATGCCCGCGATCGCGTAGGGCTTTGACCGCCTTCTCTACGAGCTCCCCGAGCCTGATGACCTCGGCGCGCAGGGCGACCAACTCGTCGTAGCGCTCGGCCTTGTCCTCGCCGCACCACGCCCGGACGGTCCGCAGAACGGCCGCCTCCGCATCCAACTTGCGCTCGTCACGCCGACTGTAGGAGTACCAGGAGGGCTGGGCACGCTCCTGCTCGATGTCCCGCTGTTTGCGGTCCATCTCCGGGAGGATCTCGTCGGCGAGGCGGGCGGCAACGTGGCGGGCGACGCGCTCGGTGACCGGCCAACCAGCAAGGCACATGCCGTGGCGGTTCTCGAACACCATGGTCTCGCCGCGGAGTTCGGTGGCGTCCATGCCGATGAGCGGTGCCGTCTCATCGAGGCGGCTCAGCTCCAGAACTCCGGCGTCTGCCACCGTTCGGCGCAGGCGCAGCCTGTTCTTCGGACGGACGAATCCGAGGATCATGCGGGCGGCCTCAAATTCCGTGCTGCCCCGGACGTGGCGAGAGGACTCCACCAGTGCCAACTCCGCCGCGTCGTCCCGGCGGAACGTATCGACATCCGCCCACGGCGCTACGAGAGAGCCGGAACTGACCCACTCTTGCAGGCCGGCGGCATCACCTTCGAGAAACCGCACGTGGACCCAGCCAGACCTGCCAGGGCCACCCACGCGAACGACCTCCACCTGGCGGACCGCGCCGCCCAGCTCCTTCGGCCTTGCGCGGTAGGCCCAGTGCTCGCCAATCTCCATGTACCTATTGAGCCAGTTCTGTTGGACCCATCACTGGGCGTTTGCCATAACCACCGACGCCAGCTCCTCATCACCAGGTTGACACCGCCCCGCGAAGCATCGCGCGAGATAGCTTCGCCCCGGCAGCGACCACAAGAGGCACAGCAGCACGTCCGGCCATCCGAGCTGTTCCTCGCAGCGTTTCTCACCGGCCGACGCTCCCTCCACGTATGAGACTCAGTTGCTCGTCGACCAGTTCGCCGGCGGTGACGTCGTCGCGTTCCACCTGGAACCCATGTCCCTCGTCCAGAGAGACCCTCACGCATAGTCACAGCATGGTCACGAGGTCGAATATGCGGGTGATCTGGTAGCTGATCACGAAGAAAATGTCACTCTACGTTTGCCGGGATTGTCCGACGCCCTGTGGGCTGGGGAGCCCCAGGGGCGAGGGGGTGGGGAATGACTACTTACCGTTTCAATCCGCCGCCAGGTTGGCCTGTGCCACCCGCGGGATGGATGCCGCCGCCGGACTGGCGGCCCGACCCCTCGTGGCCCCCGATGCCAGAGGGATGGCAGTTGTGGGTTCCTGAAGCCGACTCCGCCACCGCCGCGCTCGCCGTCGGTCCTGCCACAGGCTCTACGCTGCCGGCTGTGGCCACTCCCGGGAGCGCGACGGCGGTGCCGGCGCCTCGGAAGGGCGGGCTGTTCGGACGGCGTCGTGCGGATGCCGTGTCCGAGGCCGAAGAGCTACGGGCGTGGATCGCAAGGACACAGGGCCTGGATGCCGCGCAGGTTGCGGGCCTCGTACGGCAGGTCGAGGCGGAGGCCGCCGCGCTGCGTGAGAAGGCGTCCGCCGAAGCCGCCGAGGAGGCCGATGGGATCATCAGGGACGCGCGCGAGACTGCGAAGGAGATCATCGAGGACGCGCGCCGGACGGCGAAGGAGACCGAGCGAGTACGCAAGGAGGCTGACCGTCACCACCAGAACATCGTGGAGGCGGAGCGGCGGCTCGCCGAACTGCAAGGCCGCATCGTCAACGCCGACGAGACCGCCATGCTGCAGGAGGCCGGGATCTATGCCTACCGGCACGCGCTGCACGACGCGATCGCCTACCGCAGCAGACTCGACACACTGCAGAACGAGATCAAGGGGCTCGCACGTGGAGGCCGCGCCGTCCAGGCGGCCACGGACTGGACGGTCAACGGCTCCAAGCGCGAGGGCCAGAAGATGGTCCGCGACTTCTCCAAGCTCATGCTGCGCGCCTACAACGCCGAAGCCGACTACGCCGTGCGGTCCATGCGCCCACACAGGCTGAGCTCCCTCGTCGACCGGCTCTACAAGAGCCGCGAGACGATCGCGAGGCTCGGCGCCACCATGCACATCCGGATCACCGACGAGTACCACAACGCGCGCGTACGGGAGTTGGAACTCACCGCCGACTTCCTGCAGAAGAAGGAAGAGGAGAAAGAGGCCCAGCGCGAGGTGCGCGCCCGTGAGCGGGAGGAGGCAGCGGTCCAGCGGGAACTCGACCGGCAGCGCGAGAAGCTGAACAAGGAACTCGGCCACTATCAGGCGGCACTTGACCGCCTGCGCGAGCGCGGTGACGAGGCGGGCGTGGCGGAGATGCAGGCCAAATTGGCCGAGATCGAGAACGCACTGCAGGATGTCGAGTCCCGTGCAGCCAACGTCCGCGCCGGCTACGTATACGTCATCTCGAATATCGGCGCCTTCGGCGATCGCATGGTGAAGATCGGCATGACGCGTCGGCTCGAACCTCTGGAGCGCGTCTACGAGTTGAGTGGCGCGGCCGTGCCCTTCCGCTTCGACGTGCACGCGCTGATCTTCAGCAAAGACGCGGTTGGCCTGGAGACAGAACTCCACCGGCAGTTCGCCTCGAAGCGCGTCAACCAGGTCAACAGCCGGAAGGAGTTCTTCTATGCCACCCCCGCGGAAGTGCGCAACGCGCTGCAACGGTTCGCCGGACAGCATCTGATCGAGTTCACCGAGGAACCCCAGGCGCTGGAATGGCGAGCCGGCAGGCACATGGGCGAAGCCGGTGCGCCCGTCGCAGGCCCAGGAGGAGTTACAGCCCGGACAGCATGATGTACGGCGAAGCATCACTACGATCACCGTCATGGATTGGCTGGAGCGTGCCGCGAAGCTGAGGCAGTGGAGCCGGGACGGGGTGCGGGCGCCGCACAAGCCGTTGCTGCTGCTGTATGCGCTGGGCCGGTTTCAGTCGGATGCCGAGGGCGAGTTGTTCTACAGCGCTGTGGAGGCGGATCTGAAGCAACTGCTGGCGGAGTACGGTCCGTCGCGTGGGACCACGCCCGCCTATCCCTTCCACCATCTGGTCAGCGACGGGGTGTGGGAAGTGCGGACCGACCACGGCGTCGGCAGCCCGGGCACCGGGGTGCGGGAACTGCGGGCGAGCAGGGCCGCCGGGCGGCTCGCCCCTGACCTGCGGGTGGCGTTGCGGCGGGAACCGTCGCTGCTGGGCCGCATGGCAAGGGTGCTGCTGGATCTGCACTTCCCGCCGTCGCTGCACCAGGACCTGTGCGACGCGGTGGGTCTGGAACTGGAGTTGGCGGAGACGGATGCCCTGGTGGCGCCCGAGCGGCGGCAGCGGGACCGGCGGATGCGGGAGATGGTGCTGACCGCGTACGAGTACCAGTGCGCCTTCTGCGGCTACGACGGCGTGATCGGCACGGTGCCCGTCGGGCTGGAGGCCGCGCACGTGCGCTGGTGGGCGTTCGACGGCCCGGACGACGTCGACAACGGGCTGTGCCTGTGCTCGCTGCACCACAAACTCTTCGACAAGGGCGTCCTCGGCATAGGAGACGGCCACCGCATCCTGGTCTCACAGCAATTCATCGGCCGCAGCCAGGCTGCCCGCGAGCATGTCACAGCGCTCGCGGGCCGTCCGCTCATCGGCCCTCAACCCGGCACCCGGCCCATCGCGGCAGCCCACCGCTCCTGGCATACCAGCCAGGTCTTCCACGGCAGCCCACGCCCGACCGCCGCCTGATCCGGTGTTCAATGCGGGATTTCAGAGGGCTGGGCGCACCAGGCATCCCTGATCACTCCTCATGCTGCTTTCAATGCGTCCGGTGATCGTGGGGCGCAGCTTGCGTAACCGAACAAAAACGGCGCAGTAAGCCGCTGGCCAGGCGATTCGCGCTCGGCGTCGCCTACGGCGCCAGCACCGCTGTCGGTGGACTCGTGATTTGGTGGATCACTTTGTAGCACCACGCAGATCGGCAGGAGAATCCCCTCCCTTTGGACTGTGACCAGAGGGCAACGCGACGGCTGCCGCAAGTTCGCGAGAACTCGAATCAGCTCGCCGCGCAGTGCAGTCTCCTCCCTGTCCCGGGGCGCCACCGGGCACGACCAGTGGACTTGCGCGGCTAACTCCCAGCCGGTCCAAGGTCTGTTCATCCATTCACCGCGTGCTGGCGCACGCACAAAAGCAAGGATTTGACATGTCCACATCATCCGATCTCTCGGATGGCTCGCAGGCGCACGACGTGCCGTCGAGCGAGCCACGTACGCCGGAGCGCACTCCCGCGAAAAGTTCACGCACAGAGATCGCTTATGCCTGGGCCACGCTCGCACTGTCTGGGCTCTTCTGCGCCGCCGGTACCGCCCTCTGTCTGAACGGCCACGGAGATGCCGGAAACGCCCTCATCGGAGCAGGGCTCTCGGCAAGGCGTAGCAACGCCCAGAGGTAGCGCAGTTTCGCAAAGCCCCTGCCACTGGACTCACGACGTCCGGTGGCAGGGGCGAGCTTCGTGCAGTGGCGCACCATCAGCCTGCGGTATCAGCCCGGACCTACGACTCCTCCGAGGAGCTATTGGCGGGTGCTGCGCGTTCACGCAAGAGATCATTGAGCACGCGCACCGGCGACGTCGGGCACATAGCCCGTCGGGCGTTGAGCGCCGTCTCCCACTGCTCGGTCAGCCCTGCCACGAGGCGCTTGCGCATGCCAGGAGTGACGTGGGCGTAGCGCGCGGAGACGGATCCGTCGATGTGGCCCATGCGTTCGTCCATGAGGACCTTCTCGGTACCCAGGTCCTCCATGGCGGTCCGGTGGGTATGGCGCAGGCCATGGGGCGTGAGGCCCTTGGCTATCGGAACCCAGCAGACGTCGGCCCGGTCGTTCGCGCCACGCCCTCGAGCCGGGACGCCGGGCCACGGTTCGCCGAGTACTGGTACGGGGCGGGCTTCCTGCGGTGCCTTCTTCGGATACCAGCCGGAGACCGCCGGAGTGAACAGCCAGGTCGCGAAGCCGTTTCGACGCCAGTGGGCGGCGTTCTCCGAGACCGCGCCACCTCGGACGAACCCCAGGTCCGCCATGGCCTGCTCCACCCGGGCCCGCTTGGCTTCTGTGACGCGGTCGGGGTGGTTGAGGACATTGGACACCGTGCCCGTGGAGACTTCAGCGCGGCGCGCGACGTCGACGAGCTTCGCGCCCTGGTGCCCTCCGGTGCGAGCAGCGCCCTGGCCCTTGAAGACGTAGGTCTTGCCGTGGCATCGGCAAGGTGTCGGCTTTGTCCGGGCTACGTGGTTGGCCACCAGGGCGGACAGCCAGTCCGCCGAGTCGATGGTGCGGTAGCTGTCGTCCTTCGGCGGGCAGCGCACGAACTCCCCGGTGTCGAGTTCGTACAGCTGCCACTCGACGCGGACAGAGCCGGGGCGTGCGAACTCCGTCTCCAACCCGACGATTTCACCCCAGCGCATGCCGGTGTAGCCCTTGAGGACGACGGCGACGAACTCGTCGTCTCGGCCAGAGAGCAAGGCGGCACGCTCGGCGGTAAGCAGGATGCCGAGGGCGTCGGTGATGGCCTTCTCCGGGCCACGGTCGCGGGAGCGGCCGGCGCGCTTGCCGCGCCCGCGCCGCCTGGCCGCCGGGTTGGACGTGATGAGGCCCTCGTCGATCGCGTCCTCGAAGATCAGGTGGAGCGTGGAGCGCCAGGTCTTGACGCTGGAGGCCGCGTACTCGGCACGCTCCTTCTTCTCCCACAGCTCGACGTCCGTACGCAGGATGCCCGCGAGCGCCTTGTCCTCGAACTCGGGGAGCAGATGCTCCTCGATGTGGCGCTTGTAGTTCTGCATCGTCGAGGCAGCCAGGTCCTGGGCGGCGTACCAGCGGTTCGCGTACTCGCCGAAGGTCTCCTGGCCGCGCGCCGGGTCGCGCCAGTCGCCGCGCCGGTACTTGTTCTCGGCCTCGCTCGCGGCACGCTGGGCCTCGCCCTTGGTCGCGAACTTGATCGGCTTGCCGTCCTCGGCGACGACGGTGAGGTGCTTGCCGGGCGCGATCTTGTAACGGCCGCGCCAGTAGTTTCCGCGCTTCTCGCCGAATCCCATGTGCCCCTCCCTTCCTTCTCTTCGTCGTCGTGCTAGGCGGCGGTCCCGAACTGGCCCTGACGGGCTCGGCGCGGCGGCCGGGCGCGCAGCTGAGCCGTGGCAACGGCAGGCGACGGAGAAGGCTGAGGAGCGGGTGACTTGCGGGCGGGCACACTTGCCGATGGCTGTTGCGCGAGGGCAGGGCGGGCCTCGTGCATGCGGATGATCTCCGCGAGGTGTTCGCCGGTGAAGCGGTAGGCGCGGCCGACACGCGCGAAGGGGATGAGCCGGCGACGGGCGCGGTCCTTGACCCACCAGGCGGAGCAGCCGAGGACGGCGGCGACTTCCTCGGGGACGTACAGGCGCGGCAGGGCGGCCCCGGTGTGCGGCGTCGGTTCGGAGGCAGGGGGTATTGCGGGTTGGCGCAAGGAGCGAGTCCTCTTCGGGTTGTGGCAGGCGTGGGCGCGGCAACACCGGCCTGCCGGTCGATCGCTAGGGATGAGGGTGAGATGCCCGTGCTGGGGGTTTGCGTGCCCAGAGCGGGGGGTGGGAGCCGGAGGCTATGCCTCGGTGGCGGAGTTGGTGTCGCCGTGCTCGCCGGGCGGGGGCCCGTATGCCTTCATGAGGTGCTTGTTGGCTTCCTCCGCGATGGCGTTGGAGACCATGACGTCGGCCTCGTCACGGATGTCGGGGTGCTCGGCGAGGTAGGCGTCGAGAGCGTCGCGCGCCTCGGTGAAGGCCGTGTTGGCGCGCTGGGTGGCACGGAACGCGTCCACGACCTCGTCGATGAGTTCCATGGCGCGGGCCTTGGCCGCCAGCTGAGGTGGCCCGACGAGGTTGCGCAGGTCGATGCCGAAGACCTCGGCGAAGCCGATGGCGTCGTCGAGGTTGATGCGGCGCTTCCCGTTTTCGATCCGCCAGACCGCGGACGGGTTCATCTCGAAGCCGGCCTCGTTGAGCCGGTCGGATAGCGCGTTGGTGCTCCAGCCGCGAGCCTCGCGCTCCACCCTGATGCGGGTCGCGACGTTCGCCTCGCCGCTGAGCAGGACGCCCTCGGGCGGTTCTTCCTCCGCCACCGCTCCCCTTCCGTTCGTAGCGATGCACTGCGGTTTGCAGCACAGCGTAAACAGTAGCATTCTTACTGCGAGATGCAAAACACTTCTGCGATCTGCAATTCATGTGGCATGATGGTGGTACCCACCCCACCGCCCACAGGAGCCTGCACGACCGGACGTCACATGAAAGAAGCCCCCGGCGATGCCGGGGGCTCAAGCGCAAACCTCTCAACCGCCATCCCTAGCGATCGACCCGCGGAGTCCGGGATTGCCGTCCCATATGGCCCGCGAGCAGAGGAGCTGATGCTCAGTATGGCCGATGCCCACCTGATAACGCCATCCCCGCACGTCACCGTCCATCCATCCCCCACCGCGCTGTCGGCGGCGAAGGCGGGGCGATAGACATGGCACGGATACGCACCATCAAGCCGGAAGCTTTCATCTCCGAGTCGCTGGCCGAGGTCTCGATCTCCGCGGAACGGACATTCTTCGGGCTCCTCACCCAGGCCGACGACCACGGCCGCTGCCGCGACCAGGCCGCCGTCATCGCCGGTGCCCTGTGGGCGCTGCGCCCCGAGCACGGCCCGCTGGCGGTCGAGGACGACCTCACCCAGCTCGACACGGCTGGTCTGATCTGCCGCTACGAAGGCGATGACGGCAAGAACTACCTGCACATCGTCACCTGGGCCAAGCACCAGAAGATCAACCGGCCCAGCGGCAGCCGCTTCCCAGCGTGCCCGCATCACGAGGGCGGGCGACTCGCGCAGCCCCCCGGGGGCCATCACGGAGGACTCACGGAAGCTTCGGTGAGCCCTCCCGGAGTCCTCGCCGAGGACTCGCGCACTCTGCGGGAACCTTCGATGAAGAGCGAAGAACCCGCAGATCAGGAGCGTTTCAGTGAGGCATCACGGAGGATTCCGGGAGGGCTCACGGAGGACTCGGTGAACCCTCACCGTCCGGATCTAGGACCTAGGATCCTGGATCTAGGATCACCTCCGGTGGGGGGCGCGAGCGCCCGCGCGCCCGAGACCCTCTCGGCCAAGACGCTCATCGCCGAATACGCCGCCGCATGCGCCAACCGGCCTCCCGCCGGCTTCCTCGGCCATCTCGGCAAGGAGACCGCCAAGCTGCTCGCCGAGGGCATCGACGCGGCGTACGTGCGCACCGGGCTCGAGCGGCTGCACGCCAAGGGCCTGCACCCCAGCGTGCTGCCGACCCTGGTCAACGAGGCCATGAACCCGCCCACGCCGAGTGGCACGCCCACAGGGCACCGGGCATGGACCAACCCGGTCGACGTGCAGGCCGCGTACGGGGGTGAGCTGTGACCACGGCAACCGCTGCCCGCGAGCCACGCCAGCTCGGCGGCGCCGTGGCCAAGCTGGAGGCGATCCTCGCCGCCCGCGACATCGACCCGACCACCGTGGTCGACGCCGCGCCGTCGCCGGAACCGGTGACCGCACTGGAGCTGGCCGCCGCCCGCATCCCACGCCGCTACCGCGGCGCCCTGGCCACCCACGCCGACGTATCGGCCTGGGTCGAGGAGATCGCGGCTGCCGGACGACCGGGGCCGGGCGGCGCACCGGGCATCGCCTATGGTCCCTCGCTGCTGATCGCGGGCCCGACCGGCACCGGCAAGACCTACCAGGCGTACGGCGCCATTCGCTCGCTGCTCGGCGCCGGGGTCCGGCTGCGCTGGGAGGCCATCACCACTGCCGAACTGCATGCCACCCTGCGCCCCCGCCAGGGCCACGACGGCGAACGCCGCTTCCAGGAACTGGCCCGCAGCCCGCTGCTGCTCCTCGACGACCTCGGCGCCGCCAAGACGTCGGAGTGGACCGAGGAACTGACCTACCGGCTCATCGACCACCGGTACGTCCACGAGCTGCCCACGCTCATCACCACTAACCTCCCCATCGCCGACCTGCGCACCGCCGTCGGCGACCGCGTCGCCTCCCGCCTCGCCGAGATGACCCGCCGCGTCATCCTCGACGGCCCCGACCGCAGGCGCAGCACGGCCACTGGCCCGGACGGGTATTAACAGGCCCTCGCGCCCCGGCGCCACCTGCCCCGCCTCGTCGACAGCACCTGGCCGCCCAGGGCCGGAGACGCCGCCGGAGGAGCAGGGGGCCGGCCGGCAACAGGCCCGCGGCTACGCGTCCACCCTCCATCTCACCGCCGTCGGCCAAACCCTCGCCGTCCCGCGCGAAGCGTTCACGCGACCGTACGCGCGCACCCTGCACCCGAACGCTGCAGGGAACCGCTCACAGCGCCCTCACCCCCACAAGCCCCACTTCCCTGCCCTGGAGCCCGCCCCTTGCACTCCCCTGCCCCGATAGCCCAAACCGCCCAGAGCGTCAGCATCCCGCTCCTCCCGGGCTGGGCCACCTCACCCGCACTGACAGCGGTGCTGGTCGCGCTGCTGGTACTGCTCGCCCTGTTCGCCGCGTGGATGGCTCACCGGCAGCGCCGCCAGCCGCCCGCCCGCAGCCGGTGGCGCTCAACCGTCGCCGTGCGGGTTGCTGCCGTGGCCGCGATCGGCTGCACCGCGTACAGCGCGGACACCAGTTGGCGGTTCGCCGCCGACTACCTGGACATAGTCAGCACCGTCGAGCGCACCTTCATGTTCGCCACCGCTGAACTGGCCTTGTTCGCAATGGCCTTGATGGCACGCCAGAACCTGAAGGGCCCCAGGCAGGCGCCGGGACCGCCTGGCGTCCTGGTATGGGTGATCACCGGAGGCCAGATCATCCCCGCCTACGCCGAGTCCGGTCCCGTCGGCGGCACGGTCCGCGCCCTGATCGGCCCGGTCATGGCCGCAGTCCTCTGGCACCTGGCCATGGGAATCGAGCTACGCAACCACACCCCCGAGGCCGCCTCACGCAGCCTGCTCGCGATCCTCGGCCGGCAGGCACGCGAGCGGCTCCTGGCGCGCCTGGGCATCCACGACCAGGACGCCGATGCCGCACGACTCATCCGCGAGCGGGCCCTGAGCCGGGCCGTCACGTTGATCCTCCGCATCGAAGCGATGCCCGAGAAGAAGCGCAACAAGGGGTGTGGCCGGCGTGCGACTCGGCGCCTGCACGAAGCGCTGGAGAGGGCCGACGTCGACGTTGATCTCCGCCAGGACGAGCTGCTGCTGCGGAAGCTCGGGACCCGGCAGCAGGCCACACGGTTGGCCTCGCTCCCGCTGCCCGCGCGGTGGGAGACGCCCGGATACCGAGTCAGCCAGCCCCGCGCTGGCGCGGCGAAGCGGGCAAGGCCCGAGCGCCCCGAGGCCGTACCGAATCCGGGCGACGAAGGTGTAGACCGGTCGGACCGCCCGGAATCCATCGTCCGCCCTCAACCCGCTACAGATGCAGCCGCGGAGGTGAGTACGGGCACAGACGCGGGTTCCGATCCGGGCGAGAAGCCGGAGCCGAAGCGCCCCGGTCGCAAGCCCGACCTGTCGCGGGATGCCCTCATCGCGTACGCGGAGGGCATCTACCGCGAGACGGGTCGCCTCTCGCGTGACTCCCTCAAGGCAGCCGTCCGCGCCGACGGCCACCAGGTCGGCACCGACCTCGCCCAGAGCATCGTCAACGCGGTCAAGGCCGAGCACCAGCCCCCCGCCCGTACCGGCCACCCCCACTGAACTCTCTCCCCCCGCACCTCTAACCACCCACCGCTGAAAGGCCCGCCTGCCATGCCCCGCTCGACCACGCCCGCCTGGGACTGCCACGACTGGTCCTGGTCCTGCCCCATCTGCACCGCGCCTGGGCGCGACGAGATGACCCTGCTGCGCTGCGCCATCCTCACTCTGCTGGAACACGGACGATGGATGGCCCAGGACGAGATCTCCCTTCCCGACATCCTCTCTGCCGGGGGCGACTACCTGAGCCGACTCAGGATCGGCCCCCTGGGTCAGATCAATGACGACACCCCGGTGCCCGCCACCGAGCAGTGGGCTTGGCTCGAGGCCGAGCTGCGCCTGGTTGTCGCCCGCGCCGCCGGACTGGACGCCGTCAGCACCCTCGACCCGCGCATCGACGGCGTCCTGGCCTCCGCGGCTCGCCTCCCGGAGCGGCGCCTGGTGGATCTGCTCGACCTCGCAGCCGAGCAGTTCGCCGAGCTCAACACGCAACCGCGCACCGCCTGAACCCACCACCCCCGCAACCCCGACACAAGGACATCTCGTCGTGCGCGACCACTACCCCGAACTCCCCATCTCCCAAGAGCAGATGATCACCACTCCCGTCACACGCGCAGCAAGCAATGGCGATGGACCGTCCACAGGCCGGTCCATCGCGGACTCCTCCGCCCCGGGGGTGGCGGAGGAGCTGCTCCGGCGCGAGGGCGCGCCGGAGCAGGAGCAGGCAGGTGCCGGTGAGCAGCCGGCCACTCCTGCTGTGGGGGTCAAGAAGCGCTCGCCGCACCGTCGCGCAAACCTCGACTCACAGCGAAAAAAGGGTGTCACTGTGCGCTTCTCCCCGGATGAGAAGCACCGTGTCCAGTCAGCAGCGAATGACGAGCACGTGACCATGGCACACTTCATCGCCGATGCCACCATGGCCCGCGTCCGCGGTGACATCACCGTCGCCGCCCTGCGCACGCCCTACGACGATGCGATCGACGAGCTGGCCGCCCTGCGCACCCAGATCGCCCGGATGGGCAACAACGTCAACCAGATCGCCCACCGCCTCAACACCGACGGCGATCCCCACCGTGTGGACGCTGCGATCCTCCAGCGGGCGGAGCGCCTGCTCGCCACCGCCCACGACACGGTCCGGGCGATCGACGACGCCGCCTTCCGGGCAGCCGAGCAGAAGGCGGCGGCCTGACGTGATCGCGAACATCGTCAAGCCGGGCAGCAACACGTACGGCGTGCTGGCCTACCTCTTCGACAAGGGCCGCGCCAACGAGCACACCAACCAGCACATCGTCGCCTCCTGGGACGACTTCATCCCCGACCCCGGCCCCTACGACAGCCCCGGCCACGAGCAACGCCTCGGCCAGCTCACCAAGGCCCTGGATCTGCGGGTCAAGCAGGCCGGCGACAAGGCTCCGGACGGGCATGTGTGGCACTGCTCGGTGCGTGCCGCACCCCAGGACCGCGCCCTGACCGACGCCGAGTGGGCGACGATCGCCCGCCGCATGCTCCACGCGACCGGCATCGCGCCCGAGGGTGATCCGGACGGTTGCCGCTGGGTCGCCGTGCGCCATGCGGACGATCACATCCACATCGTCGCCACCAAGGTCCGCGGTGACCTGCGTCCGCCGCGAAACTGGAACGACTACCACCGCGCCATGATCGAACTCACTGCGATCGAGAAGGACTTCGGACTCACCCAGGTACCTCGTGGACCCGAAGCCGCCGTCGGCACCCCGGCCGCGAAGCGCCCCACCCGCGCCGAGCAGGAGAAGGCCAAGCGGCAAGGCAGTGGCATGACGACGCGCGAGCGGCTGCGGCACACCGTGCGTGCCGCGCTCTCCCACGCTCAGGACCTGGACGACTTCTTCAACCTGCTCGCCGACGCCGGCCTCCAGGTCGAAACCCGCGCCCTGCCCTCCGGTGACCTCCAGGGCTACAAGGTTGCCCTGCCCGGCGACACCAACAGTGAGGGCGAGCCCGTCTGGTACTCCGGCTCCAAACTCGCGACCGACCTCTCCCTCCCCCAGATCCGACAGCGCCTGGCCGCCACCGAAGCGCCCACCGCCACCGCAGACTCACCGGCCAGGAATCGCCGCCCCAACGCATGGCACCAGGCCACCGCCGCCGCGGAGCGCATCCCGCACCACCTCGACCACGCCGACGAGGACATCGCCCAGGCCCACCTGACGGTCTTCGGCGAAGTCCTCTACGCCCTGCCCGCCCACGCCCCCGCCCACCTGAAGGCCGAACTCCAACGGGCCGCACTCGCCTTCGAACACGCCGCTCACACCCGTGCCCAGGTCGACCACCAGCACGCTCGCGCCCTGCGTAGCGCTCTGAAGGGCATGCGCGACCAGCCCGCCGACCACACCGCCCTGGCCATGCTCCTGGACGCCGCCATCCTCGTCGTCCTCGCCACCCAGCGCCGCAGCACCCTGCGCCACCACGACCGGCAGGTGGCCGCCGCCCGCCAGTCGCTCATCCATCTCCAGGCCGCCTACGACCAGATCGCGCCCATCAGCCTCGCCGCACTCGCCCGGCACCGCCCCACCGACGGAACCGTCCACCAGCACGTCCGCACCCTGCACGAGGTCCTGCCCGCCCACGCCGAGCAGATCCTCACCGAGAACGCCTGGCCCGCCCTCACCACCGCCCTCGCCGCCGCCGAAGCCGTCGGCCACGACCCCGCCACCGTCCTCCAACAAGCCGCCCAGCAACGCCCTTTGGACGACGCCAAGTCGATCTCCGAAGTCCTCGTCTGGCGCATCCAACGCCTCAGTGAGCGGCACACCCCCGGTCCGGGTGCACGAGCCGCGCAGGCCCACAGCGCTCGTGCTCAGGCCGCCTCACAGACCGGCGCCGGGATCCCGAAGGCGTACACGCCGCCGTCATCCCACACAGGCCGGTCCCGGTAGGAGGGCGACGGATCGTAGCCGTACACCCCCGGTTACCGAAACCGGGGATTCTCCGGACCCTTTGTATGGCCCACCCCCACCAACCGCTGACAAGGAGCACCCCGCATTCCCACCAAAGAACCCCTCCCCCAAGTCGTCATCCTGCTGTGCGACCTGTACCAGGACTACGGCTCTGGTGACTGGTTCCACCACGACGGAAGGCCCATCACCGAGGAGGAATACAACATCGCTCACGAGGCCACACTCGAAGAGATCCGTGAGGCTGACGCGCAGACATTTCGCTACTACAAGTACCGGCTCAGGTGGCTCGAAGCACCCGAGGTTCTAGACCGGTTCCTCGAACCGTTCCTGGACCAGCTCGACGAGAAGTCCTTCGGTCACGCCATCGACATCATGAACGCGGACGAGCGAGCAAAGTTCCAGCAACTGGTCGACGCCGTGCTTGAACCGCTGCGCGCATTCACCCCGTACACCTTCTGACAGACAGCGGCACAGTCCGCACACCGATATGACGAAGGGGCGGTGGCAAGGATGCATCCCTGCCACCGCCCCTTCGCACTGCCGAGGTCAGCGCCCGCGTTGCCCCTTGTCCATGGCCTTCGCCAGGTGCGCGTCGACCAAGCCAGGGCTTCCCGAGACGACCACCAGGACGTTGCCTGTGCGGACAGCCGTCTGCTTGACGACGCTGCGCTGCCCGCCAACGGAGTAGGCGAGCAGCTGGCTCCACTGCTCGTCGCCCAACCGGGCGACGAGCACCTTCTGAGTTGTGACCGTGACGGGTGTACCGCCGGCGAGGACCTGGTAGGTGGGGCAGGAGGTCATCGCCTCGAAGATCCGGCCCACGCCCCGCGAGAGCTTGCCCTCGGCGTCGCTGTACAGCTCCTCTTCCACCTCGGAGCCGCTGCCGCCCGCATAGGTGAAGGACGCCTTCGCCTCATGCGGGAAGTCGAAGCTGCCACCGACTGCGGCCTCGCTGCCGAGCTTCTCCAGCGCAGGGCAGCCGAGCACGGTCACGTCGTTGTGCTGCGCGGGGCGCTGCGGCGCGCGGGTGTAGCCCTCGCCCAGGTCACTCTCGTCCAGGAGCCGCTTGGCCAGCGCCGCCGAGGACAGCGGAGCGGACGCCGGGGCCGTCTCACCGTCCGGGCGTGCCGAGACGGTCGTCGAGGAGGTCGGGTCGATGGAGTCAGGGATGCCGGTCGAACAGCCCGCCAGGGCCAGGACGGTGAGGGCACTCAGGCTGAGGGCGGTCGTGGTGCGAAGGCGCATGCGAAACCCCTATGTGGCTGCGGAGCTGACGGTCTGACCAGGCCGGCCCCCGGCGCCGGCGGTCTGTAGGGGTAGGGGCGAGGGGTTTCGAGATCAGTGGCCGAGGTGGCGCATCCCGTCCTCAAGGGTGGGGTGCCAGCGGTCGACCGGACCGGAGTTGCGGTTGTACCAGGCAGCGTCCAGACGAGGCTCTTGAACCTGGTGGCCGGCCCGGCAGCGCAGCCACACCGAGTCGTCGCGCAGGCAGAAGACGATCCAGTCCCGGTACACGCCGCACTCGGGGCAGGTACGGACCTCACCGTCGATCACAAGCGGCTGCTCCCAGCGCATCATCAGCCCTTCCACCTCCTGGCGCGGGGGAACCCGCAGGTCCGGCGGAAGGAAGTCAGGCACCGGCGCCTCTGATGCGGCCGTTGCCACCGCACCAGAGGTGTGGTCCGGCAGGGGCCACTCCGCATGCATCTGCTGCAGGAGCGCGTAACCCGCGCGCTGGGCTTCACGGAACGCACGGTCCGCGCGAGCGCGTCGAAACAACAAGATCCTCTTCCTCTCTGTCGACTGGCGGGCGCAGGGCACGCCCCTCATACGTTTCAGCTTCAAGTCACGGAAATCAGCGACCAGCAGCACCACAGACGGCGTCTGGAGACAGGTCGTCAGCGGCGTCGGACGGTGAGCCGTCCCTCGGCGCTCTTGGGCAGCGTGCGGCGGGCCACCGGGAACGGCGAGGCAAGCGAGGAGGCGAACGCGGCGACCAGGTCATGCGGGACGCTGGCGCTGAAGCTGGCGCACCACAGATACGGAGCGCCGACGACGGGCTCCGCCCATACCTGCCAGCCCACCAGACCGGGGCGCGGGTCGGAGTCCTCGATGAGCGGCGGCACCATCTCCAGGGAGACGCAGGTGGAAAGCCCGGGATCCATGGCGGTGGTACCGGGACGGTCCACGTCGCGGATCCAGCCCCGGCCGCTGAGCGCGTCGAGGACCGTCGTCGGCCCCGCGAAACCAACGTCGGGCGCCTCGCATGCGTCGATCGCAATGAGGAGATCGGCAAGCGCCTCGTACGGGACGTCGGCGGTGAAGTACGCGTTCCACTCCGTCATCGCGGCAGTGGCATACGGGCGGGCGCTCAGCTGCCAGGCAACCGGTAGACCACCCAACTCGAACGGATAGGCCGCGAGAATCCACTCGGCGCCGCACAACCCGTCCGGGCTCACATACAGAAGCGTGTGGCGGGAGGTGGGCCACATACGCCAGCCGAGGCTGGCCAAGGTGCTACCAATCTGCTCGGCAAGCACACCGTCACCACCCGCCAGATGGAGCGGGGTGACCCAATACACGGGGTCCGGCGAGTCGGGTTGGAAGGGTTCGCTGGGATGGTGCGAGTGCAGGGGCGCCTCCTTCGGCTCAGGGGCAAGGTCTTCCGCCAGAGCGTTGTACGTTGACATGCTCCTGCAGCAATGCGCCAGTCATTGCGGGATCTTCGCTGTCTGCCCGCGGCGAACTGAAGTGTCTGCCTCTCACCGCCGGCTTCATATCGGCTGCACTCTTCGTGTTCCTCGACGGACTCGCCCACCGCTCACGGCACATCGAACTGGCCGGCGAGCCCCGCCGCAGCATCTCCCACCTTGTCTGGGGTTGCGCCTCTCTCACTCCCGGCGCGCGCGGATGAGGGGTGAGCTAACCTGCGCGCATGCGTGGACAGTTCACCGGCTGGCCGGAGCAGGCCATGGACGTGTTGTGGCAGCTCCAGGGCGAACCGACCCACGCGACCCGCGAGCGCTGCCGCGGGGAGCGCGAACGGCTGGTCCGGCAGCCGATGATCGCCCTGCTCAACGGGGTCGCGGACGCCGACCCCCGGTACGAGGACTTCTCCGTCTGGCACTACCGCACCAACTCCTGGTGGTGGCAGCACCAGGGCGCGGTGATCCGGCTCGGCCGCAAGATCGAGATCGGTCTTCGGTTCTCCCTGGACGGCCTGCGGATCCAGGGCGCCTGGTGGTACCCCGATCCCGGCCAGGTGGACATGTTCCGCAAAGCCGTGGCCTCCGAGGGGAGCGGCCACGAACTGTCCGTCATCGTCGAGGACGTGCGGAAGAAGGGCTACGACATCTCCGGGGACATGATGAAACGCCCCCCGCGCGGCTATCCGACGGACCACGCCCATGCCGACCTGCTGCGTCACCGCTCACTGATCGCCGCCCGTCCCCTCGGCTGCGAGGAGTGGCTGCACACCCCGGAGGCCGTCGACCGGGTCCTCTCGGCCGCCGCCGACCTGGACCCCCTGCTCATGTGGCTGGTCCGCCACGTGAAGCGCACCGCCTGACATCACGAGGGCGCCACGGGGCCCGGGAGGAACCACACCCGTGCCGCCAGCCCCTGCGCTCAGAAGATGCCTTCAGCGCCGGCCGGTCGGCCAACAAGGTGCAGCAGAATGGACAGGTGAGCCGCTCGGCCGCCCCGCAAGCGGTGTGGCCGGAGCCGAGATTGCCCTGATCATCTCCCCACGCCTCTTTGCCTTCGGTCTACATCTCACCCATCCGAGGAAGTGGCGATGGCGTCGTCAACGTTGCCCGGGCTATCCGTGCCGCTGCGCACATGGAGAACGCGATGCGCAGGTAGTCGACTTTGCCAGGCAGGCGGACATGAATCGCGGCCAGGAACGTGAAGCTCACGCCTGAATCGGTCACGCACTGGGGAACGGCGTCTCCCTCGCGCGGATACACGACAATGCGGATCGCAGGCGAGCTCGATCGCAGACACCTCACCCGCATTGATTCGGCAGAGACTTGAGCGGCTCTCCCGCGCCCGACACCCATCGGCGTCGTCACCGGTGGAGCCTGCTCACGTCCGACACGACAACGGCCAGTGAGCGAACTCACGGCCGACGAATGGATCTTTGCTCCGGCTTTGCGTGACTCACAGTGGTGAACCACCAACCGGCGGCTAGGGTCGAATGTCCGTGCGGTCAACGGAGGGGGAGAACGCGAAGTTATGGGCGGCAAGGACGAGATACTCGACATCAAGGTCGACGACATCAAGACGGCGGCGCCCGCCTTCCACCGCGAAAGCGTTGCCCTCGCACACGCACTGACCAAGCTGAAGCAGGGCCTGGCCGCGGCGGGTAGCCCGTGGGGCGATGACGAGCAGGGCGAGAAGTTCCACAACGCGTATGGCCCGCACGTCACGCAGATCGAGCACTCCACCCAGATCCTCATCGAGGGCCTCGCCAGCATCCACACGGGTCTGGTCGACATGGCCGACAAGCACATCGACAACGAAGAACTCATCCGGGGCATGTTCGGCCGGATCAAGGTCGGCCACCACAGCACGGGTGACGGCGAGTGAGCGTCGCGGACAAGGCCCGCAAGGCCGTTCAGGACCTGACGGGCATGTGGTGGCCCGCCGCTGACGAAGACGGGCTCCGGGATGCCGCCAAGGCGTGGCGGGCCTTCGCCGACGACATCGACGACATCGCCGCCGCCGCGAACAAGGCCGCTCTTGCGCTGATCGAAGACAACAAGGGCGAGTCGATCACAGCGTTCGACAAGTTCTGGCGCCGGTACTACGACCAAGGCCACGGCTGGCTGAAGGACCTCGCGGATGCGGCCCGCGATATGGCCAAGGCGCTGGATGCGTATGCGGATGCCGTGCACGGCGCGAAGAAGCACCTCGAACACGAACTGGAGATCGTCGGTGCGACCCTGGTCGCCGGCACCGCCCTGGCTATCTTCACCGCCGGCATCTCCGAGGGCGCCGCGGCGGCCGCCGCGGTGGGCGTCACCGAACTCGCCGCATCCCTGGGTGTCACCGTCTCCACCGAGGTCGCAACCATCGCGGGCACCACCCTGGCCACGGCCGCCTTCGGAGGTATCGAATCGGTCACCGTGGACCTGGCGGTCGCCCAACCCATCGCCATCGCGACCGGTGAGAGCACGGGCGTCAACCTTGACGAGGTCGGCCAGGCGGCCACGGACGGGATGCTCTTCGGCGGTCTCCTCGGCGCAGGAGCCGGCGGTGCGAGGGCCGCATCCGAAGCAGGCGGTTGGCGCGGCCTCCTCAGCAGCGACACGCCCGCTCTCACAGACCCGCGACTGCTCCTGGCCGGCATGCCGGACGAAGCCGCCCCCGCCCTGACGGCGACACGGAGCGGCGATGAGTGGCTCACCGGCGCCCGTCGGCGCCCGCGTGACATCCTCGACGATCCCGCGCAGACGAAGTGGGCGGAAGCCGCGTACGACGACTTCCGTCGGGACTCCCGCGACATCGCAGCCATCAGCCGCAACACCGAAGGCGTACCTCGGGGGAACGGAACGACAGGGTTCACGGAGGAGGAGATCTCCGCCATCAAGAAGCACGTCTTCGACACCGAGCACCCGATCGAGGACTACGAAACCGGCGAGGTCGTCACCCGCAAGTTCGACGCGGACGCCGAGATCGCCGATGCCTGGATCCGCCTCCGCTCCGGCAACGCTCTGCCGGAAGACCACGTGCTACTCGAACACGAAGTCACCGAGCTTGAGTACCTGCGCACCCACCCGGGCGCGACTTACCAGGAAGCACATCGAGTGGCCAACCAAAACTACAATTGGCAGAGCAAGGTCCCGCTCAACAAGCGGGAAGACTTCGAGAGCGAGTGGTAATGGCGTCCCTGGTCTACTTCAAGAAGTTGTCCGAACAACCGGACTCCATTCGCTACTCCTTCGGTGAAGACCCGGCGGAAATGGACCGTACGCTCACCGTAGACACGGCCAGCCGCACCTCGACTTCCGACGACGGCAACACCGACTACACGTTCCTCAAGGCATCACGGAAGATCAACTCCGTGTTCGAGGAGCGTAGGCAGTGGCCGGAACGGGGTATGAGCGTCAGCTGACAGTTCGGTGATGGCAGGCGTGAACCCCGGAGTTACGCGCACTGACATGGTCGACAAGCGCGGCACCGCCCCACAGCGCATCGAATCCGCCCGCGCTCTCATCGCCATCGCCGACCTGTTCCAGGTCGGCCGGCATCGCGGAAACTGATGCAGCACGACGAGGGGGAGGCCGGTCAGGGTCGGCGTGCACATCAAGGGCGTCATGAAGTCGCTGACGCCGTTCCCGTGCACGGCGACTGCGCACGAACCCCGCTCACCGTCATCTGGAACCGGTTCGGCGCCGCCACCAGCGGAGCCTGAAAGGCTGTTTGACGCTGGATCCCGCCATTGGCACCCCAAACCCACCGTTCCCATAGAGGCCGGAAAGAGACGTGGGCGCTCTGCGCTGTCTGATGCAGCCGATAACATTGCTGGCGCTATCAGTCGTACGGGGACAGGGGGCACTCGCGGTGGCGAGCGGCGAGCTGAAGGTTGATCTGAGCGCACTGGACGGTGTGGTCACACAACTCAACCGAATCATCTCAAATCTGGGCGATACCACCTCCGACTCGCGCTATCAGACGTACCTGCCGGCCGGCGCACTGGGCAGTACGGATTTCACTGAGGCGAACGATCTGCACATTGCGCACACGGAGATGAAGCAGCACCTCGAGGACATCGTCACCCATATCCACGGCCTGGTGGACGACTTCGGGACGAAGACGAAGAAGAATCACGGCGCATACCAGGACCAGGAAGCGGAGATCGCGGCGGCACTCTCCGACGGGGGTAAGTCATGAGCTCGGGCGGGAAGAAGAGCGACGGCTACGCGTACGAGTACGTCCCGGCGGCGATGTGCTATGACGAGAAGGCCACGACCCCGTTCGCCGACCTGAACATGGACCAGATGAAGGCCATGGTCATCAACGCGAAGCCGGGCGTGGTTCACGACGTGGCCCGGGGCTGGCGCAAGGTCAACGATGATCTGGTGGGCGAGGACAGCGGCGGTGGATCGCGGCAGGATTTCCTGGCAGCGGTGCACGGGGTGCTGGAGCACTGGGAGGGCGAGGCCGCCGATCGGTTCAAGGCGCGAGCCGAGGTCATCGCGAAGAAGATGCAGGACGGCGCCCAGTACGCCAAGTACACATCCGTCGCGCTGGGCAGCGCGGCCACGGTGCTGGAGACCATCAAGCCCGAGGTCGAGGCGATGGAGAAGCCGGGGACGATCTCCAGCGGCCTTGACTTCGTCGGGGACGGGTTCTCGCACGACGACAGCGGCTACCAGGCGGACAAGGCTGCTGGGATGTCCACCCAGGAGGCCCTGGACAGGAACAAGGACGACCTCTCGGCGGGCAAGGAGGCCCAGCTGAAGATGGCCGTGAAAATGGAGCAGTTGGGGGCGGCTTACGCGTCGCAGACCAGGGCCATGGGGTCGTGGAAGCGCGCTCCGGTTGAAGATAATGAGGACTACCCCGGTGATCCCGGAGGCACGGCGCCGGTCCCGATCGTCGCGATCCCAACCGAGAGCGGCCCCAGGCTGGTAGGCCGGACTTCCACCAGCAGCCGCGCGTCGAGCGGCTCGGGCCGGTCGACCATCACGGCGTCCCCCGGCACCCCCCACCGCGTTGCCGGTGCAGGTACCGGTTCCTCTTCCAAGGCGTCCGCGCCCTCCGGGGTCGGCACGGATGTGGACGGCGTTTCGACCACCAGCCCCGGTGGCACCGGCGGCGGCCACGGAGGCGGAGTCACCGCCCGAGTCGGCGCGGGCGGCGGATCTGGAACAGGTGGCGGTTTGCCCGGTGTGCCCGGCAGCCCGGCGGGCGGCTTTGCCCGTGGTGGCAGCGGCGCAGGCTCCGAGGCGGCCAGCGGCCGCGCGGGAGTGGGCGGTGTGGCAGCCGGGACAGGGGCAGGTGCCGGATACGGCAAACAGCCCGGTGGCCGGGGCCCGCTGGCCCGTACGAAGGGCGGGGTGATCGGCGAACCCGGAGAGGCCCCCTCCACTGGGTCTGGGGCCGGTTCCGGTCTGCACGGCAGCCGCGGTGGCACGACCGAGGGCCGCAGGGCGGCGGGCCTGTCAGGCTCCGGACAGGCTGGCGTGACCGGCCAGGGCCGCGACAAGAAGAAGAAAAACGGTAAGCCGGTTCCGGGCTATCTCGTCGAGGACGAGGAGACCTGGGTGCCCAAGCGGGACGACACCACCCCGCCGCTCATCGAGTAGACACGATCGCGGCAGGACAGAAACGGGGCTCGCGTCATCCACTACGCGGGCCCCGCCCGGCGGGACGAAAGAGGAAACACGGCATGGGTCTCACGCGGATGCTGCGCATCGCGGGCTGTACCGCAGCGGCGGGAGCAATGCTCTTCTCCACCGCGCCCACCGCATCAGCGGACCAGGTGAGGAACGACCAGTGGCCGCTCCAAGCCCTTGACGCCGACGCTGTCTGGAAGCTCGCGACGGGCAAGGGCATCACCGTCGCCGTCATCGATGTCGGTGTTGACGCCTCGCATCCCGACCTGAAGGGCAACGTCCTGCCGGGCAAGGACTTCGTCGACGGTGACTCCGATACCTCGCCCGCCGCAGGCGACAAGCATGGAACAGCCATAGCTGGCATCATCGCCGGGCACGGCCATGGCGCCAACGGTGCTGACGGCGTGAAGGGACTCGCTCCTGACGCGAAGATCCTGCCTCTTCGTGATGATGGCGGGCAGTTGGACGGCTTTGCCCCGTCGATCAGATACGCGGTGGACCATGGGGCATCGGTCATCAACATCTCACAGGCCGGAAGCTTGCCAACCTCCGGAGGCGAGGAGCAAAAGGCGATTGGGTACGCGCTAGAGCACAACGTAATCGTCGTGGCGGGGTCGGGCAACGACGGTATGAGCGGCCCCGAAGGCATCAAATACCCGGCCAGTTATCCAGGTGTGGTGGACGTCGGCGCCGTCAAGAAGAGCAACGAGATCTGGGAGAAGTCCAACTCGGGTCCGAACCTCCTGTTGACAGCCCCCGGCGAGCACGTCGTCTCCGCCAGCACAGACTCCGACGGCTACGGCATGGCCAGCGGTACCTCCGACGCCACCGCCTACGTCTCCGCCGCCTGCGCCCTGCTGCGCGAAAAGTTCCCCGACCTCACCGCGGGCCAGATCGTCAACCGCCTCACCAAGACAGCTGGCCTCCCCGCCTCGGCCAAGGGTCTGAAGCTCCCTGACGAGAAGTACGGCTACGGCTACATCCGGCCACTCGCCGCCCTTCAGCAGAACATCCCGGCCGGCTCCAAGAACGGCCCGCTCACCATGCCCGCTTCCAATTCCACAGCAACGCGCGAGGGCAGCACGGCGGCGTCCTCCGCGTCCGATGATTCGAGCAGTGGACTGACCACCAACTCGGTCATCGCGCTCAGCACGCTGGCAGCCCTCGGCGTGCTCATCGTGATCGGTGTGCCTTTGTTTCTGGTTCGGCGCGCGAAGCGCCGTCGGGCGTCGCAGCAGAGCCAGTTCAATCAGCAGTCCGGATACGGAAGTTATCCCCAGAATTCTTACCCCGGTTCCACTCCGTACCAGCAACAGCCGCCGTCCGACCGCTATCCGCACCAGTAGTAGACGGCTGGACGAACAGCGGGACCGCCCATCTCACTCGCGCATGTGGAGAAAGCGTGTGAGTGAAACCTTGCTGGGTGTGTTGAATGTGACTGCGGTAGCTTGGAGATGCGGTCGGTGAGTGGCTGTACAGCAATGCCTCGCTGGATGTCCTCCTTAGAGTCTGCGACAGCAGTTTTCGGCCACCGTCTCCCGCAGATGCCACTTCAGAGACCGATGACGGGGAGATGAATCGACCGCGTGAATGACGACATAATTCAGGAACTGCAGCGTTTTCAGCAGTACACCAGTCAGCTCCACGGCCTGATCACACGGATTCAGGAGGACATGCCGCAGAGCGCCGAGGGCGAAGACGCACAGGGAGCTGTGCGGGTGCGGGTGGGTCAGGACGGCCTTCCTGAGTCGGTGGCCGCGGTGCGGGACTGGCAGCGACGGCGAGGTCCCGAGCAGATCGGTGCCGCCGTTGTCGAAGCGTACGGATCGACCGTCGCCGAGCTCATGTCCGCGCAGTCCCAGGCGCTCTCCTCAAGTGACTGGCGCGAGAGGGCCGACGGGCTGCAGCAGGACATGAGCTCTCCGCGCTCCTCGGCAGACACCACCCCGCCGCCCGAGGCGCCCCAGCGGGACCTGCGCCACGTCGTGCCGCGCAGCATCGACGAAGTTGCCGAGGCCGTGATCTCGTCCTTCGACGATCTCGCCCGTCAGGATCCCGGGGCGGTGGAGCGCATTCAGGCGGAGGGCTCGGACTCCACGGGGCGGGTCACCATGACGCTGTCCCCGGGCTCCCTGGCGGGGTGCACAGTGGATCCGGGATGGGCGGCCAAGCAGTCGGCGGTGGGCCTGAACCGCGCCTTCGACGAAGCCCTGCGCGATGCCCGTTCCGCACTCACGCGGGCAGTCGAGGCCAACACTACGGGCGGAGAGAGCCAGCAGCTGGACACGCTCCTGAACGAGGCACTGGCCATTCTCAGCGATCCGCGACGCATCACCGACTTCTGAGGGAAGTGGTTTTCCGTGTCTGACCCCACATTGAAGGTCACTACCGATGCCCTTCGTACGGACGCGAAGATGTGGGACCGGGAGAGCGAACGGATGGGGAACATCCACCGGACCGTGGAAGGTCTGCGCGCGTCCCGTCTCCAGGCGGGCCTGTTCCAGGTCCTCTTCTCGGCCTACGAAGACGCGATCGACCAGATCTCGGCACGATGCGCCGAGGGGCAGCACCGTATGGATGAAATCGCCACGGCACTGATCAAGAACGCGAACGCCTACGACAGCCGCGAAGCGGACGTGAAGCAGTCCATCGACGGCGCGTACTGACCGAGAGAACGGAACACCATGCCCTTCAGTTCAGCTCAGTACGAAGCCATCACGGCGAAGCTCAGCTCCGGCATGCAGGACCTGTCAGCGAAGCTCAACCAAGTCGGCCCCACGGCCGAGTCGACCGCTAACCAGTGGTACGTCCCGAACCCGGTGGCTGATGCGCTGATCTGGGTGAGCCACAAGCTCGTCGAGCTGGGCTCCTGGGTACTCAACAAGATCAAGGAACTCCTCGAAGGGGTAGGCGCCCCGGCTGCCATGTTCTTCTATGCCATGGACTGGCAGAGCCACGTCCGGGGCCCGGCCTCTTCCGTGGCCGGCGAGACCGCACCGGAAGCACTCGTCGCCCCCAAGCACTGGTCGGGAGACGCGGCCACCAAGTACACCGCTTCGGTCAAGGGACAGCCCACCGCGGCCACCCAGATCGAGACGAGCGCCGACAAGATCGCCACAGGGCTCAACATCTGTGCCGCCGCGGGGCTCGCCTTCTATGTGGCGCTGGCCGTGATCCTCGCGAAGTACATCGCTACCACCGTTTCAGCCATCGCAGCCCTGGGATCCGTGGTGTTTTCGTGGGCTGGTGCTGCCGCCATCGTCGGAGACACCAGCGTGAACGCGGGGTTGATCTGGGCCGCTGTCGCCGCGCTGGTCGCACTCCTCGGAGTTCAGGCACAGCAGATGACGACCATCAAGGGGGAATCGGTGGACAACAGCACGTTCCCTGGTGGTCATTGGCCGGACGCCCTGGCTTGATGCCCGGCAGCGCCTCTTCTCCGATCCGTCCAGCCACAGGAAGGCGGCAAACGCATGTACGGACCCCGTGCAGCCATGTGGGGCCTGGCGGGATGCTCCTTCTTCCTGGCCTTCATGTCCATCGCCAACTGGACGGTGATCCTCGGCGAGGCGTTCTTCGTCGTCGGACTCGTGCTTATAGGGAGCGCGGAGGTGTACGGCGACCGCAGAAGGAAGCGCGAGAAGTTCAACCAGCAGTTCGCCAGCGTCGACGACTTCTTCCAGGCGGTCGACAAAGAAGCGCTGCTCCGGATCCGCGAGGAGCGAGGGGTCGCGGTCGCGGTGCGTGAGCTGATGCGCCAGTACCCGTCCGTTTCGTTCGCTACGGCGGCCCAGCTGGTCAAGGGGCTGTGAGCCTCTTGTACCCCCTCGGTCCGATCGGCGCGTGCCGAGGCTGAACCACACGCTCGGAGGGCGTTCCAGCCTCGGCACGGTTCAGGCGGACGTGCGCCGCATCACCGTAATCATCAGCTGTGGCGGATTCCCTGAATGAAGGCCACGTAGGGGGCCGGGTCGACAAGCAGCGCGGGCCCGTGAGGGTCCTTGCTGTCGCGGATCGCGACGCCGGCGTACGCCGTGCCGGTGAGGTCGGCGACCTCTATGCAGTTGTTGCCGGCGCCGTCGGAGTACGACGACTTGAACCAGCGCGCTCCGGCGCTGGTGAACTCGGGGGCCATGTGGGTGCGGGTGTGGGTCATTTGGTGATCTCTCGCGTGAGTTGTTGCAGGAACGCGGATGTGTCCTCCGGCGGCAGCGCCGACGCCGTGAGGGCATTGAACTTCCGGGTGAACCGGCCGACCTCTCGTGGCTTGTCGGAGACCGACGTGGCGCTCCACGCGTTGTCCACCTGCACCGAGGTCGGCATTCCGTCGTCCAGGTGAAGGACCGTGAAGTCGTGCACGGACAGGTATCCCCGCAGGGTCTGAGGGAGGACCTGAACGCTCACGTTGGGCAGGGACGCCAGCTCGGCGATCTCCTCGTACTGCTCCCGCATCACGTCCGGATCGCCGACGACGTAGCGTAGGGCCGGCTCATACAGCACTGCTCGCAGCCGTAGCGGTTCCTCGCCCCTTGTGAGGGCGTCCTTGCGCCGGAGCCGGACCTGGACGTTCTTGTCGATGAACTCGCTGGTGGTCTCCTCGATGGGCTTCGCGAGCTCGTACAGCGCGCGTGCGTACGCCTCTGTCTGGAGCAGACCGAGGACAAGTGCCGGGTGGAAGGCCCACGTCTCTCGTGCCGCGGTCTCGATGCCGACGAAGCGCGGCATGCCGGACGGCATCGTGGAACGGAACGGGGTCCACCAGTCCTGGCTCGCGCCGTCACGCTGGATGCCCAGGAGCTGCTCGACGTCACGGTCGTCCGTCACGCCGTACAGCTCCAGCAGCGCGCGCAGATCACCAGCGCTGCGGAGATCCTGGAGCCCCTTCTCGACGCGATGCAGCTTGGTGACGTACAGCCCCTTGATGGCGCCGCTTCCTGCGACGTCCTCAAGCGTCATCCCGGCTCGTTCGCGCAACTGCCGGAGCTCATAACCGAGTTCGATACGCCGCACGGTCGGCCTGGGTTTGGCTGCCATGTGCTCGCCTTTCCATCGCATGCGTTGGCCGGAACCGCGATGCGCGCAGTCTGACACGCGATACGCGCGCCGCAACAGACCATGTGCTTGCGGTGTCATGTGCCATTTTCGTTCGCGGAGAAATTTCTAGAGCATTTTCGTTGCGAAGCAACTTTCCCACGCGGCACGGTGGTTGGGCCATGGAGGGCGTTCTGCACTCCTGATCCCCCTTGACCTGCGGAAGGACTGGGCGATGACGCCTGCGGTTCGGACGACGGCCTCACCCGCTCCCGCGCGTACGTCGAGCCCCCGTGCCACGGCCAGGACTCCCGCTCTCGCGAAGCATGCGTCCCCTGTCGAGATCGCCTTCGTGCGCGAGGTGTCGAAGGTCGAGCACGCGCGGCGTATCGGGGCCGCGTGGCTGCGGAACATGTGCCGCATGCCCGCAGCAGACGTCGGCTCCGCGGAGGTGGTGATCTCGGAGCTGGCCACCAACGCGGTCGTGCACGGACACGGCTCCACGGTTGGCCTCCGCTTGAGACACATCGATGGCCACGTGCGGTTGGAGATCAACGACCACTGCCCCTCCGCGGTCCCCCGCCCAAGACAGGCCGGCGCGGACGAGGAGAGCGGACGCGGCCTGTGGCTCGTAGACACCCTCATCGACGAGCTCGGCGGGGAGTGGGGGTTCACCGCTGACGGGACGGTGGCCTGGTGTGTCTTCCCGTGTCGTCTGCCGGTTCCGTCCGAGAACCGCGGCCACGAGCCGGGGCTACGAGCGAGGTGATCGAGGCCCGTCGCAGCGGGCCTCAATCACCTCGCCCCCCCTTCCTCTCTGTGCACCACCGTTCATCACACACCTCCGATCCGAGGAGTGCCATGCCGACACCGCCGCTGCCGGAATACCGCCTCAGCCTGGCGCCGGAGTTCGTTGCCGAGCTCGTCAAGAGCACGACGATCCTCCCCGAGTGGGAGCTCAAGGGCGGTCTCCTGGCCCCGGAGATTGCCCAGCGCTACCGGCGGACACTGTCCGGCCTGCCAAGCATCTCGGTGATCGCCGCGACCTGTGAGTGGCTGCTGAATGCCCCCAACGGTGAGGGCTTCGTCGTCCTGGAACTGGGCGGACTCCTCGACGCCGTCGACACGCAGGCCGACTACCTGCGCGCCATCACCGCGATGTTCTCCCTGATCGCCAGGCCGCTGCGCGCCTTCGACCGCTGGCCACTGTGGAAGCCGCTCGATACCAACCTCAGCCTCGACCCGATGCCGGCCACCGGCTCCGGCTACGGCTACGGCCCGATGCACATCGACGTCGTCAACTCAACCTGGCCGCCCGACTACAGTGCCCTGCTCTGCGTACACCCGGCCCCGGAGGGCCAGGGCCACAGCCTCGTCTCGCAGGTCCGCCGGGCTGTGGATCGGCTCAGCTACGGGGACGCCGAGTTGCTCAGCCATCCGAAATACGAGGGCGGCGCCTTCCACGAACTGAGCGGGGTCGGTAGGGAATGGACGCCCTTCCCCGTCATCGACGGCCGCTCACCGCTCGGCGGCTTCGTACGCTTCACGGCGAAGATGCTCGCCAACGCCGCCCCCGAGGACCCGTACGCCAAGGCGGCCCGCGCGCTGGAACGCGAACTCATCAGCGGACAGCGGAGGTTCCCGCTCAGGCGAGGCGACCTGCTGATCGTGAACCAGCACCTGTGCTGCCACGGCCGCGAGGATCTCGGCAACGACCAGGAGGGCGCACCCGAGGACGAACGTCGGCTGCTTCTGCAGATTTTCCTGCGTCGCGAGGAGGACCTGTCGTGATCAGGCCCGTGCCGCTGCCCATTCCAGCCGTCGTCGCGTCGGCCCACCCCAACGGCGGCATCTTCGCCGCACTTCTCGCGCTCCTGCGCGCGCACGGCATATCGCCCATGCGGTGGCTGGAGTTGGCGCGAACGATGGACCACGGTCCGACCCTGTCGGCCGTCCTGGAGGAGTTCGAAGCAGAAACCGGCGAACATCTGCGGGACGACGGCGCGGCGCTGTTGGCGTACGCGATCGACGAGATCGATCAATACGTCGAATGCCGCCTGGGCAACAACCCGCTCCACACGTACCGGATCCGGATTCTCTCCGAGGCCCTGGAGGACACCGCGGATGTAGCCGCCCGCGCATGCCTGGCGGTCCTGCGGGAGGCCGGAGTCAGTGTGGGCGGCGGCAGCCTGATCGAAGGGCTGGTGCGTGAGGGCGCCGAGTACCACCGCCTGATGCTCTCCGAGATCTTCCGCGTCGACCCGCCCGAGGTCCTGCGCCAGACCGCGCGCTTCAATCTGAACCGCTTCCTGGCGGCCGCCCGCAAACGGGAGGACGTACGGGATCCCCGCCGCTTCCTGCGCGTCGAGGAGGGCGTACGGCAATTCGTCCTCACCCCCACCCAGCAGCACACCCTGACCACGTACTTCCGCCAGTTCGGAACCACCACAGGGGGCATCGAGCGGCTCCTCACCAAGGTCCGGCTGCCTGATGTCGTCCGAAAGGCCCGGCTGTCCCCTGGCCCGGGTGCCGATGGGGCACCCGCTGGAACGGAAACCCCTACGACGTGATCAGTGCTGCCCTCGACCTCCGCCTCGGCCTCCTGGAAGTCCTGCTGAGCGTTTCCATCTGACGGCCTCAGGTCACGACGAAGCCACTTCGCAGTCCGGGCACCGCTTGATCGCGCGTCGCGAGGTGTTGCCCTGTGTTGCGGCTGCCGGGTGGCTGATGCCGAGACGGTCCCAGAGCCCGGGTGCCGGATCAGGAATCCAGCCCCAGCGCGGGGGCAGCACCAGCGCCTCGGTGAGGTGAGGGCACCCCGACCGGTGCGCGTACTGCGTGGGTGAGATGAGGATGGTGTCGGTGGGGAAGCGCCGCCACTCCTCGCGCAGCGGGGACGCGGGTCGATGCGTTGGCACGCGGCCGTCCGGCGGGCAGTCGCACCCCAGCCCGATGACGATCCGGCTGCCGCACTCGTCACACCGTTCGTCCTGTACGGCGTTGCTCATTCCGTGGCCGCTCCCGCGTTCACGCGGTAGACGATCTTCCCGTCGTCCTGCTCGAAGCCCAGCAGCCGATAGAACGCCTGGGCGTTCGAGTTGTCGCGGTCCGTCATCCACTCCATACGGCTGCACCCGGGGCGGGCGGTGGCGATGTTGCGGAGTTCGGCCATCAACTGGGCGCCGATTCCCTGTCGGCGGAGGGAGTCGCGGACGTAGAGCTCCTTGAGGAAGAGGGAGTGCGTGGAACCTGCCGCCGGCCAGAGGAACGAGTACGCAGCGAGTCCCACGAGGTCGCCCGCCTCGTCCTCGACGACCAGCGCGAAGGCGAGCGGCGGGGAGCCGAAGAGGGCTTCCTCGACCTGGGCTTGGCGTTCCTCGAAGGGCTGGAATTCGGTCGATCCGTAGAACCGCTCGATCTCCTCGATCAGTGCGGCCAGGGCGACGGCGTCCCCCTTGTCGGCGGGGCGGATCGTCGTGCTCATCGGCATGCATCTCCTGTTGTTCTTCATGTTCGCTCGGCTCTGTGACTCCAACGTCCGCGCCCGTCCTCGCGGTGCGGTACGGCTACGGAGAGGATGCAGCGGACGCGGCCGACTGATCCCAGCCGTGCTGGCGCAGAGAGTCCTGGACGTACCGGATGAGGTGTTCCAGGTCCGCGCAGTACACGGAGGGGTTGCGGTAGCCGCGGGCCGTGCTGAAACGGTGCGGGAGGTAGCCTCCGCCGCACACTTCCACCAGCGGGCAGCGCTGGCACTTCTCCGCGAGCGCCTCCCTGCCGTACAGCCGGTGTTGGAGCTTGGGGTGGCCGAGGGCCTCGTCGAAGGAATGCCCGAAGACGTCGAGCCCGAGCCAGGAGGCGCCCTCCTCGACGGACCGCAGGGTGTCCACGCCCTCGATGGTGCCGTCCGACTCGACGACGACGCTTGTCGGCGGGGCGAGGCCAAGCGTCTCCACCGAGCCGCGCACACCGGAGCCGAGGGCGACGATGTCCTCCAGCATCCGGACGCTGTGCCGGTGCTCGGGGCGAGCGAGCCAGGCGTCGTAGACCCGGCTCATCCACAGCCCGTACTCGGGCAGGTGCGGGTTGTCGCGGTGCGGCGGGTCGTCGTGGGTGGCGTGTGGCAGTCCGAAGTCGATGGCGGGCGGTTCGAAGGAGGCGAGGTAGTCGTGGACCTCGACCGGGTCGTTGGCCAGGTCCACCACGGCGAGCAGCCCGGCGAACAGGTGCGGTCGGGTGCGCAGCAGCTGGATGCCGCGTACGGCGGAGGCGGCACTCGACCGGGAGGAGTGGGTGAGCCGGTGCCGATCGTTCGCCGTCGGCGGTCCGTCGAGGCTCACGCCCACGGTGACCCCGAACCGTTCGAAGAGGTCGAGCCACGCCTCCGACAACAGCGTCCCGTTGGTCTGCAGCTCGAAGCGGACCTCCGTGCCCGACGGGATCTCCTCCCGCACGACGCCGAGCAAGTCCGCCATGTGCCGCGGCCCGGCGAGCAGCGGCTCGCCGCCGTGCAGGATGACGTGCACGGTGCCCAGCCCGTGCACCGCGGCGTGCTCAGCGATCCGCCGGGCAGCCGCCCGGGCCACGTCCAGGCCCATCCGGGCAGGCAGATTCCGCCACGCCTGATCCTTGGAGTTGAAGACGTAGCAGTAGTCGCAGTCGATATTGCAGCGGTTTGCGACCTTGAGGATGAACGACGCGAAGGGGGAGTGGAGTTGAGGCATCTACCGCTACGGCTCAGAACGGCCAGGGCCAGATCAGCGAGGCCGCGTGCGCGCCGTCGCCGATGCGGCTCGTCGCCGCCTGCTCCGCCGCGAGGCGCTGCCCTACACGGTGAGCGACACGGTTCAGGACCGGGTTGCTGGACGCCGTCTCCGGTGCGGAGTGCGCGACGTCGTGCGGTCCGGGGAGGCTCAGGGGCGGTGTCATTCAACACTCCTCGTGAGATACGCGACGGGGACCCGACGCGGGACGACGGCGGTAGTTGAAGCGACAGATCATTCGGCAACGTAGCAGTCCTGCGGGGCAGGACGGCATACGGATTCTGGCCACATGATCCGGTCTCCGGAGGCAAACGAGGGTATTCACCCCGCCTGCGTCACGAGAAGCTGCTCGATACTGTCGGCCGTCACGTCCAGCCCCAACCGCCGGTATACGACCACGGCTTGGCGCAGCTTCTCGACGGCATCGCCGGGGCCGTCGGTCTCCCAGACGCAGCGCCCGATGCCCTCCAGCGCCCGCGCCTCCTCCAACGGACAACGGATGATCCGGGCCAGTTCCAGCGCCTCCTCGAAGCGCTCGCGTGCGGGGGCGGACTCACCGGACGTGCGCAGCAGCTCTCCCCAGTGGTTGAGCACCTCCGCCTCGCCGCTGCGGTCACCGAGCTCACGCAGGATCTCCAGACTCCTCCCGAACGCCTCGACGGCACTGTCCCGTTCGCCGAGGACCGAGCGAGCGGCCCCCAGTTCGCCGAGCGCGGCGGCCTCGCCTCCACGGATGCCGAGATCGCGATACACCTGCAAGGCTTCCTCCAGCACCCGGACCGCGGTGGCCGCGTCCCCGGACAGACGGTCCAGCACCCCGAGATGGCGGATGCTGTTCGCGCGCCCGAACCGCTCGCCTAGCTCGACGTAGTACTCCAAAGCCTGCGTGTGGGCCTCGCGAGCGCCGTCGAGATCGCCCCTGAGCCGGCGCACCACGCCCAACTCGTTGAGGGCGTACGCCTGGTGGACCCGGTCGTCGAGCTCCACGTAGAGGTCGAACGCTTCACGGTGGCGCTGCATGGCCCGCTCGTACTCACCCATGAGGCAGTGCACGACGCCCAGATCTCGTAGGGAATTGCCTTCCCCGTACCGGTCGCCGAGCTCGCGGTAGATCGACAGGGCTTCGGACTGGGCCTCGACGGCCGCGTCGAAGTCGCTGGTCTGGCGGCGCACCATGCCGAGGTCGGCGAGGGCGTTGGCCTGTCCGAGCCGGTGGCCGACCTCGCGGTAGAGGGCGAGGGCCTCGGTCTGGGCTCGGGCGGAGGCGTCGTTGTCCGCGGTCAGGTACCAGACGATCCCGGCCTGGTTGAGGGCGTCTGCCTTGCCGCGCGGGTCGCCGACCGCGTCGTACTGCGCCACCGCCTCGTTCAGGGCCTCGGTCGCCTCGGGGTAGGCGGACATAAAGCGCCGTATGACGCCGAGTTCGGCCAGCGCGCCGGCCAGCGCCCGCTGGTCGCCGGTCTGCCGTGCGGCCTCGGCGGCGGTGCGGTGCAGACCGACGGCCTGGTCCCAGGGCCCGGCCTGCCGCAGGAAAGGGGCCATGGCCGCGGCCAGCCTGATCACCAGGTCGTACAGCGCGAGGTCGTTCGCCTGCCGGATGCAGGCCAGGACGTTGGGCCGCTCGGTCTCCAGCCAGCTCAGCGCCTCGGCACGCGACTCCATGACCAGGGTTTCTATCTGCGCCGCGTCGTCCGGCGGAGGCTGTACGCGCGCTCCGCTGCGGACGATGTGCTCGTTCGCGACGGCGAGAGCGGCAAGATAGTAGGTGCACACGCGTTGAACGGCCTGTACGTGGTCCATGCTGTCCCCTTCGTCAGCGAGACCGCGGGCGTAGTCGCGTAAGAGGTCGTGAAGCCGGTAGCGGCTGCCGGGGTGTTCGTCGATCAGGTGGGCGTCGTAGAGCGCGTCCAGCTGCTCACGAGCCACGGCCACCGAGACCTCGCCGAGCGCGGCTCCGACGTACACGTCGAGTTCTGTGCCGGGGTAGAAGCCGAGCCCCCGGAAGAAACGCTGCTGCTCGGGAGCGAGGTCTTGGTAGGAGAGATCGAACGTCGCGGCGATCGCGCGGTCACCGGCGCGCAGCTCTCCCAACCGGTGTCGGGCTGCCACCAGCCGCTCGCGTAGGTCCTCGGCGCTCCAGGACGGGTGATGTCGCAACCGCGCCGCGAGCAACGACACCCCGAGCGGCAGGTACCCGCACAGCCGAGCCAACTCCTCCAGCACGTCCCGGTCAAGCGCGTCCACCGGCCGCCCGCTGAGCCGTACGAACAGCTCGACCGCGTGATCCGGCGGCAGCGCCTGCACAGGGAGCACCACCTCCTCGTGCACGGCCAGCCGCTTGCGACTGGTCACCAGCACGAGACAGTCGCTCCCGCCCGGGAGCAGCGGCTCCAACTGCCGGTAGCTGGCCGCGTTGTCGAGGATGAGCAGGGCCTTCTTGCCCGAGAGCCGGCTGCGCCACATCGCGGCCCGCGCCTCGGTGATCGCGCTCACGTCGTCGCCGACGGGTATCTGCTGCGTCGGCACACCGGCGGCCGCGAGGAGGGAGGCGAGGGCCTCAGTGGCCTGCACTGGGTCACGGCCTGTGGTGTGCCCGTTCAGGTTCACGAAGAGCTGCCCGTCGGGGAACCGCTCGGCAAGCACATGCCCGGCGTGCACGGCGAAGGTCGTCTTCCCCACTCCCGGCATCCCGTCGATCACGTGGACCGGCAGGACCTCGCCGTTTTCCTGCGCGACATGGACCGAGCGGATCAGTGACTCCAGCTCGGCGGTGCGGTTGGTGAACGCCGTGGTGTCGCGCGGCAGGGAACGCAGGACCAGGGCAGCGCCGGGCGGACCCGACACGTCGTCTGGCCGCCCCGTGGGCTCAGAGCTTTGCCCTGATGGCCGGCGCTCGTCCAGGGCAGCAAGCAACGCCGTCAGCCCTGCTGTGACCGCCCCCAACACGACGAACGACAACCAGGGGTGCTCCTGTAACCAACCTAGCCAGGAGGGCCAACGCGACTGCTGCGACACCGCGTTCGTTACCAGTCCCACGAGGGTCGTGGTGACGGCACCGCCCGCGGCGACAGCGGCGATCGCTACGCCGCGTCGCAGTCTCATACGGCCACCGTGCCGCTGTCGGCGAACTGTAAGAGCGCAGGTGGAACAAGCCTGGACAACAAGGACCCCCGAAATCGATACCCAACCGCCCAAGCGCATCAGGCGCACGCTGAGCGGTCAAGGACGCCTCAGGCCAAGGAACGGTACCCGCTACACGGAGCGTCCTTGTGGAGTTCGTCGCTCGAAATGGAATGCTGCGGCTGCGTGCCGTCGGCGGTCACGCACATGGCCTACGAGCCTTTGGCCGCCCCACTCGACTTCCCTCGATGGCCAGCACAAACGTGAGATTCAGTTTGCAAGAGCCCTGACCGAAGAAAGTGCAGTCACCAGGGCGTGAACGGGAAGAAGGTGGACGGCCGCAAGCGGCATCTGGTGGTGGACTGCCTCGGCCTGAGCCTGGCCGTCGCGGTGACCGCGGCAAGCATCCAGGACCGCGATGCCGCCGTCCCGCTGCTCGAGCAGCTGCGGCGTCAGTACTTCTCTATCGCTCTGGTGTGGGCGGACGGCGGCTATACAGGCAGCCTGGTCGACTGGGCCCGCGAGAGGCTCCAGCTCACCGTTCAGAGCTGCTACTAATCCAGTCGAGGACGAGGACACACGCACCCCGATGGTGGAAAATGGGTCGTCCGGGACTCAGCGGGGGGAAAGACACGCGTGCACGCGCAGGAGACCACGTTCAACGAACTCGTCCAGGGCGAGAAGCAGTATCAAGTGCCGCTCTATCAGCGCACCTACAGCTGGCAGCGGGATGAGCTACGGCAACTCTGGGACGATGTCCAGGAGTTGGTCGAGGAGCACTTGGAAGGACGGCCCCCCACGGCGCACTTCCTCGGCTCCGTGGTGCTAGCCCCGGGCCGGATCACCGCCGGCGGCATGCAGCGTTGGCTCGTTGTCGACGGCCAGCAGCGGCTCACCACCCTCATGCTGGCCTTCACGGCGTTGCGCGACCGCCACCGGGAACGCGGCGCGGAGCAGAAGGCTGAGCGCATCCACGACCTCGTGCTCGTCAACAAATACCGAAGCGGCGACGACCACTACCGGCTTCTGCCCACGCAAGCGGACCGCGACGCCTTCACCGCCTGTGTCGAGAGTTCACCTAGGGCGGGCGGCCCCGGCAACGTGGGCGCCGCCTACCGGTTCTTCCTGGGCGCCCTCGCAGAAGGCGAGGAAAACGCCGGTGAGACGTGGACGGACGCGGTGGAGACCGTGCTGAGCGGTCTGCTGTCGATCGTGGAGATCACCGCGTCGGAGGGCGACAACGTCTACCGGATCTTCGAGTCGATCAACAACACCGGGGTCGGACTCAGTCAGAGCGACCTCCTGCGCAACTACCTCTTCATGTGTCTGCCGACCCGTGGCGAGTCCGTCTACCAGAATCTGTGGCTGCCCATGCAGGAGCGGCTGGGCCCCGCCAACCTAGAACTCCTCGTCTGGCTTGACCTGGTGGTGGCCGGCAACAGCCGGGCGAAGCAGAGCGAGATCTACCGGGACCAGAAGAAGCGCCTGGAGCCCCTGAGTTCTGACGAAGCGGCCCTGGAGGCCGAGATCGCCTCCCTCGCCCGCCGAGCGGAGCGTCTGATGCGGATCCTGGAACCCGAACGGGAGCCCGACCCAGAGCTGCGCGAAGTACTGGAGAGGCTCTCCCGATGGGGCGGTCAGACCCACTACCCGCTCGCACTCCATCTGCTTGACCGCGTGGACGACGGGCAAGCTACACCGCACCAGGCCGCCCGGGCACTGGTATACGCCGAGAGCTATATGGTGCGGCGCCTGTTCACCGGGCACTCCACCACGGGCAGCAACCGGGTGTTCATGGAGATGGCCAAGGAGATGGAGAAGGACGACGACCCGGCCGAGGCCGTAAGCCGCTTCCTGTCGAAGAGCAAGACGGGTGCCCGCGTCTGGCCCGACGACAACGCCGTCCGCGAGGCGATCCGCACCCGGCCCTTCTACAAGGCGGGCCGCAGCAACCAGCGGTTCCAGGTGCTGCGCAGGCTGGAGGAGAGCTACGGAGCCAGCGAACCGGTCGACTACGCCAAGGCGCACCTGACCGTCGAGCACGTGCTGCCGCAGAGACCCGCACACCAGTGGCTGGACCTGCTGGCCGAGGAGACCGAGGACGGACAGGGCCCCGAGGAACTCCACGCCCTACTGGTCCACACCCTGGGCAACCTGACCCTCTCGGCCGACAACGCGAAGCTCTCGAACCATCCGTTCCGCCGCAAACAGGAGATCCTGGACTTCAGCTCCCTGCGGATGAATCAGGAGATCGCGGGGCGGGAGCGCTGGGGCAAGGCGGAGATCCTCGATCGTGCCGCCGCACTCGCCGACCGGGTGGTACGGCTTTGGCCCGGCCCCGTCGCGGGCACGGTCCCAGTGGACGACGAGTGGTCCGGCTGGAAGGAGCTGCGGGCCGCGCTTCTCGCTATGCCGGCCGGGACGTGGACGACGTACGGCGATGTCGCGGCGCTGATCGGCACCCACGCCGTCCCGGTCGGCCAGCATCTGGCGTCCAAGGTGGGCCTGCACGGCGCCTACCGGGTGCTGACGGCGGACGGCCGCGTCTCGGCTGGCTTCAGGTGGCCGGATGGCCAGGACTTCGGTGATGTGCGAACCCGCCTGGAGGCCGAGGGAGTTTCCTTCGACGACGCGGGCCGGGCCCGCCGATCCCACCGGCTGACCACCTCCGATCTTGCGGCCCTGCTGGGCAAGGACGTCGCCGATGAGGCCGAGCCGTCACCACGGGCCGACGGCGACGAGCAGCTGTCGGCTGCCAGCCGCTTCGAAACGCAGCTGCGCGACAACCAGACCGAGGAGACCGTCGACGGCGTCCTGGACACCCTGCGCTTCTGGGAGCAGCAGGGCGGTCATCTCGCCTACGGCCGAGCGAGCGAGACCAGTTGCTTCCCCACAGTGCGTTTCGGCAACGCCCCCGCTTCCCGGGAGCTGTGGCCCCTGGCTCTCTACCCGGTGTCCGGCACCGTCGAGGTCGTATTCCAGTATCTGAAGAAGCGTCCCCCGTTCGATGACGAGCCGCTGCGGCGCGAGTTGATGAACCGCCTGAACGGGATCGATGGCATCGACCTGGCCGAGGCGAAACTGGACCTTCGCCCGTCCTTCGCGGTGGAAGTCTTCGCCGCGCACAGCGAGGAGATCTGCGCGGTGCTGGAGTGGTTCGCGCATACGGCGGCCCTGGCGGAGGCCCGCCGTATGGTGGACGAGAACCCGGGCACTCCCTGACAGCCTCCGTGCCCCCTCCAGTGGAGTGTGGGGCAACAGCACCTTGCTGGCCCCACGCACGTCACGCATGGGGCCAGCTGCCATGGCGTGCGGGACCTATGAACACTACGGGCGCGGGTTGACGACCGGCGCTAGGAACGGGCTCGGCGCCCCGTGCCAGGACACCCGCAGCGCCTCGCGCGCCCGCGTCCAGGCTTTAGGCAGCAGCCTGCCCGACGCTCCGGAAGCCTACGAGGCCAAGATCACTCGCCCCAAGGCCGCTCCACCGACCTCGCGCGCTCTTCCCTCTATCGTTGATCCATTTGCTTGCGCTGACCACCTTGCTGAAAGGGCTGTGTCTGGTGGAGAGTACTGGCAGGGGGGTGTTGTCAGTGGTGCCTGATAACTTCAGACGTCTCCCTCCAGGAGGGGCGAGTGGGGGACGGAGCCGATCATGAATGACAGCGAAGAAGAGTACTTCGCGTTTTTCTCACTAACGGGCGACCGCTTTGACGCTCCGGGGATGCCAGCTGACACTGCCCGTGAAGTTGGCAACTTCCGCGAAGCTGTCCTCAAAGTGGCGCGTGATCTGTGGCTGGAGAGCAATCCAGACCGACGCCGGTTGCCTAACGGCTTTAACGAGGCTTTTGACTTGCGCCTAATCGCCGTGACGAGCGGGAGCGCGAGGCCTAAAATGGTTCTCCATCGCCCGTCGGGGAGAATTAGTGACGCCGACTGGGATGAATGGTCGGATATTTACACAAGAGCGCGTGACGCACTAACCGACTCATTGCAGGATATTGCACGAACTCGACAAGCCCCCATGCATTTCTCAGCCGATTCAATGAGGGCAATTAGGCGAGTCGGATCCAGTCTTCAGGACTCCGAAGCGATCGTCTTGGGTGATCCACAGCAAGATTCTCGCCGAGCGACCATCGACCTCGCAGTACGGGAGATCCTTGAGGAAATCGAGGAGCTTGTACCCACACCCCAGCCGGTACAACTTGAAGGCGTAATCGTCGAATATGACGGTTCATCTCTAAGCTTTCGACTCAAGACGGCCACGGGTGTTTCCACTTGCAGGCTGGACCACGATCGCCATGATCTAGCAACAACGGCCAAAGAATTCCTGGCGACAGACGGCATCACGGCTCCTGATGTGCGCGTTGAAGGGGAGACCCCCGACGCCTCGCAGAGAAACGTATCGCTCTACAGCGTCACAGACATCACGGCCATTCGTTCGATCGAGGAGAAGGTTCTACTCTCCCAGCTTCGCAGCATCCGAGACCTTGCAGACGGATGGCTGGGGCCGGACAGCCAAGCTCCTAGCCACGCCGTTGCCAATCGAGTTGAGCGGATCATTCCCAGGCTGGCAACACTAGGGCTAGAGATCGCCATCGTCCCTAATGCCGAGGGCGCGATCCTCCTAGAGTGGCGACGCGGCGACATTGAAATGACCGCCGCCATCGAACCAGACGATCAACTGTTTTTGTGTGCGGACAATACCGTGACCGACGATCTGCAAGAGAGACAGTCAGAATTTGACGAGAGACTGCTTACGCGCTTCCTTGAGAATGGGAGTATGAAGTGAACCAGTCTTCCGAGACCTCCATTCTCCAAGACGAGAGCGAAACTCTTCTGCGACAGGTTCATCCCACGCAATACCCAAATGGGTGCCCTTCAAAAGAAGCCTTTGTTCCTTCAGAGAGGGATAAGGGATTGCTATCCACCCTACGGGAGAGAGTTGGCCCGGATGAAGCCTACCGCCGCTGGACAGAGGACCAAGGACGAATCTCGGTCGGCACCTTTGGAATAACGGTGGCAGAAATAAAGAACGAGAGCCTTACTGCCATAGATGACGCTGAAGCGACCTCTCAGCCCGATCACGCTTCTGTGGACTTCACGTCAGTCTCATCCAAGGGGCAGCGAAGGCAGATCGGCCGCAGGTTGCGAGACGCGGCTGTCGCCAGGGGCTGCTTGTTCCAGCCATGAGGTCTGACAGCGCGGGTAGCAGCATGAGAATCTAACTGCGTGACAACGTCTGCGAACAGCGGCGCACGGCGGTCATTGATCGGTGGTGTCCATCTGAGCAAGCCGCGACGGAAACCGTGATAACGAGGCATTGGGCAAGCAGTTCAGAGGGCCTTTACCGATTCGGTGAGGGCCCTCTGGCGTTGCTGCGTGTCTAACTGCGTGACTACCGCTCCGGAGCACGCTTAAAGATGCCGTCCATGACCACGGCGCCAGTCTGGATCACGGGCCGGATCTGCTTCCGGTAGACCTCCTCAGTCACGGCCGTGCCGGAGTGGCCGACGAGTCGGGAGATCTCCTCCAGGGGAACGCCTCGGTCAGAGAGCAGGGAGACGAAGCTGTGCCGGAGCTCCCGGGGTGTCCAGTCGTCAGCGTTGATGCCGTCAGCGTCCTTGAGCGCCTGGCGGAAGGCCCGCCGGACATTGGTCGCGTCGAGGGGCTTGCCGACAGCCGACGAGAAGACCAGGCCGTGTTCCTCCCACTTGTCGTCAGCGGCGAGCCGTTCCCAGCCCTGGTCTTCGAAGTGCTGCCAAAGGACCTCGACGCAACGTGTCGGCAGAGCGAGCGTTCGCCGGGACTTCCGGGTCTTCGTGTCCCCGCCGCGCCGGACCGATCGCCACACCGCGATGTGCGGAGGCTGCGGTGGATCAGCGTCCGGCCGTCCCTTCAGAAAGACGTGGGCCCAGGTGAGCGCACGGAGCTCTTCAGTGCGGGCACCGGTCAACAGGGCGACCACGACGTACGCGTGCATCGAGGTTCCGTCAGCCGCCTTCAGCACCGCCTCAGCTTGGGCGAAGGTCAGCGCCTTCGACGGCCGCCCCGGCTGGCCCTCGGGTACCTGGCACAGCTCGACTACATTGCGCTTCACTTTGTCCCGAGCCATGGCCCGCTTGAACAAACGTTCAGGCAGGAGTGGATCCCTTGCAGCGTCCTTGTGCTGAGGGTCTTGGCCTTGATGGCCAGCCAGCGATCGACGTCCTCGGCGCTGAGGTCGCGTAGCTTCCGCGCTCCGAGAGCCGGGATCACGTGCGCGAGGGTCAGCCGCAGGACGCTCGACCACCCGTAGCTCTCGTGGCCAGGTCCAGGACTGTCCAAAGACCTGGGGGGCAGCAATCGCCGTCACAGACACACGTCCAGCAGGCGGCGGATCCTACTCGTAAAGGGCGCAGATCGGCCAATAGCTAACGCTGTTTCGCCGGCGGTGCTGTTACACAGCTACCCACGACGCCTGAACAGTCTGGCATCAGGTCATCATGGAGAGTCATTGTCCCCCGCCTCGGCCATTGCATGAGCGCAGGTCTTTGGGCCAGGGCTCGGCGCCACCGCGACCCACTCGGCTGCCATCGAGACGCCTTCGTCACCCGTGGGCGGCCCGGAGGCGTGATCGGAACGCACTGAAGCTGGATCTGCGAGGTACGGCGGTGTCAGTGGCTGCCGGTACGGTTGCCATCAGTGTTAAGGACTCCGTGACGAATGTCGCGAGGCCGGCGAGCGTAGAGGGAGTGGTCGACGGTGGCGAGTGGGCGCCTGACCCTGTCGTGGGTCGGCAGGGACGAGGCCCTGCTGAACACGGCGGACGGTGGATATGAGTGGGTATCTCGCCAAGACCCCCGGATTACGGAGGTGCGCCTGCTCCGGGAGACCGGCAAGACGGGCGAGGTGACCGGAACCCCGACGGACAACCTGCTCATCCAGGGCGACAGCTACGACGCCTTGCACGCCCTGACTCGCACTCCGGAGTACAAGAAGCACTACCGGGGAAAGGTCAAGCTCGTCTACATCGACCCGCCTTTCAATACGGGCCAGGCGTTCGAGCACTACGACGACGCACTTGAGCATTCCGTGTGGCTGACGATGATGCGGGACCGCCTGCTCCTCATTCATGATCTCCTGGCTCCCGGCGGCTCTGTCTGGGTGCACTTGGACGACGCGGAGATGGCGTACTGCCGCGTACTCATGGATGAAATCTTCGGGCGAGGAAACTTCGTTGGCACCGTGGTATGGCAGAAGATTCACGCCCGGAACAACTCCGCCCAACATTTGTCCGCGGTCCACGACTACCTGCTCGTCTATGCCCGTTCCAAGAGTGATCTCGTACTCAACCGGATCGATCGCACTGAGCTGAGCGACCAGGAATTCTGGAATCCGGACAATGATCCTCGCGGACCGTGGCGCAGGTCGGACCTCACCGCGTCGCACGCTTATGAAGACGGCCGTTACGAAGTGGTCGGGCCGCATGGCGATGTGTTCGCTCCACGAGGAAACCGCTGGTGGTCGTGTTCGAAGGAAACATTCGAAACACTGAGGCAGGACAATCGCCTTTGGTGGGGAAAGACCGGGCGTACCTTCCCCTTCCGAAAGAGGTTCCAGTCGGAGCTGGGCGGTCTGGTGCCCACCACGTTTTGGACCCACGACGAAGTTGGGGACAACCGCCAGGCCAAGGGTGAGGTGACTCGCCTGTTCGACCGTTCGCGGATCTTCTCCACTCCGAAGCCTGAAGCGCTGCTGAAGCGAGTGATCCAGATCGCCAGCGACCCGGGAGACGTTGTCGTCGACGTGTTCGCCGGCTCCGGCACCACGGCAGCAGTCGCGCACAAAATGGGGCGCCGTTGGGTCACCGCCGAGCTTCTCGCGGAGACAGCAGACACCTTCACCCGACCGCGATTGGAGAAGGTCGTCTCTGGCGACGACCCCGGAGGAGTGACGAAGACCGTCGGCTGGGCAGGCGGAGGCGGCTTCCGGAGTCTGCAGGTGGCCCCGCCCGCATTCGAAATCGCCCTTGGTCGGGCCTTCCTCGCCGACTGGGTCCACGGGGAAGACTTCGCAGCGATGGTGGCTGCCCAACTGGGCTTCACGTTCGATGGGGTGAACAGCGGACCGTTCTGCGGGAGCCGAGGCCGGACCCGCTTGGCCGTGGTGGATGGTGTGGTGGACGACGTCGTGGCCCGAGGCATTCTCGGACAGCTGGACGAAGGAGAGCGCGCAGTGGTCGTGGGCAAGGGAGTTACTCCCGAGGCCGAAAGTCTCGTTTCGGACCTGAGCCGTGGGTCCAAGGTACTGAAGGCCCCCCGTGACCTGGTGCGTCGTGGGAAGGTCGTGCGATGACGTGGATCAGTTATGACGCCGGGCTCGTGGACGACATCGCCGCGAGGCTCGACCTTCGGACGCCCAACGCCGGAGCCATCCGTGCGGTCGCCGAGGCGATCGCGGATGGGGACGGCCGTGAGGTCGTCTGCGACCTGGCAACAGGCGTGGGCAAGACCTACATCCTCGCCGGGCTGGTGGACTATCTGGCCTCGCAGGGGGTTCGCAACATCCTGGTGGTCACGCCGGGGACAACCATCCAGGACAAGACGCTCGCCAACTTCACTCCAGGGCACCCGAAGTACGTACCTGGCGGTGAAATCGAGCCGCTGGTGATTACCACTGAGAACTTCGCCCGCGGGCAAGTGGGCGACGCCCTGCACGACGACACCGTCACAAAGTTGTTCGTCTTCAACGTGCAGCAACTGATCCGACCCAGCGACAAGACCTCCCGTCGCGTCCGCGCGCAGGACGAATTCATCGGCACTGGCCTGTACCAGCATCTCCAGCAGGTCGACGACCTCGTCGTGATCGCTGACGAGCATCACGTCTACAACGCCAAGGCCAAAGCGTTCAGCAACGCGATCGAGGATCTCGGGGCCCGGGCTGTGATCGGCCTCACCGCGACCCCCGCACCCGGCGTCGAGCCGATCTTCCGGTACTCGCTGGCCGAAGCCATCGCCGACGGCTACGTGAAGATTCCCGTGATCGTCTATCGCCCCGACGGGCGCAAGGACGAGCAGACGGTACTGGCAGATGCCTGCCACCTGTTGCGGATAAAGGACGCCGCGTGGACCGCATGGGCGGAGAGCCAGGAGGAAGCTCCTGTCCACCCCGTGCTGTTCGTGGTGTGTCGCGACATCTCGGACGCCGATCGGGTCGCGAACCGGCTGACCGCCGAGGACATGTTTCCTGGCGAGGGACAGGTTCTCACCATCACCTCGCAATCCAGCGACGTCGCGCTGCGGGCGCTGGCCGCGGTGGAGGAACCCGACTCGCCTGTGCGTGTCGTGGTGTCGGTGAACAAGCTGAAGGAGGGCTGGGACGTCAAGAACATCGGCGTCATCGTCGGTCTTCGGGCCCTCGCTTCGGAGACCCTGACGGAGCAGGTTCTCGGCCGTGGCCTGCGACTGCCTTACGGGCGTCGGGTCGGCACGCCGATGGTCGACTCCGTCGACTTGGTCGCCCACGAGTCCTACCGGCAGCTGCTGGCTAACAAGGAGGCATTGCTCCAGAAGGTCCTGCCCGTCGGCGGCGGCGAAATCGACGATGATCGTCCCCGGCCTGCCGCCCCTACAGCAGGTCAGCCAGGCGGCGAGGGACAACAAACACAGCAGGACATGCTGAACTTCACCTCCAGTCCCCGCATCATCGGCGACGACTTGGTGGACGGCTCACTGCTGCTGCAGGTCGAGTCGATGGATGATGCACTCGCCCAGGGCGAACGTGATAAGAGGGCCGTCGCCACGCTTCGTGCCAAAGTGCCCGGCGCACCAACGATCCGCTTCCCTCGGCGTGAGCGAGAAGTCCTGCCGGTTAAGTTCTCGTTCAGCTATATCGATAACTCGTCTGCCCGAGCAGAGGGCGCCGCCTACGCACAAGAGTTCAAGGTCACGCTCGCCCGTCTGGAGGCGGATCCTCAGCGCCGCATGGACGGAACACTTGGAGTGCACTGGAAGGCCACCGAATCGGTGGATGCAACACAGAAGCACATTCCGATTTCCGAGCTACGAAGTGACCTTTTTGACCGGATCTGGAACAGCGGTTATGTGGATGAGAACTTGGCGGAGGTTCGGGCCGCCGAGCGGGTCGTGCGCGAGTTCCTAGCTGGTGCAGGCGTCAGCGCAGAAGACCAAGACCACCAGTGGGGAGAACTGCGGGCCACCCAGGCCGCCACCGCCCTCGGCAAACTTGTCGAAGCCGCCTACAACAACCGTAAGCTCCAGCCCAGTTTCGCCTTCCGGCCGGTCGACGTGCCGACCGTTCCGCCGCCGCCCATGCCGTCGAACGTCGTGAGTAAATGGGCGACGTTCCGCAAAGACCTCTGGTACGCGGACTGGGAGCATTCCATCGAACCGGTCGCCTCCTTCGATGCCCGCAGTACCGAGTACACGCTGGCACACCTATTCGATGGAAGCCCTAGCGTCCAGTGGTGGTTGCGTAATTACGATCCGGGCCCCATCTGGATAGAGCGAGACAACGGGAAGAAGTATTACCCGGACTTCATTGTCCTGGACACACAGGGCACTTATTGGGTCGTGGAAGGGAAAGCCAACGACCGGGCCAACGACCCCGAGGTACAAGACAAGAAACGAGCCGCCGAAGACTGGGCTCGCTTCGTCCGCGACTTCGAAGAGTTTGGCACGTGGCGGTACATTTTCGCGACGGAAAGCATCATCAAGAACGCCCAGAATTCTTGGGAATCGCTCCTCGCACTCGCCAAACCCGAGTAGAGCCTAATTTCTCTGACTCACACATGCGGGGCTTTCCGCTTCGGACGGCCCCGCCGCTATATCCCGATTGCCGATGCACAGAGCGGAACAAGTGGCACCAGAAGTACCAGATAACCGCAGGCCCCGTCCGAGCATTCCGCCGCCGCTCGCGATCACAGGCTGGTCACCGAACTGATGTGCAAGCTCGACGACGCACGCTGACTACTCCCCGATGGGGGCCAACTCGCGCCCCACCGCCTTGACCAGGCAAAACAGCAACCCACCCGTTCAAGTCCCGCCACCCCGACAGCCCGTCTGATCCACTCACCTGTCAGGAATCGACGGTCGAATCGCGTCCGAGCCAGTGCTTCAGCGGAGTGACGGCCGGTTGTGTGATCTGGAGGCGCCTTTGCCTGGTCGGGTCGATCGAGGTCAGACAGACAAGTCGCCGGCCGTCAGCTGCTTCGAGTTTGGACAGGGCATGAGAAAGAGCCGCGCACACCGTGGCGATCGCCGTGCCCAGGCCCACCAAGCCGCCGTGCTTGTTGTTCCGGCGGTACTCGATGCGGTGCAGGCCCGATGTTGAGATGGCCGCCATTTCGGGCGGCCGGCTGAGCTGCTCGGTGTCGTTGGTGATGACGACATTGAAGCCCTTCGGCCTTGGCTCTGGCGTACAGCTCGATGTCCTTCGTGCCCGTCCAACCCTTGAGATCGAGCAGTCGAGGTGGCCCAGGCGATCGATCAGGAGGACCTGTATGGTCCAATGCGCATCGTGCGGAGTGCGCGGCCATCCTTGTCGAGCGGCCTTGGCTCGGGGCAGGAGGGTCCACGAGTCGAATAGATCAGGCCAACATCGCTGAGCATCGGCCATGACGTCATCGCCGTCGATTGCACTTCTCACCTGGAGATTAAGAGCCTTGCCGCCGGGCGTATCCCGCCATGGCACACGCGAATGAGTTCCCGTCCGCGGCAAGACCCTGGTTATCCCCGTGATCCGTGGGCAGGATGATCGGCCTCAGGGGCGGGGTTTCGGGGGAGGTGGCGTATGTCCCTGCTGCCTTGGCGTGTTCCGTCGGCAGATGGAGCGTCCATAAATGGCAGGAAGAAGTCCGGCTCGTCGGAGTTCTTCCCCGGCGTTCCTGTGGAAGCCGCCTCGGACCACTTGCCTTCTGCCGACGGCTCTGGGCCATGGCGCACCACCTACGCCGAGCGCAACCCCGTACCCGCCACGAACCGGGTGACGCGGCACTTGGCCGGTGGCGTACACGAGCGCGTCAACCGAATCGGTCAGGCACGCGACCTGATGGGACGTTGGCAGGATCGCACCCTGGGGCGGCCCGAGCGGGACATCCGGCAGCTGAGCCCGCTTGCCGGAGAAACGCTTGCCAAGTGGGTGCTGGACAACGTACTCAATGCGCGGAAGCGGCCAGCTCCTTCGTTCGGTTTCGGTCTCGCCCCGGTCCTGACACACAGCGTCGCCGCCCATCGCCTGCGTCGGATTCGCGGCCTCGTCCTCGCAGGCGTCGCGGGCCTGATCGCGACTCGCCATCCATGGGGAACAGGGACGCTTGCGATAGCGGCACTTCTGTACCAGTTCCTCTTCGCCACCGGCGGTCTTCGTTCGCTGCTGCGCTGGGGTGTCAGCTCCCTGGTGCCGATGATCCTGCTAGCCGCCGGTATCTTCGGCGCCTGGACTCAATTACGGCCCCACTTGGCCGCTCTCAAGTTCGCGGCGCAGGATGCCGTTTCCTCCGCCGTATGGCTCACCCTGTTGATCACCATCGTCTACACGCTGGACCGCTGGATCTCCTTGGCCTACCTGGCATCCCTTGGGCCATGGCGGGAGCACATCGCCGAGCGCCCACACTTCGCGCCGCGTTCGGCGGCCAGGATCGCCGACTGCGAGATCACCGAGTTGTGGCAGAGCACTCCCTACCGGAAGCAGGCTCGAATCGACCGATTCGTGGGAGCCGGCCTCGACGCCTGGCGCAAAGGTGCAACCCGCATCCAGCTCACGGCCGCCCGCCGCGGCACCGACGAGGCAAGCGATCAGGACACGGGGCCTGACACCCAGGATGCTGTGGAACCCGCCGCGTCGCCCGAACCGGATGCTGACGGCATCCGCATGTTCGAGGCCGACGAGCTGCTCGACAAGGTCCGCGACGAGCTGCAGGCTCTCAGCGGTGTCCTCGTGGAGACGCACGCCCTTCCAAACTGCGATGTATTCGAGACGCTCGCCGTACCGCAGGCCCGGTGGAAGGACCTGACGCGTACGCCGGACCGGCTCGACAACCGTGCAGAGAAATACAGCTCAGCAGCAGGCGTCCAGGACGATCCCGAGCGCCCCCCGTGGCCGGAAGCGCAGGAGATGATCGCCGAAGGCAGGAAGGCCCCCTCCGGGCATCCTTCGCGCCGATACATCGCAGCCCAAGTCGTGGACTGGGAAGGCGACATCGTCGTCACGGTATTCGCCCACGCCGCGTTGGAAGGCAAGACCCTGCACTTCGTGACCCGGCCGCACGTCCTGGCCCCTCTTAGGCCCGAGGCCCGAGCCGAGTCCGCGAAGGGCTGGAAACTCGCCGGCAGGGTCGGGCTCGCGCCCGCTCACGCCCTCGGGGACACAGCCGCCCTGGCACTCAGGTCGTACGGCATCCTCATACGAGTCCTGGCCACCCTCCTGCCCCGCGCACTCGGCCAGGCCGTGCGCCAGCAGGTGGCAACGGCGCTGGACCAACCCAAGAAGGACGACCCCAACCCGGTCAGCCTGCGCGAGCACTGCTCTCTCGTCGAACCTGAGGACATGCACCAGTCCGAGGACGCGGCCCGGCACATATCGATCCTCCAGTCACGGATGTTCAGCACCGTCAGCGCGTTCCTCGACGATCACGGCGTGGCCACCGGCGAGTTCAGACGCCAGGCAGACCAGGTCACGCAGTTCTTCATCAGCGGTGACCACGCCCAGGTCAACACCGGGACCGTGCACGGCGACCAGTCACAGACCCACCAGTCCGATGGAGCGAAGGCGGAAGGATGACCATGGCAACCTGGCGAGGGCGACAGGACCCGGGCGGCAGCGGAATGCACATCACCGGCAGCGGGAACCAGGTCAACACCGGCCGGATCGGCGGAGACCAGCGGCAGATCCACATCAGCGGCAACACCGCGGACGCCGCCCATCTCCTCACCGCACAGACGAAAATGGCCGAGCTCAACACTGCCTTGGATGAACACGCGGCCGAACTCAGCAACCCCGATCTCGCCCGTCGAACGGCAACCCGTATCGACGAGGAATTGCACAGCCCGAGCCCTGACAGGCGCCGTATCACCGAGAACCTGGAAGACCTCAGCTTGGCCGTGGGCTCGGTGGCCTCCGTCATCACGATCGTGCAGGGACTCACCGCCGCAGTGGCAGCGCTACACGGCTGAGGATTCCCGCACGTACTGGCCCCTGGGAGCCATTTGGGAGCCAACCCGCTCCCCCAGCCCCTTCCGGACCACCCGAGACCACCCCACCCCAACTCCCTGACCAGGCAAAACAGCAACCTAGCCGATGTCGATCTTGCCCGGGCCTCATTCGGGACGAAGAGGTCGTGGGTTCAAATCCCGCCACCCCGACAGCCGAAATACCAGGTCAGGGCCGGTTTTCCTTCAGGGAAACCGGCCCTGACTCGTTCCACGGGGCCCCTGGGGAGTGGATCAAGGAAATCGACTCCCCGAACGTCACCCCTGGCGCGCGCTCAGCAGTTCATCGAGGCGCGCACCGGCGACCGCGGATGCATGGCAGACCGTGCCGTCAACGCCTCCGGACGATCTCTACCTTCGCGAACTGGTGCCGGCGGATCAGGAATCGGTCCGGTGGATTCGGGCTGAACCGCAGGGCGTCGAGCCGTAGACTTCGGCAGTCAACGCCGAGGAGGTCCGGCCGTTGCACGCGCCCGCGGGGAGGAAATCGCATGCAGGGCCCTTCGGACTCGATGGAGATGGCGGAGCCTGAGGACAACGGCCGGAGCGATACCGCCGACTCACCTGCTGTGGACGATCCGATGTCCAGCTCGGACATCGGCTCGACGACGGCGTCCACGGTCCTGGTGGAGGTACTCCCGGGGGTGGCTGTCGTCGCCGGTGAGGTCCCGCCGGAGCTGAAGCCCGATCTGATCGACTTCGGGATCGTGCCCGCTGCCGACCGCAAGCAGATCTCAGCGATCCTCGCCTCGGTCGGGAACGCGGCGTCCGTGGTCGGCAATCTCGGAAACGCGTTCGCCAGCGTGCAGGGGCTCTACAGGATCGACGCCACGTCACAGGCCCTGCTGAACAGCGGCGCGACGCTCGCCGTCAAGGACGGCGGGAACCTCGGAACGGTGATGGTTCCTGGCCGCATCCTGCGTCAGGTCCGCCTCTACTCCGCGAATGCGGTGAGCAAGGCGCAGACCGCGGCCTCGATCGGGCCGGCGCTGGCCATGGTCGGCCTCCAGATGATGCTGAGTGAGGTCTCGGGCCTCGTCAGAACCAACCTCGCGGTGACAAGTCAGGTCCTCACCAGCATCCGCAAGGAGCAGTGGGCCGAACTGGCGGGGCTCGTGGCCGCCATCGATCGCGCGGTCGACCAGGCGCGGGAGATCGAATCGGTCCCGATGTCCTTGTGGGAGGACGTGGCGGGCAGTGGAGCGCTGCTGCAGAAGCAACTCGAGCTCTATCAGGGGCACGTCCGCGACCACGTCAGGCAGATCGATCGGGCCGAAGCACGCAGCCACCGTGAGTATCTGCAGTCGAACGCCGAGGCTATCGCCTTCGACGCCTACGCCCTCCTGTCCTCCCTCAAGGCATGGACCGGGTATCACGCGCTGCGCGCCGCGAGGGCGAGAGCCGCTGGACGCGAAGACGCCGCCGAGGCGCAGTACGCCGAGGTCATCGCACGCGACACCCGCGCGGAGTTCGACTCCGTTCTCGCCGAGACGACGAAGCTCGTCGACGAGCTGACGCGGGAGTTGCGGATCACGGCCGAGCTCCCCGGACCCGACGCATGGCCGCTGCTGGGGAAGCGGAAGGACGTGAAGGCAGCCCGCGAAATCTCCGCCCGCCTTCTGGAAGCGATCGAGCCTCTTGCCGATGCTCTCCGTCCGCCGGCCTCTCCGCTCGAGGCCCCGGGCGTCGTCTGCGCACCCGAATCGCTGGGCCTCGAGCCGTACCTTCGCATCCTGCAATGGCTCCTCGAGGACGGTGAGAACCTACGTGTCCTCGGCTTCCCCGACCAGCTCGATGGCGACGATCCAATTTCTGCGATTCTCGGCGGAGCGAAGGAGATGCTGGCGGCAGCGATGGACAAGGCTGCGGTAAAGACACTCGTCGCCGTCACGGATCGCCGCATCATCATGGCGAAGACGAACTCATTCCTTGAGCAGGGCGAGGTCCTTCAAGACATCCCGCTCGACCAAGTGCGATACGTCAGGGCAGCGACCTCCCAGGACAGGAGCGCGCGCCTCGCGATCGACCTCATCACCCGCGACGAGAACATCCGGTGGCTCTTCCACGCTGACATCGCCAACACTCAAGTGGACGCGCTCGCCGCCGTGCTTGCCGAGTCGATGACGATCCCGGACGCTGAACGCGAGGAGCTTCAACGGCGGCGCTACGCCTCCATCGAGGCCGGCGAGAAGAACGAGAGTCCTGGCACGAGGTCTACGAGCCCGAAGGGATCCGAGGCCACGAACTGTGATGCCGAGTAGAACCCAAGCCGCTCCAGAGGACTCGGCCAGGTACCCGACCGTCGCCCGGGTCTCTACTCCGGTCACTTCGGAGTAGAGACGCACCCGCTGCCCCTTGGGGACCAGGCCCTTGTGATGCTCCTTTCATCGCCCTGTCCGCCGCCGCCGTGGCGGTGACCGGGTGCTCGTCCGCCGACGGCCCGCGCAGGGCGCATCGGAGCCCCGGGTCTCCGCCGATCTGGCGCACTCGCTCGACGCGTACGAAGCCACCCCCGAGGAGCGAGTGTTGTCGGCAGGGACCGGCTAGGTTCGACTACCGGTCGCCGCAGTGGTCCGGGGCAGCGAAGGACTCTCCGGAACAGCCGTATCCAGGGGGCCGCGGTCCCAAAGACGGCCGTTGTGGGACCGCCGGTCTACGGCCCGACGAGTTGCCGAAGAGCCAGCAGGAAGCGGGCCGCGAGAGCGGCGGCGGGCCGGAGCACGCCGAGACCTTGGACCTGGCCAGGCGCAACTGCGCGATGGGCTACGGCCTGGTCCTGCCGCGCCGGTGCCGCACGACCGCGACCCCCGCGAGTGCCAGTACGGCGACGCCGGCGCCGGTGGTGGTGGCCACCGTGGTGGTGTTCGTCGCGGACGACCTGGAGGCCTGGGGGCAGTACGAGCCGCCCCCGGCGACGGTGATGGTCGTATGCGTCTGCTTGGTGGTGAGCCCGTTGTGGTGGGCGGCGATGTCGACGGGGTAGCTGCCCGGCTCGATCCCGCAGCGGAGCCTGCCTTCGCCCTGGCCGAAGCTGTTCTTCTGCAGGGTCACCTCCACCGGGTGTCGGAATGCCGGGGAGGTCACCGCGAAGCTGCCGTTCTCGTCGGCGGCCAGGGACGTCAGGTCGACTCCTGAGGTGACCTCGACGGGCGCGCCCGGCCTCAGCGGCCCGTCGGGGGTGCTGTCGCTGCCCGTGGGGGCGAGGCTGACGGCGAGACCCGGGTCCTCGGCTGCGTGGGCGCCGGGTGCGGCTGCGAGACCGAGGGCGGCCGCGGTGCACAGGATGCCGGCCATGCGTAGGTGCATCCGTGTACCTCGCCTTCCTGAAAGGTGATCAGGCGGCCTTCGGCGGGACGAGCATGTGTTCGCTGCCGAGGGTCGTCGTGGTGTCGGTGTAGAGGGTGGTCTCGCCGTCGGACCAGCGTACGAGGAGGTCGTCGGGGTCGCCGGGTGTGAAGGCGCCGGCGGTCATGGCGGCGGCGTGGGTCCACAGTGTGTTGGACGACTTCAGCTTGATCTCCGTTCCCACGCCGGAGGCGGAGGAGTCGCGGTAGAGGCTCAGTTCACCGTCGGACCAGCGCACGAGGAGGTCCCAGTCGGCGCCTCCGGTGAAGTTTCCGGCGGCGAGCAGGGTGGCGTGGCGCCAGGTGTCGTTGGGCGGCTGCAGCCGGTGTTCGTTGAGGAATCCGCGACTGTCGACGTCGGTGTAGAGGGTGGTTTCGCCGTCGGTCCAGCGGACCATGACGTCGTCGGGCGCCGGGTTGGCGCTGTAGCGTCCGGCGGTGATCTGGACGGCGCCCTTCCAGATGCTGCTGGGCTTGGCCAGCTGGGTTTCCCCCGCGAAGCCGCCGTTGCCGTCGCCGGTGTACAGGGTGACTTCGCCGTCCGACCAGACCACCATGAGGTCGGAGGCGTTGTTGTCGTCGAAGTCCCCGCCGGCGATGGTCTTGGCGTGGGTCCAGGTCGAGGACTTCGCGATCCGGTGTTCGCCGGAGAAGCCGCCGTTGCCGTCCCCGGTGTAGAGGGTGACTTCGCCGTCCGACCAGACGACGATCATGTCGGTCCTGCCGTCGCCGGTGTAGTCGCCGGACGCGGTCTTCATGGCCTGCTGCCACCGGCCCCCGCCGGTGGGGTACATGCTGTAGCCGCGCGGGTACTGGGTGGGAGTGGTGTTGTTCTGCGCGGCTCCGTAGATCTCGAGGGCCCGCTTGTCGAAGGTCGTGGAGAACGAGATGCGGTCGCTGTTGTTCTCCAGGCCGCCGCCGTAGTAGCCGCCGAGGTTGCCGATGACGGTTCCGCTGCCGGTGCTCTTGTTCAGGCCGGTGATCCAGGGGCTTCCGGAGGTGCCCCCGTAGAAGCCGCCGCAGTCCATGCGCATCTGGTGGTAGCCGGGCAGCCGGGTGGTGGTGACGCCCGCGCACATGAAGGGCCGGTTCTTCGGGTTGTGGCTGCCGGGGTAGCCGATGACGGTGACGTTCTGCTTGTACTGGCCGTTCACCTGGCCGAGTCGGAGCGCCGCGCCGACGGCCTTCTGCACGCTCTGCCCTTGCCCGTTGGCGGCGACCAGGGCGAAGGCGTAGTCGAAGTCGGAGTAGGCATCGCGGGTGGGGTGGCCTGCGGCCTGGTACCAGCGGGCGTCACGGACCCAGCTCTGCACCGCGAACCGGCCGTAGGGGGCAGGGTTGTTCGCGCTGCCGTCGTAGCGGGGCACGAACATGCCCTTGGAGCCGCCGGAGCAGTGCGCGGCGGTCAGGATGACGTTGCCCTGCGGGCTGTCCACGACGCTCGCGGAACAGAAACGCCCCGTCAGCTGGTCGGTGGCCGGGTCCTTCACGTAGTGGAAGAAGGTTCCGACCGTGGGGACACCGGCGAAGTAGACGCCGTTCTTCGGCGCGGCCGCACCCTTGACGAGGGATTCGGCTTTCCCCCCGGCCGGGGCCTCGCCGCGCGGGCTGTCCGGGGTGGCCCGGGCCATCCGCTCAGGTGTCCAGAACTTCTCGGCCTCCGCACTCGTCCACGCCTTTCCCCGGCCCGCGTCGTGTGCGGTCGACGCGGCCGGCACCTTCCCGGTGGCGTCGGGGCGCGCGGAGGCGGGAGAGGCCGCCGCGAGGAGGAGAGCGGAGACCGCTATCGCGGCACAGGTTCCGAACGTGTCACGAAGGGTGGGTATTCGCACGGTTTCCTTGTCTGTCAGCACACGTGGGGGTCTGTGAGCACACGTGTGGCGAGAAGCGGCCGGTCTCAGCTCGTGAAGATGAAGTACTTCCACGTCCCGTAGGTCGTCGAGTTCACGTTGTCGCCCGACGTCGTGTCGATGTAGGACGAGCGGATGCGGAAGCGGACGCCCGTCGGCGGGGTGCCGCTGAGTTCGAGGGTGTCCCGGCCGTCCGAGCCGAGTACGAGGTACTCGCTGTGCGTGGCGCGCCAGGCGCCCTGGTAGTAACCCTGGACCTCGATCCGGTACTTGCGGTTCGGGTACGGCGTCATCGTCGTGTCGAGGACGGGTTCCTTGGACTTGTGGAAGGAGCGGTACGTCTGGTTCCACGCCGTCTGGGTCTTGTAGTAGCCGCTGAGCGCGGTCGTGACCCTGACCCGTGCGCCCACCGTGCTCGTGACCGTCGCGGGCGCGTAGCGGGTGTCGCCCGTGAACTTGGCCGTCAGCTTGGTGTCGCGGGTCAGGTAGAGGCTCACGGACAGGTTCCCGGAGGAGTCGACCGCGCCGGACTTGACCAGCTTGTTGGGCTTGTCACCGCCGTACGGGTCGGCGTAGATCTCGACGGTCCGGTTCTTGTACGTCGTCCCCAGGTGCGCCGTGAACTTCACCTGGGTGTTGTACGAGTACACCTTGCCGTTGTCGTCCAGGGTCAGGGCGGTCGTCGTCTTCGTGACGTTCACCGTGCCGGTGGCGGTGGCGCTCGCGTGGTAGTCGTCGCCCGCGTAGCCGACCGTGTACGTGACCTGGCCGCCGGCCGGCGGGGTGTCGGCGAAGGAGTACGAGCCGTCGGCGCCGACCGTCGCCGTGCCGAGCAGCTTGCCGGACGGGGACTCGTCGTCCGTGCGGCGGACGGAGACCGTGGTGCCGGGCGGGAAGGACGCGTTCGAGGTCAGCCTGCCCGTGACCGTGAGCGGCTTGGCGCGGGGCGCGGTGGCCGGGGCGGTGGCCGTCAGGGTGGCGGCGGCCTTCATCGGGTCGTCGTAGATCCGCAGCGAGTAGGTGTTGTTGCTGTCGTACGACACCGCGAACAGCTTGCTCTCGTCCGGTGCCCAGGCCAGGCCGCTGCCGGCCAGCTCGTCCGAGGCGGTGCCGCCGGTGGAGCTGGGGAGGTCGTACTCCCGGGTGGGCGTCGAGGCGCCCGCCTTGAAGAGGTGGACGTCGGAGCCGTAGACGGAGTCGGTGCCCGCGGCCACGTCGCCGTTCGGCGCGATGTCCACGGCGTCGGGATAGTTGGTGGTCTCGTACCTGCCGTCCGCCGTCAGGTCCGAGAGCTTGTAGACGGCCTGGTAGTACGGCGACCCGCTGGCCGTGACGACGTCCTTGCCGTCCGGTGTGACCGCGAGGTCGCGCAGGTTGCCACCGCCGGTGCTGCCCGGGTCGAAGGCGTACGCGGTACGGCTCGCGGTGCCCGACGAGACGTCGTACACGGCGAGTTCGACCGGGCTCTGGCCGGGTGCGCCCGCCACCACAGTGCCCGGGGCGCCGGGCGAGGCGTCCAGGATCGGCGCCTGGTAGAAGGTGTTCCCGTCCTGGTTCAGGGCCACGACCGGGTCGGTGCCGCTCAGATCGAGCGAGCCGATGTTGCCCTTGGCCGCGCCGCCGTAACCGAACCAGAGCTTGCCGCCCGTGTAGGCCACGTATTCGGGGTCGGTGCCGTCACCCGTCGGGTAGGTGTGGGTCTCAGTGGCGGTTGCCGTGTCGATGGCCACGATGGCGTTCGCGTCGGCGACGGCCGCGTACAGGGTGCCGGAGTCGGCGGAGAGCTCCAGGCCGCGGACGCCGGGCAGCGATTCGACCGTGCCGACGACGGTGCCGCTGTAGTCGGTCGCGACGACCTTGCCGCTCTTCGGGTCGCTGATGAACACCCGCTGGTGGACGCCGTCCACGACGACGTCGCCGGTCGAGGTGACCGGCAGGACGGTGCTGGAGTCGGCCAGCGCGGGCGCAGCCGAGGTGACCGCGAGCGCGGACGAGCCGAAGAGGACCGCGAGTGCGGTCGCGGCCGTGAGAGTGCGGGTGCGCACGGTGGTTTCGAACCCCCCCGGAACGAAAAAGAGCCCCTGTGGAACTGGGGACGTGAGCGGAGCGTAGGTCACTCCGGTGACGGATGATGAAAGAGAGGGTCAACGATGACCAAAAAAGCCCCCGAAGGTGATCAACCTCGCAGCACATCGACCACACGGTGATCAAAAGCACTCCGCGCCGTTCGGCTCCGGTCCCTCCCCTCGTGGGGACCGGTGTCGAACGGCGCGGATCTCAAAGGCTCGGGCGATGGGTCCGGCGCCGCCGTCCCGTGGCTTCCGAGGAAGCCTGGCCGAGAAGGTTCGGCGCCGTGCGCTGTCGTCCTGAGCGCTGCGCTGATGGCCTGCGCGGACGGTGCCCGACGGGTTCGCCCTTGCGTCGTGATCCTGCCATTTGTGGCTTCCCGTGAGGAGATTCCGCTGCCGGTCCGGAGGCTTTCGCCGCAGGTCAGCCGTATAAAGTGAGTTTTCCGGTCCGGATGTCCAAGCGCGGGGGGAGTAAGGGGTGGAGGCCTTGGGTTCCGACTCAGGGGCACGTACTGCCTTCGCGGAGCGGCTCGCTCTGCTGTACAAGGAGGCGGGCAACCCTCCTCTCGCCCGGGTGGCCGAGGCGGTCGTACAGCTTCAGCGGGTGGACGAGCGCGGACGGCCCGTACGGGTCTCCGCCCAGCGCATCAGCGACTGGCGGCGGGCCAAGAACGTGCCGGCCCAGTTCGCCGCGCTCACCGCGGTGCTGCACGTCCTGATCCCGCAGGCCCGGCGGGCGCGGCCGACACCGGTCTCCGCCGGTCTGTACGACCTGGGGCAGTGGCAGCGGCTGTGGGAGCGCGCCCTGGCCGACCCGGCCGGTGACCGTCCCGCGGCGGCCGCCGACGTGGACGAGCGGACTCCGGTGGAGGATCCGGTCGCCCCCAGCGTGTGTCCGTACCGGGGGCTGGCCTCCTACCGGCAGGAGGACGCCCGGTGGTTCTTCGGCCGGGAGCGCAGCACCAACGCCCTCGTCGACCAGCTGCAGGCGGCGGAGAAGACCGGTGGCCTGGTCATGCTCGTCGGTGCCTCGGGGGCGGGGAAGTCGTCCCTGCTCAACGCCGGGCTGGTGCCCGCCGCGCAGAACGGCGCACTGGGCGGCGACGACAGCCGCCCGAGGACGGTCCTACAGCTCGTGCCGGGAGCCGATCCCGTCGGGGAACTGACCCGGTGCATCCCGGAGCTCGCCCCCGTCATGTCCGAGGCGGACGGCTCCGCGGCAGCGGAACCCGGCACTCCCGCGTTCGCGCGCGCCGTCCGGGGTGCCGTCGCCGAGTGGGCACGGCGCGAGGCGCCCTCCGGTGAGCGGCCGGTCCTCATCGTGGACCAGTTCGAGGAGGCCTTCACCCTCTGCGCCGACGAGGCGGGCAGGCATGCGTTCGTGCAGATCCTGCACGCCGCGTGCTCGTCCGCAGGAGCGGAGGAGCCGGCCGCCCTGCTCGTGGTGCTCGGTATCCGCGCCGACTTCTACGAGCAGTGCCTGCGCTATCCCGAACTGGCCGACGCGCTGCAGCACCGGCACATGGTCCTGGGGCCGCTGAGCACGGCCGAGCTGCGCGAGGCGGTGACCGGGCCGGCCAAGGCCGTGGGTCTCGAACTCGAGCCGGGTCTCGCGGAGCTGATCGTCCGGGAGGTGAGCGCCGACGGGCCGCGCGGGGCGCATGACGCCGGGGTGCTGCCGCTGCTCTCGCATGCGCTGCTCGCCACCTGGCAGCGGCGCAAGGCCGGGCGGCTGACGCTGGCCGGTTACCGGGCCGCGGGCGGCATCCAGGGTGCGGTGGCCGCGACCGCCGAACGGGCCTGGTCGAGCCTGGACCCGCCCGCCCGTACGGCCGCACGGCTGCTGCTGCTGCGGCTGGTCCGGCTCGGCGAGGACACCCAGGCCACCCGTCGTCGGGGAACCCGGCGGCAGTTGGCGCAGGAGTCGACGGACCCCGGCAAGACGGAGGAGTCGCTGGAGGCGCTGGTCCGCGCCCGGCTGGTGACGCTCGACGCGGAGACCGTGGAGATCACCCACGAGGCGCTGCTGACCGCCTGGCCGCGGCTGCGGGACTGGATCGACGAGGGCCGCAACGACCATCTGCTGCGCCAGCAACTGGAGGAGGACGGCAGGGCCTGGGAGGGCTCGGGGCGCGACTCCTCGCTGCTGTACCGGGGTTCGCGGCTGGCCCAGGCCCGCACCTGGGCGAAGTCCGCCGGCGACACCTTCCTCACCCGCAGCGCGGTGGAGTTCCTGGCCGCTTCGGTACGGCTACGCAAGCGCACCCTCGTGTTGCGGCGCGGGGCGGTGTCCGCGCTGGTCGTCATGTCGGTCCTGGCGGTCGGCGCGGCGGTCCTGGCCTGGCAGCAGCGCAATGACGCGGTGTTCGAGCAGGTCGTCGCGGAGGCTGACCGCGTCCAGTACACCGATCCCTCGCTCTCCGCCCAGCTGGACCTGGTCGCCCACGATCTGCGGCCGGACGACGCAGGCACCAACAACCGGCTGGTCTCGATTGTGAACGCGCCGCTGGCCACGCCGCTCCTCGGCCACACCGGCGCCGTGTACCTCACCTCCTTCAGCCCCGACGGGAAGGTGCTCGCCACCGCCAGCTACGACCGCACGGTCCGGCTGTGGGACGTCAGCGACCGCTCGCACCCGAAGCCGCTGGGCAAGCCGCTCACCGGCAACACCAGCTGGGTGAGCACCGCCCTCTTCAGCCCGGACGGCAAGCTCCTGGCCAGCGCCGGCGACGACGGCACCGTCCGGCTGTGGGACGTACGGGACCCCGCGCACCCCAAGCCGCTCGGTATCCCCCCGACCGCCGACACCGGCACGATCTATCTGCTCGCCTTCAGCCCCGACGGCCGCACGCTCGCCGCGGCCGGCGAGGACCACACCGTACGGCTGTGGGACATGACCGATCCTGGTCGACCGAAGGCGATCGGTGCCCTGACCGGACACTCCGCCGCCGTGCGGTCCGTGGCCTTCAGCCCCGACGGCCGGCTGCTTGCAGCAGGCGGCGACGACGACACGATCATCCTCTGGGACATGTCCGATCCGCACCGACCGAAGCCGATCGACAGGGTGCTGAAGGGCCACACGGACACCGTGCACTCGGTGGCCTTCAGCCCCGACGGCCACACCCTCGCCAGCGGCAGCGCGGACGACACCATCCGGCTCTGGGACGTCACCGACCCGCGCAACGCCACCGAGCTCGGCTCTCCGCTCGCCGGCCACACCGGTCCCGTGTGGTCGGTGGCCTTCAGCCCCAAGGGCGGCATGCTCGCGGCCGGCAGCGCGGACAGCACGGCGAGTCTGTGGAACGTCAGCGATCCCGCTTCCCCGTCCCAGATCGGCGAGCCGCTCGCGGGCGGCAGCGGCGAGATGTACGCCGTGGGCTTCAGCCCCGACGGCCGCACCCTGGCCACCGGCAGCGGCGACAGCAAGGTCCGCCTGTGGTCCGTACCGACCTCGGACATGGTCGGCGCCTTCGGAGCGTTCCGCCCGGACGGGCGGGTGCTCGCGATGGCCGCGCGCGACGGGCGGATCCGGCTGTGGGACGTGAAGGTTCCCGGCCGGCCCGTGGCGATGGGCCGGCCGTTCATGCCCGCGGACGGCGGCCAGCGCCAGCTGGCCTTCTCCCCCGACGGCCGGACGCTCGCCGTGCTGAGCGGCCGCAAGAAGCTGTACCTGTGGAACGTCACCGACCCGTCCCGGCCGGTCCCCTCCGGGGCGCCCCTCGCCATGCGAACCCGCTTCACGGGCTCCGACGCGCTGGCCTTCAGCCCGGACGGACGCATCCTGGCCAGCCCCTACGACGACCGCACGATCCAGCTGTGGAACGTCGCCGACCCGTCCCGTGCCGTCAAGTTCGGCCCGCCGCTCACCGGTCACAAGGGCTTCATCAACAGTCTCGTCTTCAGTCCGGACGGCCACACCCTCGCCAGCGGCAGCGCGGACGCCACCATCCGCTTCTGGAACGTCACCGATCCCCGCCGTGTCACCCCCCTCGGCACACCGCTCACGGGGCACGGCGGACCGGTCAACGTCCTCGTCTACAGTCCCGACGGCTCCACGCTGGTCAGCGGCAGCGACGACGACACGGTCCGGCTCTGGAACGTGACCGACCCCCGCGAGGCGGCCGAGGCCGGCGACCCCCTGACCGGTCACACCGAGGCGGTCGTGTCCCTCACTCTCAGCCAGGACGGCCGCACCCTGGCCAGCGGCGGCAACGACAACACCGTCCGCCTGTGGAACGTGGCCCACCCCTCCGACGCCGCCCCCATCGGGCAGTCGATGAGCCCCAACGCAAAAACCGGCAACTTCCTCTCGTTCAGCCCCAGGAGCCATCTGCTGGGGGTGTCGAGCGGCGCCGACACCGTACGGCTGTGGAACCTGGACACGGACGACGCGATCCGGCACATCTGCTCGGCCACACAGGGCGTGCTGACACCGGAGAAATGGCACGAATATCTGCCACGGCTTTCGTACAAGCCTCCGTGCGGCCCGTAGTCCGACCCGTGGAAGCCCTGGTGGCAGCCCTGGCCAACGGGGCCGACCCGGTGATCTGGGCCACATCCCCGCGACGCGGCGGAACTGTCGACTCCCGTCGGGCCCGCGGCCTTGTTACGCTTGGCCACAGCCCGATCGCTGGTGCATCCCCCGTCGCCAGCGGTCGGGCATTCTCATGCCCTCCCGGCGGTCAGCCACTGGGCGACCTTGCGCACCGTGGTCTCGTCGAGCCGCTCGACGAGGGCCTGTACGGCTGCGTGGTCGTCCGGTGCGAGGTCGTAGAGCCCGGCCTTGCCCAGCCCGGCCAGGAGCACCTGCTGCCGCCGGCCGCTCATCCGCTCCGTCAGCGTCCTCGGCTCCTCGGGGCCGTCGGACGGTGGCTCCGGCACCGTGGCGTTCGTGGTCGCGGTCGACACGTCGAAGCGCTGCCACGCGCCGTCCTTCGGACCCCACAGGCCGACCGCGAAGTCACCGCCGCGCGCCCGCACGGTGTGGGCCATCTCGCCGAGCGCGTACTGCACGGGAGCCCGGTGCGTCGCCTCGGCACACACCTCCCAGGAGGCCGAGGAGGGCCGGTAGAACTGCGCGACCCAGCGGGGAGCCCCGGTCGGCTGCGGACTGGCGGGACGTGTCGTCGTCTCCACTGCGCTCACCCCTTCGTTCACCCGTTTCCCTCGCCTGCTTCCAGGCTGCACAGCACGGGACGGTAACTGACGGACCGTCAGATATCCAGGGCCGGTCGTCGGGAGCCGGTCGTCCCGGGTCAGTTGTTCCAGGACTCGTCGTACGGATCCTTCGGCGTCGGCACCGGTGTCGCCGCCGTGACGCGGAAGTACGGTATGGGGCCGTTGTTGACGGGGTCCTTGGTCTGCCGGGCGGTGTAGGTCCCGGTCACCTGGAGCCACCTGTCCGGCTGCAGGACCGGCGGGATCGTGCCGGTCAGGGCGATCTTCACCGGCTGGGCGTCCGCGGCACAGCAGTTGAGGGCCATGCGCACCAGGTAGGGGGCGCCGGTGCGGTCGAGAGCGACGAAGCCGGTGATGCTGATCGGGCGGCCCGCTATGTGCCGACCGCGGTCGTAGACGGCGCGGGTCGCGTAGTCGACCACGTTGAGGTCGAGCGGGCCGGAGGCGGGCAGCTTGTTGAAGCCGTACGGCTGCTGCAGGGCCGTACCCGTGCGCATCGCGCTGTAGGAGCCGAGGGCGGGCGGGGCAACCAGGATCAGGGCGAGGAGGGGGAGGACGAGGAGCCAGGAGATACGGGGTTCGCGATGGACGTGCCCCTCTCCATCGTCATGGGCCTCGCCGCCGTGCTCGTGGGTTTCGCCGCCGTGCTCGTGGGTTTCGCCGCCGTGCTCGTGGGTTTCGCCGCTCTTGCGGCTGCGCCACTCGTACCAGACCGTCGCCAGCGCCGTCACGATCAGTACCGCGCCCGAGGCCAGCAGCAGCGGTTGCAGTCCGGCCTTGACGTAGCGCAGGTAGAGGTTGGTGAAACCGGCGTGCAGCAGGGCCGCGCCGGTCAGGAACAAGATCGCCGCCTGGGCCTGCCGGTTCACAGGAGCACCGCCCCGGTCAGGACCGCGCCCGCGATGGCGAGGCAGAAGGTGGCGGGTGCGAAGCGCAGGGCGAAGCCCCGGCCGAAGGTGCCGGCCTGCATCGCGAACAGCTTGAGGTCGATCATCGGTCCCACCACCAGGAACGCCAGCTTGGCCGTCAGCGAGAACTGGGTCAGCGACGCCGCCACGAACGCGTCCGCCTCCGAGCAGATCGACAACAGGACCGCCAGGACGGCGAGCGCGAGGATCGCCACCAGCGGGTTCTCCGCGGCCGTGCGCAGCCAGCTCGCCGGGGCCACGGCCTTGAGCGTCGCGGCGGCCATCGCGCCCACCACCAGGAAACCGCCCGCGTGCATCACGTCGTGCCGGACCGAGTTCCAGAAGGCGGCGCCCTTGCTCGGGCCCTCGTAGTGGGAGCGTTCCGGTGTGCGCAGCCAGTCCGTACGGCCGAGGCGCTGCCACAGCCAGCCCATCACGCACGACACGAGCAGACTGGCGACGAAACGGCCCACGACCATCTCGGGGTTGCGGGGGAAGGCCACCGCGGTCGCCGTCAGCACGATCGGGTTGATCGCCGGGGCGGACAGGAGGAAGGCGAGGGCCGCCGCGGGGGTCACGCCCCGGCGCACCAACGCTCCTGCCACCGGCACCGACGCGCACTCGCAGCCCGGCAGCATCGCGCCCGCCATCCCGGCGACCGGCACCGCGAGGGCGGGCCGGCTGGGCAGGGCGCGCGCGAAGAACGCCGGCGGCACGAACACCGCGATCGCCGCCGAGAGCAGCACCCCGAGCACCAGGAAGGGCAGCGCCTGCACCAGCACGGCCACGAACACCGTCATCCAGCTCTGCATGACGGGTGCGGAGAGCGCTCCGCGGATGGGGCCCTGCAGCAGCACCAGCAGGAGCAGGAGCATGGTCAGGACGAGCGGGGACTTCGACTCGGACTGCTGCGAGTCGGTCGGTTTCGGGTCGGACTGCTTCGACTCGGACTGCTGCGAGTCGGACGGTTTCGGGTCGGACTGCTGCGGGTCGGACTGCTTCGGGTCGGGTGGCCTCGTGGTGGGAAGGCCGGCGACCGGCTCATGGCTTTCCGCCCCCGTGGGGGCTGGTTCGGTGATGGCCACGGGCGTGGTACCTCCGGTGGTGCGTGAGGGCGCTGGTTTCCCTCCCCACCCATACGGCGGGGAAGGGGCGTTCGTTCAGTGACCGTTCGGTGACTGCGCTCGGTCGCCGCTGGAACCACCTCTCCCGGTGAGGCACTCTTCTCACTCGTGGGGAGCGTTCCGAATCAAGGTGTGACGAGTGGTGACGTGTCGGCGCACATGGTGGTGTGCGGTGACGACGGACTGGCGCATCGGCTGGCCGCCGAACTGCGGGGGGTGTACGGCGAACAGGTCACGCTCGTCGTCCCGCCCGCCGACCGCGGGGTGCGACCGCCGGTGGTCGGGCGCGCGCGGGCGACCACGGCGGCACTCTTCGACCGGATGGTGAACGCGGCCGTCAGCCGCGCGGCGAACGGCGCCGCCGCCGAACCCGTCGCGAACGCCCAGGTCGTGGAGGCCGCCGAGGCGACCGAGGAGGTGCTCGGTGCGGCGGGCGTGGAGCGGGCCGCCGCGCTGGCGCTCGTGTACGACGACGACGAGACCAACATCCGTGCCGCCCTCACCGCCCGCCGGATCAACCCCCGGCTGCGGCTCGTCCTCAGGCTGTACAACCGTCGGCTCGGCCAGCACATCGAGGAACTCCTCGACCAGGCAGCCGCGTTGGCGACCGGGGACGGCGGCTCTGCCGGCAGCGACACCTCCACCACCGTGCTCTCCGACGCCGATACGGCCGCCCCCGCGCTGGCCGCCACCGCCGTCGCCGGCACCAGCAAGGTCGTACAGACCGACGGGCTGCTGCTGCGGGCGGTGGAACGGACGCCGCTCGCCGGGCAGTTGGCCCGGCCGGGGCTGGCCACGCTGGCGCTGCTGTCCGCGGACAATGCCGACAGCGGCGGCGAGCAGGGGCCGGAGCTGCTGCCCGACGCGGCGGCGGTCCGCGCCGCGACCGGCCGCGGGACCGTCGTACTGGAGCAGGTGTCGTACGCCGGGCCCCAACTGCCCCCGGCTCGCGGGGCCGTGGCGTTCTCCTCGCTGTTCTCGCGGCGGCTGCGGTGGTCGCTGGCGGGCATGGTGGGGTGCGTGGTCGCGCTCGCGGTGGCGTTGTGGCTGGTGACGGGGGTGCATCCGCTGAGCGCGTTCTATCTGACGCTGCTCGATCTCTTCGCCATCGACAACCCCGCCATCGGGGAGCCCGTCGGGCGGCAGATCCTCCAACTCCTGTCCGGGCTCACGGGGTTGCTGCTGCTGCCGGTGTTGCTGGCCGCGGTGCTGGAGGCGCTGGGCACCTTCCGGACGGCGTCCGCGCTGCGGAAGCCGCCGCGGGGGCTGGGTGGGCATGTGGTCCTCCTCGGGCTCGGCAAGATCGGTACGCGGGTGCTGACCAGGCTGCGGGAACTGAACATCCCCGTGGTGTGCGTCGAGTCCGACGCGGATGCCCGGGGGCTGGCCACGGCGCGGCGGCTGCGGGTTCCTGTGGTGCTCGGGGATGTCACCCAGGAGGGCGTTCTGGAGGCCGCCAAGATCCACCGTGCGCATGCGCTGCTGGCGGTGACCAGTGCGGACACGACGAATCTCGAGGCCGCGCTGTATGCGCGGTCCGTGCGGCCCGATCTGCGGGTCGTGCTGCGGCTGTACGACGACGACTTCGCGACCGCGGTGTACCGCACGCTGCGGGCTGCTCATCCGCGTGCCTCCACGCGGAGTCGCAGTGTGTCCCATCTGGCGGCGCCCGCCTTTGCCGGGGCGATGATGGGGCGGCAGATTCTGGGGGCGATTCCGGTGGAGCGGCGGGTGTTGCTGTTCGCCGCGATGGATGTGGCCGGGCATCCGCAGCTTGAGGGGAAGACGGTGGCGGAGGCATTTCGGGCGGGGGCTTGGCGGGTGTTGGCGCTGGATACGAGGGCCTTGGGCGGGCGGCGGGAGGGGCCGGCTGCCGAGGAGGCGTATGAGGATGTGCGGGCGGTTTCGGGGTCGGGGCTGGTGTGGGATCTGCCGGACGGGCGGGTGCTGAAGGGGTCGGACCGGGTGGTGCTGGCGGCTACTCGGCGGGGGTTGGCGGAGCTGTTGGGGCGGCGGCCGCGGGAGCGGGCGGGGGCTTGAGCGGTACCCGGCGGCGGGGCTGGGGCGGGGTGGGTTCGCTTGGCCGGCGCTTGCCGGGTGCCGCTGCGCCCACCCGTGCCGCCCCAAGCGGCACGACTGCCCGCAGCTACGTCAGGTGCCGGCACAGCGGCAGCACCACTGCCGCAGGCCACGGCGGCACGACCGGCCGCAAGCCACGGCGGACGACCGGCCGGCCGCAGGCCACGGCAACACCACTGCCCGCAAGCTCCGGCAGCGCAAGTATCCGCGGGCTGCGGCAGCACCTCCGGCCGCGGGCCACGGCGGGGCGAGTGGCCGCAAGCTACGGCAACACCACCGGCCGCGGGCCACGGCGGGGCGACCAGCCGCAAGTCCGGCAACACCACCGGCCGCAGGCCACGGCCAGGCGAGTCGCCGCGGGCCACGGCGGGGCGAGTGGCGTACTTACGCCAAGTGGCGTTCCGCGAATTCCAGTTCCAGGCGGACCTGCTTGATTCTCTCGTCCACCACCAAGGAACCGTGGCCCGCGTCGTAGCGGTAGACCTCGTGGGTGGCGCCGCGGGCTTCGAGGCGTTTGACGTAGTTCTCGATCTGGCGGATGGGGCAGCGGGGGTCGTTGACGCCGGCCGAGATGTAGACCGGGGCTCTGACCTGGTCTACGTAGGTCAGCGGGGACGAGGCCTCGAAGCGTTCGGGGACCTCCTCGGGGGTGCCGCCGAGGAGGGTGCGGTCCATGGCCTTCAGGGCCTCCATCTCGTCGTGGTACGCCGTGACGTAGTCGGCGACCGGGACCGCCGCGATGCCGAGCGTCCAGGCGCTCGGCTGGGTGCCGAGGCCGAGGAGGGTGAGGTAGCCGCCCCAGGAGCCGCCGGTGAGGATGAGGCGGTCGGGGTCCGCGAGGCCGGAGTCGACCGCCCAGGCGCGGACCGCCTCGATGTCCTCCAGTTCGATGAGGCCGACGCGGTGCTTGAGGGCGTCGGTCCAGGCGCGGCCGTAGCCGGTGGAGCCTCGGTAGTTGACGCGGATCACCGCGTACCCGTGGTCGACCCAGGCCGCCGGGCCCGCCGCGAAGGCATCGCTGTCGTGCCAGGTGGGGCCGCCGTGGATGTCGAAGACCGTGGGCAGGGGGCCCAGGGCGCCCTGCGGCTTCTGGACGAGGGCGTGGATACGGCCGCCGGGGCCGTCCACCCACACGTCCTCCACCGGCACCGAGCCCGGGGACTTCATGCCCGGCGGGTCGAGGACGACCGTGCCGGTGGTCGAGCGGACCGCCGACGGTTCGGCGGCCGAGGACCACAGGTACTCCACGCTGCCGTCGGGCCGGGCCGTCGCACCGGAGACCGTGCCGGGCGGAGTGGGGATCCGCGTCAGGGCGCGGCTCGCCAGGTCGTACCGGAACAGTTCGCTGCGGGCCTCGAAACTGTGCACGATGAGCAGGCCGGTGCCGTCCGGGTACCACTCGGCGCTCACGTCACCGGGCAGCTCCAGGGCCAGGTCGCTCTCCTCGCCCGTCGCCACGTCCCACACCAGGGGCTCCCAGCGGCCGCGGCGCTGGTGGCCGATGAGCAGCCGGGTGTCGCCCTCGACGGGGGCGAAGCCCAGGACCTCCAGGCCCAGCTCGGCCGTGCCCCCCTTGGTGTCGTCGAGCTCGGCGACCGCCGTGCCGTCGGGGCGCAGGACGCGCAGCGCGGAGTGCATCGCGTCGCCGTGCTCCGTGTGCTCGATGGCGATCAGCGAACCGTCGTGGGAGAGGTCGCCGACGCCCGCCGACTCGCGGTGGCGGTAGATCTCCACCGGGTCCTCGCCGGTGCGCGCGAGATGGATCGTCGTACCGTCCTCGTCCGTGGAGCGGCCGACGATCGCCGTGCGGCCGTCCCGGGCGAGGGCCAGGCCCGCCGGGTAGGAGGCTTCCAGGCCGGGCGCCGCCAGCTCGTTCTCACCGCCGTCGAAGGGCTGTCTGCGCCAGACGCCGAACTCGTCGCCGTCCTTGTCGTCGAACCACCAGATCCATGCGCCGTCGGGCGAGAGCAGGCCCTCCGTCGTGCCGTTCGGACGGTCCGTGACCTGGCGTTGGCCGCCCGTGGCCCGGTCCCAGGCGTACAGCTCGTACGTCCCCGTCGCGTTCGACACGAACAGGGAGCGGTCCGGTGCGTCCTCCGCCCAGTCGGGCAGCGACACCCGCGGCGCCCTGAAGCGCTTCTCCCAGTCCGGCATGTCCTCGTTCCGCTCCGGCGCGGCGGAGGCGTTGCTCTCAGTCATGGCCCCATAGTGCCTGCCCCCACGGACAATTCGCTGGCGAGGCCCCCAGCCTGTGGATAACTTCTACCGGGCATTTACCGAACGCACGTCCAAGCAGGTCAGGAAGCTCGACTCATGTCCTCCCCCAGCCCTTCCCCCACCCCCGCCGACTGGCGCGAGAGCAATCGCGCCAACTGGGACGAGAGAGTCCCGCTGCACACCGCAGGCGACTTCTACGACCTCGACGGCTTCCGGGCCGGCCAGGACCCGCTGCGCGCCTTCGAGCTGGCCGAGGTCGGCGAGGTGACCGGCAGGTCGCTGCTGCATCTGCAGTGCCACCTCGGCACCGACACCCTGTCCTGGGCCCGGCACGGCGCCGCCCGCGTCGTAGGCCTGGACTTCTCCGAACCGGCCGTGGCGGTCGCCCGCGGTCTCGCCGCCGACCTGGGCCTCGGACCCGAGCGGGCCCAGTTCGTCGCGTCCGACGTGTACGACGCGGCCTCCGCGCTGCCGGACTCCTCGTACGACATCGTCTACACCGGCACCGGTGCGCTGTGCTGGCTGCCCGACATCCGGCGCTGGGCCGAGACGGCCGCCGGGCTCGTGGCGCCCGGCGGGTTCCTCTATCTCGCCGAGTTCCATCCGCTGACCGACGTCCTCGACGACGAGACCGGCTCACGGGTCGTGCGGGACTACTTCGACCGCGAGCCGCAGGTCTACGGCTTCCCCGGCACGTACGCGGCGGAGAGCACCGCCACCGTCCACAACCGGACCGTGCAGTGGACGCACCCGCTCGGCGAGGTCGTCTCCGCGCTCGCCGCGGCGGGGCTGCGCATCGAGTTCCTCCACGAGCACGACGTCTCGGTGTTCCGGCAGTTCGAGGTTTTCGAGGAGCGGGACGGCTACTTCCGTCTCCCCGCGGGCCGGCCCCGGATTCCGCTGATGTACTCGCTGCGGGCCGCCAAGGTCTGATTGTCCGAACCCCGCGGCCGAGGCCGCCGTGGCCGCCCCGTACCGTTGACAGCGTGTACCGGTTTCTGCTGACGCCCCGTTGGTGGGGGATCAACGTCTTCGTGCTGCTCGCCATCCCCTTCTGCATCTTCATGGGGTCGTGGCAGCTGAGCCGGTTCGAGGACCGGGTGCAGGCCCATCGGGACGCGACCGAGCAGGTCACGACGGACCGGCACGAGGCGGCCCGGCCGCTGCGGGAGCTGTTGCCGGTGAACAAGGCGACGTCCGGCCGGAAGGCCACCGCGACCGGGCGGTACGGCAAGCAGCTGCTCGTGCCCGACCGGCAGCTCGACGGCAAGCGCGGCTTCTATGTGCTGACGCTGCTGCGCACCGACGGCGGCCAGGCGCTGCCGGTGGTGCGGGGCTGGCTGCCGGGTGCCGCCGACGCGGCGAAGGCGCCCGCCGCGCCGACCGGTGAGGTCACCGTCACCGGTGCGCTGCAGGCGTCCGAGACGCCGGGGGACAACGGGGTGAGCGCGCAGGGTGGGCTGCCGGCCGGGCAGACCGCGGCGATCAGCTCGGCCTCGCTGGTGAATCTGGTGCCGTACGACGTGTATGACGCGTGGGTCACGCTGGACAAGGCCGATGCGGGGATGACTGCCGTGCCGGCGACGGCGCCTGCGGACTCCGGGCTCGATCTGAAGGCGTTCCAGAACCTTGGCTATACCGGGGAGTGGTTCGTCTTCGCCGGGTTTGTGGTGTTCATGTGGTTCCGGTTGCTGCGGCGTGAGGCGGAGTTCGCGCGGGATGCGGAGATGGGGTTGGTGGCCGAGGAATCGGGCGTTGCCGTCTGAGCCTGGTTTCGGCTGCACCGGCGCGGCGGCTGGGCCTGGGTGGTGTCACTTGCCCGCGTTTGCGGGATGCCGCCTGTCTTTGGGACGGGTGCCGCCCTGAGCGGCACGAATGCCCGCAGGCTACGCCGGGGCGGCGCGGCTGCCCCGGCAGGCTACGGCGGAGTGACACGACTGCCCGGCAGGCTGAGCGGGTACGACCACGCGCAGGCTGACGGGCTGGGACCCGGGCCGTGGCTGACCGCAGGCTGCGGCGAAGGCTCTACGCCCCCGGCAGCACCCCGGTGTAGATGACCGCCCCCGCGCACGCGTTGGGCACCGTCGCCGAGACCGTCGGGGAGCCGGCTGCCGTTGTGTGGGACACGACCACGCTGCCGTCCGCCGTGCCGTCAGCTGTCATCATCTGGGTGGTGACGCCGCTGTCCGTGCCGGTGGAGGTGGTGCCGGAGGAGCTGCCGGCGTCGGGGGTCGGGGTCGGGCTGGGGGTGGAGCCGCCGTCGGTGGTGCCGCCGGTCGGCCCGCCCGTGGTGGGACAGGTCGCCGAGGGGATCCAGGCGAACTTCACCTCGTAGGCCGCGCCCGGCTGCAGCTGCAGTCCGGTGATCTCGGTCGAGGGCTCGGGCAGGCCGGCCGCGGCGTCCCCCAGCACATGCCGTGCCGTGGAGATCTTGGTGGCGTCCGCGGCACCCTGCGCGAGCGCGCTCACGGTACCCACGCCGCCGACGGTGCAGGCGGAGGTGGAGATGTTGACGACGCGGAAGGTGCCGTAGACCGCGCCCCCGGCGTCGGGCGCGGCGACGGACTCGGTGGGCGAGCCGAACTGGTCGGCCCTGCACACGGGGGCACTGGAGGCGCTGGTGGCCGAGGGGTCGGTGCCGGCGCCGCCCGTGCCCGTACCGGTGCCCTTGCTCTTGCCGTCGCCCTTGGAGTCGCCCTTGCCCTTGCCCGGGGACTTGCCCGTGCTGCCGCCGGCGGTGCTCTCACTGCCGTCCGCGTTTTTTCCCTGGCTCGCTCCGCCCTGGGCCTGCGAGGCCTGGCCGGCCACGGACGGGTTGACGTCGGAGCCGGTGGAGTTGGAGACGTGCACCAGGGCCGGGACGGCGGTGCCGATGAACAGCGCGGCGGCCGCCATGCCGACGACGGCCTGCCGCTTGCGGGCGCGCCGTGCGGGTACGGCCCGCCGCAGGTGCTCCAGCGTGCCGTCGCGCGGTTCGACCGTCTGCACCGCCTGGTGCAGCATCCTGCGCAGAGCCAGCTCGTCCGAGTCGAGCCCGTTCTCGGGGCTCTGGTCGTCGGGGCCGTGGTTCACAGTTCCGTTCCCAGCGTGCGATTTCCTGTGTTCTTGCTCTTGCGTTGCTGTCGGCTCGTGCCATGCGTAGGGCTCATGGCGGTCATGGGAATCACGTCCCTCGCCGTCCTTGTTCATGCCGGTGCCTCCATCGCGAGGCGGAGGGCCGCGATACCGCGGGAGCCGTACGCCTTCACGGAGCCCAGCGATATCCCGAGCGTCTCGGCGACCTGCGCCTCGGTCATGTCCGCGAAGTAGCGCAGCACCAGGACCTCGCGCTGGCGGCGCTGCAGGCCCTTCATCGCCTTGATCAGGGAGTCGCGCTCCAGCTGGTCGTACGCACCCTCCTCGGCGCTCGCCATGTCGGGCATCGGCTTGGACAGGAGCTTGAGGCCCAGGATGCGGCGGCGCAGGGCGGAGCGGGAGAGATTGACGACCGTCTGACGCAGGTAGGCGAGCGTCTTCTCCCGGTCGCGGACCCGCTTGCGCGCGGAGTGCACGCGGATGAAGGCCTCCTGGACGACGTCCTCGCAGGAGGCGGTGTCGTCGAGCAGGAGGGCGGCGAGGCGCAGCAGCGAGCTGTAGTGCGCGCGGTAGGTCTCGGTGAGGTGGTCGACGGTCGTACCGGCCACCGCTGTGTCCTCGGCGTAGTCGGCGCCGTCACGCTGATTCGGTATGCGGGCGGGCCGCGCTGCGGGCATGGGCGCGATCACCGGCATGCCGCCGGGCGCCCCGGGCATGCGGGGTCGGAGCGACGGGCGGAGCGGCCGTAGGGCCGTACCGCGGGTCGCCGCTTGGAAGTCGAGAACCTCTGCCACGCCAGTTGGACACGTTCCCCCCCGTCAGGGTTGTACGTGCCGGGCGTCACTTTTGCGTCATGTGCCGCAGCCGGCCGTCTGGTGTCAGGCAGCGCAACTGACCGTGCGTCAAACGCCCTCATGCCTACCCGCTCTTCCCCTATATCCTGAATGTCCGAGGCGTCCCCACGCCTCACCGCGCATCCCCGCGCCCCCGAAGGGCGTTCGCAAAGACGCTCCCCGCCCTTCGCGCGGTTGCGGAGAGCGGGGAGGGAAATCTTCGGATGCCAAAGGGGTTCGGGGCAAGTGGTACGGACCTTCGCCCAACCCCGCGCCGCCCACAGATCCTATAAACGAAACCGGCCACGGCCAGGGCTTTTCCGGTGGTAACCCCTTGCTTCGGAATGTGTTGCACGCAACACGGCATGTCATGGGAGCGCGACCATCGTGACGCCCCGTCACCTGAACTCGGTCGCCACCAGCTCCGCGATCTGTGCGGTGTTGAGGGCCGCACCCTTGCGGAGGTTGTCACCGCAAACGAAGAGTTCGAGCGCCGTGGGGTCGTCGAGCGCGCGCCGCACCCGGCCCACCCAGGTCGGGTCGGTGCCCACGACGTCGGCGGGCGTGGGGAACTCGCCGGCCGCCGGGTCGTCGAAGAGGACGACCCCGGGGGCGGTCGCGAGGATCTCCCGGGCGCCGTCGACGGTGACCTCGCCCTGGAACCGGGCGTGGACGGTGAGGGAGTGCGTGGTGACCACCGGTACCCGTACGCAGGTCACGGCGACGGGCAGCCGGGGCAGGCCGAGGATCTTGCGGGACTCGTCCCGCACCTTCATCTCCTCCGAGGACCAGCCGTCCTCGCGCAGGGATCCGGCCCACGGCACGACGTTCAGCGCCACCGGCTCAGGGAACGGGCCGGTGTTGTCGCCGACGGCCCTGCGCACATCACCGGGGCTGGTCCCCAGCTCCGTACCGGCGACGAGGGACAGCTGCTGCCGCAGGGTCTCCACTCCGGCCCGCCCCGCCCCGCTGACCGCCTGGTACGAGGAGACCACCAGCTCGCGCAGCCCGAACTCGGCGTGCAGCGCGCCCAGGGCCACGATCATGGACAGGGTCGTGCAGTTGGGGTTGGCGATGATCCCGCGGGGCCGGCGGCGGGCGCAGTGCGGATTGACCTCCGGGACCACCAGCGGCACCTCCGGATCCATCCGGAAGGCGCCCGAGTTGTCCACCACCACCGCGCCCTTGGCCGCGGCGATCGGCGCCCAGTGCTCGGACACCTCGTCGGGTACGTCGAACATGGCGACGTCGACCCCGTCGAAGGCCTCCTCGGTCAGGGCGACCACCTCGACCTGCTGGCCGCGCACGGCCAGCTTGCGGCCGGCCGAGCGCGGTGAGGCGATCAGACGGATCTCGCCCCAGATGTCCGCGTGCTGGGACAGGATCTGGAGCATGACCGTGCCGACGGCTCCGGTCGCACCCACGACCGCGAGCGTCGGTCGGACAGTCGCCGACATCAGCGTCCGGTGCCCCCGTAGACGACCGCCTCGGCGGTGTCGGAGTCGAGACCGAAGGCGGAGTGCACGGCACGCACGGCCTCCGGCACGTCGTCGGCGCGGGTGACGACCGAGATACGGATCTCGGAGGTCGAGATCAGCTCGATGTTCACGCCCGCGTCGGACAGCGCCTCGAAGAAGGACGCCGTGACACCCGGGTTGGTCTTCATGCCGGCGCCGACGAGGGAGATCTTGCCGATCTGGTCGTCGTAGCGCAGCGAGTCGAACCCGATGACCGTCTTCGCCCGCTCCAGGGCGTCGATGGCCTTGCGGCCCTCGGTCTTGGGGAGGGTGAAGGAGATGTCCGTCAGCCCGGTGGAGGCGGCGGACACGTTCTGCACGACCATGTCGATGTTGATCTCGGCGTCGGCGATGGCGCGGAAGATCGAGGCGGCCTCGCCCGGCTTGTCCGGGACGCCGACGACCGTGACCTTGGCCTCCGAGGTGTCGTGCGCGACACCGGAGATGATGGCCTGCTCCACCTTCTTGTCCCCTTGCTCGATCGGCTCACTGCTGACCCACGTGCCCTGCAGCCCGCTGAAGCTGGAGCGGACGTGGATCGGGATGTTGTAGCGGCGGGCGTACTCCACACAGCGGTGGAGCAGCACCTTGGAGCCGGAGGCGGCGAGCTCCAGCATGTCCTCGAAGGCGATCCAGTCGATCTTCTTCGCCTTCTTCACCACGCGCGGGTCGGCGGTGAACACGCCGTCGACGTCGGTGTAGATCTCGCACACCTCGGCGTCGAGTGCGGCGGCCAGCGCGACGGCCGTCGTGTCGGAACCACCGCGGCCGAGCGTGGTGATGTCCTTCTTGTCCTGGCTGACGCCCTGGAAGCCGGCGACGATGGCGATGTTGCCCTCGTCGAGGGCCGTGCGGATACGGCCGGGCGTGACGTCGATGATCCGGGCTTTGTTGTGGACGGAGTCGGTGATGACGCCTGCCTGGCTGCCGGTGAACGACTGGGCCTCGTGGCCCAGGTTTTTGATCGCCATGGCCAGCAGTGCCATGGAGATCCGCTCTCCGGCGGTCAGCAGCATGTCGAACTCACGCCCGGCCGGCATCGGAGATACCTGCTCGGCGAGATCGATCAGCTCGTCCGTCGTGTCGCCCATCGCGGAAACGACGACGACCACCTGGTGGCCGTTCTTCTTCGCTTCCACGATTCGCTTGGCGACGCGCTTGATGCCCTCGGCATCGGCTACGGAGGAGCCTCCGTACTTCTGCACGACAAGGCCCACGTGCGCTCCTCGCTCGTCCCGTATGTGTCGGCTCATTTTACCGAGCGCCCGGTTACGGCCTCCGTGAAACCACATGGTGAGACCCGGCGCTCCAGCCCAGCCCCTGCCCACCTGGCACATGAACAGTCCGCAAAGTGGTTCAGGTCACCCGTTGACGCTCTCAGTAGCCGACCGATAACTTCGCGTCGTCGTCGCCACACCAGGAGCACAAGGCTCCATCGGGACTTGCGACGCGAAGGATTCTCCTTCCTTGACGACTGCGACCGTTTCCGAGATCCAGCACGTCACACCGGCCGACCTCTTCCTGGTCCGCCCCTTCACCCCTCATTGCGAGGTCATCCGCACCGCCGCCGACCACGCCGTCATCGGCGTCTCCCCCGGCAACAGCTACTTCTCCGCTCAGCGCATACACGACCTGGCCCGCTGGGGCCTCGCCCTCTTCGAACGTGTGGACTTCGTCTACACCGATCTGCACGTGGCCGAGATGTACGAGGCCTCCGGCTATACGGCCGACGACGCGCGCCGCAAGGCGGTGAAGAACCTGCGGGGCGTACGCGCCAAGGTCCTCGCCGCCGTCGAGGCCACCGACCCCGGCGGCACCCGGCTCAGGGCCCACGCCATGTCCGACCTGCGCGACAACCCGGCGTACCGGGAGATCCACGAGGACCTGCGCACCCGGCTGTCCGGCGACGACGAGTTCCGCACGACCTGCGAGAAACTCGTCGACTCCTTCCTGTCGACCAAGGAGCAGGAGGTGACCGCGCGCCAGCGGGCCGTCTGCATGGAGTACGTCACCGCGGAGGCGCCCCTCTTCCTGGACACCCCCGCGATCCTGGGCGTGCCCTCCTCGCTCAACTGCTACCACCAGCTCCTGCCGATGGCCGAGCTGCTCTACTCGCCCGGCGCGGGGCTGCGTGCCTCCCGCAACCAGGGCCACGCCATCGTCACGCCGGCCGAGGGAGCCACCGATGCCCGCTGAGACCCTGCCCACCGAGGAACTCATCGACTTCCCGTTCTCCTGGCGCGGCGACCAACTCCCCGCCGAGGTGGAGGAGTTGCGGGAGTCGACCCCCGTACGGCGGGTGCGCACCATCGCGGGTGACAAGGCCTGGCTGGTGTCCTCGTACGAGCTGTGCAGGCAGGTCCTCGAGGACCCGCGGTTCAGCCTGAAGGACACCTCGGCCCCGGGCGTGCCCCGCCAGTACGCGCTGACGATCCCGCCGGAGGTCGTCAACAACATGGGGAACATCACGGGCGCCGGACTGCGCAAGGCCGTGCTCAAGGCCCTCAATCCGAAGAGCCCGGGGCTGGTGGAGTGGCTGCGGTCGTACGCCGACGAGCTGGTCGAGGGCCTGGTGCGCGAGGGCGCTCCGGTGGACCTGCGGGGCGGTCTCGCCGATCCGTACTCGGCCGGTATGCACTGCCGCATCCTCGGCATTCCGCAGGCGGACGCGCCCGGGCTGATGCGGAGCCTGGACATCGCGTTCATGAACTCGGCCTGCCCCGTCACGGGCGCCCGGCTCAACTGGGACCGCGACATCGCGTACATGACCCGGCGGCTGGACGACCCGGCGACCACCGGTCTGATGGCCGAGCTCGCCGCCCTGCGCAACGACCCCGACTACGCCCACCTCACCGACGAGATGCTCGCGACGGTCGGCGTGACGATGTTCGGCGCGGGCGTCATCTCGACGTCCGGCTTCCTGACCATGGCCCTGGTGTCGCTGATCCAGCACCCGGAGCTGCAGGAGCAGCTGGTCGCGGACCCCGGGAAGATCCCCGCGGCCGTCGACGAGCTGCTGCGCATCAACCTCTCCATCGGCGACGGGCTGCCGAGGCTCGCGACCGAGGACGTCCAGCTCGGGGACGTTCAGGTGGCGGCCGGTGAGCTGGTCCTCGTCCTGGTCGAGGGCGCGAACTTCGACCCGTCCGCCTTCCCCGACCCGCACACCGTCGACCTGACCCGCGCCAACTCCACGGCCCACCTCTCCTTCGGCGGCGGCAGCCACTACTGCCCCGCCACCGCCCTCGGCCGCAAGCACGCCGAGATCGCACTGGAGCGGCTGCTCGCGCGGCTGCCCCGGCTGCGCCTCGCGGTGCCGATCGAGCAGTTGGTGTGGCGGACCGGGTTCATGAAGCGGATCCCGGAACGGCTGCCCGCCATGTGGTGATCCACCCGGGCTCGGCGGCCGGTCGTCTTCAACTTTCAAGCATTAGGGTGCGCCTGTGCGCGTACTTCTGGTGGAAGACGATGAGCCGGTCGCCGAGTCCCTTCGCCGCGGGCTCGTCCGCTACGGCTTCGAGGTCGAGTGGGTCACCACGGGCGGCGCTGCCCTGCGCCACCAGGGCCCGTACGACGTCGTCCTGCTCGATCTCGGTCTGCCCGACACGGACGGCCTGGACGTGTGCAGGGCGCTGCGTGAGCGCGGTGACGTGCCGATCATCGTGATCAGCGCGCGCAGTGACGAGACGGACCGGGTGGTGGGCCTGGAACTCGGCGCGGACGACTATGTGTCCAAGCCGTTCGGGGTGCGGGAGGTCATCGCGCGGATAAGGGCGGTGCTGCGACGCGTGCAGGCCCGTACGCCGGAGGCGGCCGCGGGCGGCCCGGACCGGTACGGGCCCCGGCTGACGATCGACCGCAAGGCGGCCCGGGTGCATGTGGACGGCGCGGAGGTCGCCCTCGCGCCCAAGGAGTACGACCTGCTGGCCTTCCTCACCGAGGAGCCGGGCGCGCTGATGTCCCGGGAGCAGATCATGGAAGCGGTCTGGGACGCGAACTGGTTCGGGCCGACCAAGACGCTCGACGTCCATGTGGCGGCGCTGCGGCGGAAGTTCACCGGCGTCATCACCATCGAGGCGGTGCGCGGGGTCGGCTTCCGGCTGGAGATCGTCGAGGACGCCGGGGCGTCATGAACCGCCGGCTCATCCGCAGTTACATCCTGCTCGTGGCCGTCGCCATCCTGCTGTTCACCGTGCCGGTGGCCTTCACGCTCACCAAGCAGTTGCGCGACGACACCGAGCTGTCCGTCCTGCGCGAGGCCAGGACGATGGCGCTGCTGCTCGGCGGCAACGACAGGATCTCGTGCGACGCCCTGGAGAAGGTGGCCAAGGCGTACCGGGACGAGACCCCCGGCGACGTCCAGGTGACCCCTACCGGCAGTTGCGCCCCGGACATCCCCAGGCCGACCGCGAACGCGGCGCTGACCCGGGCCGTGGAGCAGAACCGGTCCACGACCGACTGGGGCTCCGACTTCATCTGGGGCAAGCGGCTCGAGGTCACCGTGCCCGCTCAGGGGCGGGCGGCCGTGCGGGTCGTGTACTCGACCTCGCATCTCACCCACAGGCTGTGGACGATCTGGGGCTTCCGGGCGGGTCTTGCGGTGGCGGTGCTCGCCGTCGCGGCGCTGATCGGCGCGGTCGCCGCCCGCCGGATCACCGCCCCGCTGCGCGAACTCAACGTCATGGCCAGCAAGTTCAGCGACGGCGACCTCACCGCCCGCTCCCCGGTGACGGGCCCGCCGGAGACCCAGACCCTCGCCCGGACCCTGAACCAGGGCGCGGAACGCCTGGACACGCTGGTCGCCTCGCAGCGGATCTTCGTGGCGGACGCGTCGCACCAACTCCGCACGCCGCTGACGGCCTTGCGGCTGTCGCTGGACAACATCGCGGACGGGGTGGACGACGCGTTCGTACGGGAGGACGTGGAGCAGGCGACCGCCGAGGTGGTCCGGATGAGCCGGCTGGTCAACGGACTGCTGGTGCTCGCACGGGCGGAGGCGAAGGTGACGGCCGCGGAGCCGCTGCCCCTCGGGGAGATCGTGGCCGAACGGCTGTCGGTGTGGAGACCGGCCGCCGACGAGCGCGGAGTCACCATCGCGCTCAGGGGGAGTGGTGTCGACGGCCGGCCGTCTGTGCTGGCCGGCCCCGGTCATCTGGACCAGGTGCTGGACAACGTGCTCTCGAATGCGCTGGAGGTCTCACCGGACGGCGCCACGATCACCGTCCAGGTCGAGGAGAAGGGCGCGGAAGTGGTGCTCTCCGTCCTCGACCAGGGCCCCGGCATGACCGACGCGGAGAAGTCCCGCGCCTTCGACCGCTTCTGGCGCGGCCAGGGCCTGACCGGGCGCTCCGGTTCGGGCCTCGGGCTCGCCGTCGTCAAGCAGCTGGTGACCGACGACGGCGGGACCGTGGTCCTGCGGGACGCGCCCGGGGGCGGGCTGGAGGTCAGGATCAGCCTTCGGGCATCGCCGAGGAGTGGTGGTTGACGATCAGCCACTTGCCGCCGATCTTCTCGTAGGCGTAGGTGTAGCGGGCCTCGACGACGCGCTTCTTGCCGGTGGCCTTGTCGGTGAGCGTGAACTCGTAGACGCCGGTGTCGATCGCGGAGTCCTTGTCGAGGACGTTGACGACCGTCTTGACCTTCTTTCCGACCGGCTTGCTCTGCAGGAACTTGTCGAAGTAGTCGACGATCTCGGCGTGGTTGGTGCGTACCTTGTTGGAGACGGTGGGCAGGAGCACCGCGTCCTTCGCGTACAGGCTCGCGACCTTCTGCGAGTCACCGGTCTGCAGCGCCTTGTTCCAGGTGTCGAACAGGCCGGCGATCTGCGACCTGGTGGGCTTGGCCTCGGGCCTGGGCCCGGCGGTGGCAGCGACGGTACCCACCGTGCCGAGGGCGACGACGGCCGTGGCGGTGACGATGGCTGCGCGCTTGGTTGTCGAACGACGGGTCATCGCTGTCTCCGGTTTCGGTGCGGTTCTTGCTCTTCGACCTCCCTGCTGGGGAAGTGACTCCAGACTCGCTTTTCACCGGTTAGGGCCCGTGCAGCCGTCGTACAGCGCAGGTCCAAGACCCCTCCAACTCACAGGGAGTGACCACTTGACCACGACGGACGTACTGCTGGCGGGCATCGTGCTGCTCGGGTCCTGTGTGCAGTGGCTGACCGGTATGGGGTTCGCGCTGGTCGCCGTGCCCGCGCTCGTGCTGCTGCTCGGGCCCGCCGAGGGCGTCGTGCTCGCCAACTGCGCGGCGGGCGCCATCAGCGTCGTGGGGCTGGCCGGCGGCTGGCGACGGGTGCGGCCGGGCACGATGGTGCCACTGTGCGCGGCGGCCGCGTGCACGGTGCCGGCCGGATCCTGGCTGACCCGTCAACTCCCCGAGCCCATGCTCCTGTTGGTGATGGGCGGGCTGGTGACGGCAGCCGTCCTCCTGGTGATGCGCGGCGCCCGGGTGCCCGCCCTGCGCGGCACGAAGGGAGCCGTCGCGGCGGGCGCGCTGGGGGGTTTCATGAACTCGGCCGCGGGCGTGGGCGGCCCGCCCGTCTCCTTGTACGCCGTCAACGCGGGCTGGACGGTACGGGAGTTCGTACCGAACGCGCAGTTCTACGGTGTGATGGTGAACGCGTTCTCGGTGGCGGCGAACGGGGTGCCGGAGCTGGGCGGGGGGCGGTGGAGGTGGGTCGTCGCCGCGATGGCGGCGGGGACGGTGATCGGCCGGGGGCTCGCCGAGCGGATACCGGAGGGGCGGGCCCGCCTGCTGGTGCTGTCACTAGCCTTGGCAGGCGGGGTCACCGCGGCGGGGAAGGGGGTGTGGGGGCTGTGACTCCCACACCCCCCAACCAGGGCCCTTCAGTCCACGAGTTCCTTCAGGGGCTCGGTTTCCAGGGTGATGTTCACCGGATCCGGGAGCTTGACTGTGGCACCGAAGGGCAGCTTCTCCTCATGCCGGTAGCGGCCGTCTTCCGGCTGGTTGAAGACGACGACGGAACAGTCATCCCGGTCGATGAGGAGGTAGACGGGGATACCGGCGGCCGCGTAGCTGTCGGGCTTTTCGACTCGGTCGCGTTGGTGGGTGTCGGAGTCATGCGACGTGACTTCCACAGCCATCAGCACGCCCGTCGCCTCGGACCAGTCGCCATGCCCTGTGAGGAATCCGAACGGCGCGAGAACCCCGTCCGGCCGCGCTCTTCCCTCGCGATAGCGCTCGACCCTCATGCGCCGAAAGCTCGCTGGCCAACGGGCCCTCCGTAAAGGCGAATCGCTCCTGGTCGCGGGTCTCCAGCAGCACCATGGGACCCATGAGCGCGTCGCTGAGAGCCCGTTCGAAGGGCAGCACCTGCACCACGACATTCCGCATCCCGGACACCTCCAGCAGGTGGCGCAGTTGCTCCGCGTCCACGAGCGGACTGCGCAGCACGGCCTCGTAGAGGACGAAGCTCAGCCCCACCGTCGGCTTCCGTTGGGTGAGGATGGCCTGTCGCTCCATGCGGGCCGCGATCCGCTCCTCCACCGTCTCCTCGTCCAGGGACGGGAGGCGGTTGTCGATGAGGGCACGCGATACCCCTTCGTCTGCAACAGACCGGGGACGAGGGCGACTTCGTACGACCAGAGGCTGACCGCCTCCTTCTCCCGCTCCATGAAGTCCGCGGCCCGGGTGGGGAGGTGGAACAGGCCCGTCGGACAGGCGACATCGGCCGCGGGCGGACAGGCGTCCGGCGACAGCAGCGTGGCATTCTCGACATGCATCCCCACCGCGCCGGGGCCTGTGATCGCCTGGCCGATGTCCCGTCCGGCGGCGACTGCGGAGGTGGCGGAGGCCCCGACGGAGGCGTCCACCGCGGGGCGACGGTCGAACAAGGCACTCATGTGTCACATGATGACCGCGTTGTCCGCCAACTGTCAGGAAAGTGCGGCGAATCGACCGCCTCCTCGTACCCTGGGGGTCCCGCTACCCCCGCTTGATCCCCAGCGGCCCCCCGATCTCCTCCTGCATCACCTTGCCGGCCTCGAACTCCAGGGTCTCGTCGCCCATCGGGGTCTGGTCCGTGTCCAGGCCGTCCAGTTCCTCCAGGGGCTGGTTCAGACGGACGTGGGCCACCACCGACTGCAGGGCGCGCAGGGTGGCCGAGGCCGTCGAGCCCCAGTTGGAGAAGTAGGAGAACTGCCACCACCACAGGGCCTCCGTGGTGCGGCCCGCGCGGTAGTGGGCCATGCCGTGGCGGAGGTCGGTGATGACGTCGGTCAGGTCGTCGGAGATACGGGCCGGGACCGGGGCCTTGCGCGGCTCGTAGGGGTCGAAGACTTCGGAGTAGACGTCGATCGGGTCCAGGAGGCGGGCGAAGTTCTCGCGGAGTTCGTCCACGTCGGCGTCCGGGCCGGTGTCCGGCTCGTAGCGCTCGTCGGGGACGATGTCCTCGTGGGCGCCGAGGCGGCCGCCGGCCAGCAGCAGCTGGGACACCTCCAGGAGGAGGAAGGGCACGGCGGAGTCGGGTTCGTCACCCTTCGCCACCTCCGTCACCGCCACCAGGAAGCTCTCCACCTGGTCCGCGATCTGGACCGCGAAGTCGTCCGGGTCCTGCGTCGCGTCATGCAGCGTGGCGTCAGACATCTAGGAGTCGTCTCCCCTCGAAGGCGCGGCCGAGGGTCACCTCGTCCGCGTATTCCAGGTCTCCGCCCACCGGGAGGCCGCTGGCCAGGCGGGTGACCTTGAGGCCCATGGGCTTGATCATGCGGGCGAGGTACGTCGCCGTGGCCTCGCCCTCCAGGTTCGGGTCCGTGGCAAGGATCAGTTCCGTGACCGTCCCGTCGGCCAACCGCGCGAGAAGTTCCCGTATACGCAGGTCGTCGGGGCCCACGCCCTCGATGGGGCTGATCGCCCCGCCCAGGACGTGGTAACGGCCGCGGAACTCGCGGGTCCGCTCGATCGCGACCACGTCCTTCGGTTCCTCCACCACACAGATGACGGAGGGGTCGCGGCGGCTGTCGCGGCAGATGTTGCACAGCTCTTCCTGTGCGACATTGCCGCAGGTCGCGCAGAAGCGGACCTTCGCCTTGACCTCCATCAGAGCCTGCGCGAGCCGCCGTACGTCCGTCGGTTCCGCCTGCAGGATGTGGAAGGCGATCCGCTGGGCGCTCTTGGGACCGACGCCGGGCAGCCGCCCCAGCTCGTCGATCAGGTCCTGCACCACGCCTTCGTACACGGACTGCCGTCCTTCCCGGGGTTCCTTGCAAGTACGTACGGTAGTTGGCGGACGCCTCTCTTAGAAAGGCAGGCCCGGGATACCGCTGCCGCCACCCAGGCCCTGGGCCAGCGGGCCCAGCTTCTGCTGCTGGAGGTTCTGGGCGTTCTCGTTGGCCGCCTGGACCGCCGCGACGATCAGGTCCGCGAGGGTCTCGACCGTCTCTTCCATGGATCCAGCCTCGGGGTCGACCGCCTTGGGGTCGATCTTCAGCGCGCGCAGCTCGCCGGAGCCGGTGACGGTGGCCTTCACCAGGCCGCCGCCCGCCTGCCCGTCGACCTCCGTCTGTGCCAGCTCCTCCTGCGCCCGCTGCAGGTCCTGCTGCATCTTCTGGGCCTGCTGGAGCAGCTGCTGCATATTGGGCTGGCCACCACCGGGAATCACGATCAGCTCCTGGTTTCGTACGGCTGTATGAGCGAGGTTTTCCCGCCCTGGCACGAGCCTACGTGGTCCAGCCAGGCATCGCCCCAGCACTCTTTCGAGTGAGTTGTTGCCGAGGCCTATACCTGATCAAGACCCACTTACGGGCGGAATAGAGGTGAATTCGGGGGCCGAGCCACCCATTGGGCGGTAGGAAGGTCGGGCACATCAGGATCGGGTGTCACGCAACGTGTTCGGTCGTGGTCAGCCTCGTGATCAGCTTCGTGATCAGTAGGGAGTGCCGTGTGGGTCAGCCGGAGATGCAGCCCGAGGGGCCGGCTCAGGACGGGTGGGGCGAGGGTGCGGCCGGGCTGCGGCCGGGCGATCTGATCGGGCGCTCGTTCCCGCTCGGGGACTGGGGCGAGCCGGCCGAGCGGCTGCACGAGCTGTATCTGTGGGTGGAGCGCGGGGCGCTGCAGACGGCGGCCTGGTATCTCGCGGACCGGGTGTGGAAGCGGCGGGGTGCGCGGGCGCTGCGCACGGGGGCGGCGCTGGGGGCGGTCACCGGGGCCGCGCTGCCGCTGCTGGATCTGACCGGGGTGATCGCCGGGATGGCCGCCTGGGGGTATCTGGCGCTGCTGTTCGCGGTGGCGTGCGTGGCCGTGGACCGGTTCTTCGGTGTCACCTCGGGCTGGATAAGGGACGTGGCGACCGCGCAGGCCGTGCAGCGGCGGCTGCAGGTGCTGCAGTTCGACTGGGCCTCGGAGAGTGTGCGGGAGGTGCTGGGCCCCGCGGAGGGCACGGCCAGCGAGGCCGTCGAGCGGTGCCTTGCGGTGCTGCGGCGCTTCACGGAGGACGTGACGGAGCTGGTGCGCGCGGAGACGGCCGACTGGATGGTGGAGTTCCGGACCGGCGGCTCGGCGCCGATGGGGATCCAGTCCGCGCCGGCCGGGGCGGCGCGCCAGGAGACGGGCAGTGCGCCGGGGCGCTTCCCGCTGCCACCGGGAGCGGGCTCCCGCCCGAACATGCCGCGCCAGCGGCCGCCCGAGCCGAGGTGATCTTGTACCGGGCCGTCGGCAAGGGCGCCCGCCGGCCCCTCACCCACCTCACTGCCTGGTGTACTTCAGCTTCTCCCCGTTGCTGGTGTTCTCGCGCTGCAGGCTGCCGTCCGGCAGCAGGCTGAGCTCGGTGGCGTCGCCCGGCTTGCAGTAGCCGGGGTCGCCGGACGTCACGGTGGACGGGCCGATCTCCAGGGTGCCGTCGCTGCCGGGTGCCGCGGTCAGATCGGCCTGGAACACGCAGTGGTAGGTACCGCTGCTGGTGGGGCCGTCGGCGACCAGGGAGAGGACCGTGTCGCCCACCTTGCCCTGCTGGATGGTGAGTTCGCGGGTGTTCTGGCCGTCGGCGTTGGTGATGGTGGCCGTCCAGGTGCCGAGGTAACCGGCCGGGATCGCGCCGTCCGAGGGCGCGGAGGTGCTGGGCTGCGCGGTCGTCGGCGTCGTCCCGCTCGGCTCGGGATTCGAGGGTGCGCTGCTGGTGGGGGCCGGGCTCGGCTTGGTGTCGCCCTTGTCGCCGCCGTTCATCAGGGCGTAGACCGAGCCGCCGGCGCCGAGCGCGACGACCAGGGCGACCGCGATCAGCGCCACGGTGGAACGGCCGCTCCGGCGGGGCGGCTCCTGTGGGGCGTGCGGGACCGGGCCGGCGTAGGACGGGCCGTAGGGCGGGGTGGAGCCGAGACCGCCGGGCTGTTGGGGGTAGCCATAGGCGCCCGGCTGCTGCGGCGGGTAGCCGTAGGCGGGCTGCTGGGGATGCTGCTGCGGATAGCCGTAGGCCGGGGGTGTCTGCGCGTGGGCGGGCGGGGGTGTCGGTGGCACCTGGCCCGCGACCATCGTGGGGAGGTGGTTCAGCGGGGCGGCGCCGCCCGGCTGCCCGGGCGGGGGCGGCCCGGCGGGGGTGCCCGATTCCGGTGCGGAGTCGGCGGCGGGTGCGTGCTCCGGCGGGGCCTCGGGCGCCGCCTTCTGCAGCGAGGGCCCACCGGGCGCCGCGCCCTCCGTCCCCTCCTCAGGGTCCTCCGTGTCCAGCAACTGCACGGCGTGGCGGCCGAGTTGGGCGACGAGCGCGCTCGGCAGCCAGGGGTCGCGGGAGCGGCCGCCGAGCACGGTGTCCTCGGCGCCCGTGCGCTCCAGCACCTGGTCCAGCGTCGGCCGCGCGCCCGGCTCCTTCTTCAGGCAGTCCCGTACGAGGTCGGCGATGCCCTCGGGCACCCCCTCCAGGTCCGGTTCCTCCTGGGCGATGCGGAACATCAGGGCGTGCACCCCGCTGTTGGCACTGCCGAAGGGGAGGTGTCCGGTGGCGGCGTAGGCGAGCACGGAGCCCAGGCAGAAGACGTCGCAGGCGGGCGTGATCCGGTCGCCGCGCACCTGCTCGGGGGCCATGAAGCCGGGCGATCCGACGAGCGCGCCGGTCCGCGTCAGACCGCCGTCCGTGACCGTCTCCAGCGCCCGCGCGATCCCGAAGTCGATGACCCGCGGCCCGTCGATGGTGACGAGCACATTGGACGGCTTCAGATCCCGGTGGATGATCCCGGCGGCGTGGATGTCCTGCAGCGCGTGCGCGAGCCCGGCCGCGAGGATGTTCACCGAGCGCTCGGGCAGCGCCCCGTGGTCGTGCCCCACGACCTGCTGCAGGCTGGGCCCGGCGACGTACCCGGTGGCCACCCATGGCACCGCGGCCTCCGTGTCGGCGTCCAGGACGGGCGCCGTCCAGTGCCCGCCGACCTGCCGAGCGGACTGCACCTCCTGCCGGAATCGGGCCCGGAACTCCTCCTGCGCGGCCAGTTCCTCCCGCACCAGTTTCACGGCGACGGTACGGCCCCGGTCCGAGCGGGCGAGATACACATGCCCCATGCCCCCGGCACCGAGCCGGGCCAGCAGCCGGTACGCCCCGATCCGCTGCGGGTCCCCCGCTGCGAGCTTCTCCATGGCCGCGCCGCCTTCCCCCCGTATGTGCAACAGACCGAGAATAGTGCGGTCGCGGGGGTAGTCGCCCGGAGCGGTGTCTACGGTTCCGTAACACCGCGGGCGGCACTTCGCCAAGGCGTCCGGCCCGACAACCTGTCGCGGAAACCCCCACATGCCAGACAGGAAGCCGATACCGAGCGGGCACCGCGGGCTCCTACGCTCGCCGCCATGACCCCTCAGCCAGACCCCCGGGCCGGCGCCGCCGTGAAGGCCGCGGACCGTGCTCATGTGTTCCACTCCTGGTCCGCGCAGGAGCTCATCGACCCGCTCGCCGTCGCCGGTGCGCAGGGGTCGTACTTCTGGGACTACGACGGCAAGCGGTACCTGGACTTCACCAGCGGGCTCGTCTACACCAACATCGGCTACCAGCACCCGAAGGTCGTCGCCGCGATACAGGAGCAGGCCGCACACCTGACGACGTTCGCGCCCGCCTTCGCGATCGAGGCCCGCTCGGAGGCGGCCCGGCTGATCGCCGAGCGGACACCGGGCGACCTCGACAAGATCTTCTTCACCAACGGCGGCGCGGACGCCGTCGAGCACGCCGTACGCATGGCACGGCTGCACACCGGGCGGCCGAAGGTCCTGTCCGCCTACCGCTCCTACCACGGCGGCACCCAGCAGGCGATCAACCTCACCGGGGACCCGCGCCGCTGGGCCTCCGACGGCGCTGCCGCCGGAGTCGTGCACTTCTGGGCGCCGTACCTGTACCGCTCCCGCTTCTACGCCGAGACCGAGGAGCAGGAGTGCGCGCGGGCGCTGGAGCACCTCGAGACCACGATCGCCTTCGAGGGGCCGGCCACCGTCGCCGCGATCATCCTGGAGACGATTCCGGGCACCGCCGGGATCATGGTGCCGCCGCCCGGCTACCTCGCCGGTGTGCGGGAGATCTGCGACAAGTACGGCATCGTCTTCGTCCTGGACGAGGTCATGGCCGGGTTCGGGCGGACCGGTGAGTGGTTCGCGGCCGACCTGTTCGGTGTGGTGCCCGACCTCATGACCTTCGCCAAGGGTGTGAACAGCGGTTATGTGCCGCTCGGCGGTGTCGCCGTCTCCGGCGCGATCGCGAAGACCTTCGCCAAGCGGGCCTACCCGGGCGGTCTGACGTACTCCGGGCACCCGCTGGCCTGCGCCGCCGCCGTCGCGACGATCAACGTCATGGCGGAGGAGGGCGTCGTCGAGAACGCCAGGCAGCTGGGCGAGACCGTCCTCGGTCCTGCGCTGCGGGAGCTCGCCGAGCGGCACCCGAGCGTCGGCGAGGTGCGCGGTGTCGGCATGTTCTGGGCGCTGGACCTGGTGAGGAACCGGGAGACGCGGGAGCCGCTGGTGCCGTACAACGCGGCCGGTGAGGCGAACGCGGCGATGGCCGCCTTCGGTGCCGCCGCGAAGAAGCACGGCATCTGGCCCTTCATCAACATGAACCGCACCCATGTCGTGCCGCCGTGCAACGTGAGCGAGGCCGAGCTGAAGGAAGGCCTCGCGGCGCTGGACTCGGCGCTGTCCGTGGCCGACGAGTACACAAAGTAGCTACCTGGCGGCCGCTCCGGTGCCGCACCGGACGACCACAGCTACGCGGGTAATCAGCGGGAGGCCGAACGCGTAAGGTGGCGTGCTCGTACACAGGTACGTGCACGCCACCCGAACGCGACGAGGAGACGCCCGACACATGCCCGGCAGCAGCGGCTCCGTGACCCGCAGCACCCTGCGGCAGCAGATCGCCGACGCGCTACGCGACGAGGTCCTCGCGGGGCGGCTCCAGCCGGGTCAGGAGTTCACGGTGAAGGAGATCGCCGAGCAGTACGGGGTCTCCGCGACGCCCGTGCGCGAGGCGCTCGTCGACCTGTCCGCGCAGGGCCTCCTCGACGCCGACCAGCACCGCGGCTTCCACGTCCACGAGTACTCGGTCGCCGACTACCGCGGCATCATCGAGGCCCGCAGCCTGGTCACCGACGGCATGTTCATCGCCCTGGACCGGGACCAGGACCGTTTCCCGCCGCACGACGAACTCCGTGCCGTCGCCGCCCTCGCCGGGGTCCGGCGCCGCGGCGAGGAGGCGCAGCGGGCCTCGCTGGCCGGCGACCTCACCGTGCTCATCGGCTACGACCTGCGCTTCTGGCACGAGCTCGGCACCCTCTTCGGCAACCCCTATCTGGCCGACTTCCTGCACCGGCTGCGCGTCCAGTCCTGGGTGTGCGCGGTACAGCATCTGCGCCGGCTGTCCGATCTGCGCGGCGCCCTGTGGTCCGGCCACACCGACCTGGTCGACGCCCTGGCCAAGCGGGACACCAGGACGGCACGGGCGATCGTCGCCTCGTACAACGGGCACTCGCTGGCCCTCATCGAGCGGCTGGCGGACGAGTGAGCAAACCGGCCAGGGGCACTCCGGCCTGGGCGGTGGACCTCACCGTCGTCATACCCGCCTTCAACGAGGAGCAGCGCCTCGGCCCCACCCTCGACGCCGTCACCCGCTATCTGCGCGACAACGAGGGCCGCTGGGGCGAGTGGGAGGTCGTCGTCGCCGACGACGGGTCCACGGACGGCACCCGGGACGTCGTCGAGGGCCTGGAGGAGCCCCGCGTCCGGCTCGTCACCAGCCCCCGCCACCGCGGCAAGGGCAACGCCCTGCGCCTGGGCGTCGCCGCCTCCCGCGGGCGGCGCGTGCTGGTCACGGACGCGGATCTCGCGGCCCCGATCGAGGAGCTGGAGCAGCTCGACAAGGCGATCGGCGAGGGTAACGCGGCGGCGATCGGGTCCCGTTCCGTGCCCGGCGCGACGATCGGGGACCGTCAGCACCCGGTGCGGGAAATGCTGGGACGTGCCGGGAACTTACTCATACGCCGCACCACCGTGCCGGGCATACGGGACACCCAGTGCGGCTTCAAGCTCTTCGAGGGCGACAAGGCCCGCGAGGCATTCGCCGCCTCCCGGATCAACGGCTGGGGCATCGACGTCGAGGTCCTGCGGCACTTCCAGCGCGCCGACTGGCAGGTCGCCGAGGTCCCCGTCCACTGGTCCCACCGGCCCGGCTCGAAACTGCGCCACCTCGACTACGTCCGCGTCCTCGCCGAGCTGGCCCGACTGCGCGCCCGCTCGCTTCGCCCCGCCGACCTCTTCGCCACGCTCCTCTTCCTGCTCATGGCGATGGCCCTGTACTCGGGCCGCCTGTTCGACCCGGACCACCGCTACCTCCCCGACTCCCTCCAGGACCAGAACCAGTGGGAGTGGTTCTTCGACGTCACCGCCCACAACCTGGCCCACCTGCACAATCCCCTCTTCTCCGACCTGCAGGGCTTCCCCGACGGCGTGAACCTCATGGCCAACACGGTCATGCTCGGTCTCACGGTCCCCTTCGCCCCGCTCACGCTCCTCGCGGGCCCCGCGGTCTCCCTCAGCGTCGTGATGACACTGGGCCTCGCCGCCACCGCGGCCGCCTGGTACCGGCTGATCGTGAAACGGGTCGTACGGCGGCGGACAGCGGCCTTCGTGGGCGCCTCGCTGGCCGCCTTCGCACCGCCCATGGTCAGCCACGCCAACGCGCACCCCAACTTCGTGGTGCTGTTCATGATCCCGCTGATCATCGATCGAGCCTTGCGGTTGTGCTCCGCGGGTTGTGCCGGGACGGGTCGTAGGCCGTCTGCAGCGCCGTCGGGGCTGGTCGCGCAGTTCCCCGCGCCCCTATGGGGCGCTGCCGAACCGCAGCGGACAGGTCCCCGGGTCGTGCGGGACGGGGTCGTGCTCGGGGTTATGGCCGCGTACCAGGTTTTTCTCGGCGAAGAGCCACTGCTGCTCGCGGCGATCGGGCTCGTGCTGTTCGCGGGCGCCTACGCTGTCGCCCGCCCCGATGTCGCAAAGCAAGCCTGGCGGCCGTTGCTGCGCGGGCTGGCGATCGCGGCCGCGGTCTGTCTTCCCCTCGTCGCGTACCCCCTGGTCTGGCAGTTCGCCGGCCCGCAGAGCTACGCGCACATGCCGCACAGCAGCAACTCGGGCAACAGCCCCCTCGCCCTGCTCTCCTTCGCCGAACGCTCCCTGGTCGCGGGCGACGCCCAGCGCGCCAACGCCCTCTCGCCCAACCCCACCGAGCAGAACGCCTTCTACGGCTGGCCGCTGGTCCTGCTCGCCTTCGCGATCGTCGTACGGCTGTGGGAGCAGGCCCTGGTCAAGGCGCTGGCGGTCACCGCGGTCGGCGCGGCGCTGCTCTCGCTCGGCCCCGAGTTCCGCATCCCGATGACGGACAAGGTCTACCCGGGCCCCTGGGCGCTCCTTGCCAGGCTGCCGCTGTTCGAGTCGGTCATCGAGGGCCGGGTCGCGATGATCTGCGCCCCCGCCCTCGGCATGCTGCTCGCCCTCGCCCTGGACCGGCTGACGGCGACCCGCGCCCCGGGCACCCAGTACCTCGGCCTGCTCGGCATCTGCCTGGCGTTGCTCCCGCTGGTCCCGGCCCCGCTGAAGACGGTCGAACGCCCCGCGACGCCCGCTTTCTTCACCACCGGGGCGTGGCAGCCGTACGTCCGCAAGGGCGAGTCCCTCGTCACGGTGCCGCTGCCCGACGCCGGCGACGCCGAGGCGCTGCACTGGCAGCAGCAGGCCGGCCTCGGCTTCAAGCTCCCCGGCGGCTACTTCAACGGCCCCTACGGCACCGACCGCATCGGCATCTACGGCGCCTCCCCCCGCTACACCTCCGACCTGCTGCGTGACATCGGCGACACGGGCGTGGTCCCCAAGCTCGACGCGACCTGGCGGGCGCAGGCCCGGCGCGACTTCGCGTACTGGAGGGCAGGGGCCCTGGTGGTGGCCCCCGGACCGCACGACGAGGCCCTGCGCAGGGCCGTCACGGAACTTGTGGGCCGGGACGGGAAGTGGGTGGCCGGGGTGTGGGTATGGGACCTGCACGATGGGAGCTGACCCGAGGCGACACCGATTACCCTGCCTTGACCGACTTGCCGTGTGAGGAGCCTTCTTTGGCCTGTGACCTGTGGCTGGTACCGCTTGTCGACGTGTTGTGCCACACCCCCGACAATCCGTTCGCCGAGGAACTCGCGCAGTACAACAACGTGCTCGCCGCCGCCGGACTGCCGCCGGTGCCGGTGTACCAGTACATGCCGGGCCTGTCCGGCGAGGTCGCCCCGGTGGCCGGCTTCGACTACGACGCGCTGCACTTCCTGCGCCGGGTCTACCTGCTCCAGGTGTGCGGGCTGCCGGTGACCCCGGTCGACGAACTGGGCGGCGACTACGAGCAGTTGCTGGAGATGTTCGAGGCGACGGCCCAGCAGTCGCACCTCGTCTGGCACTACGACCACGCGGGCGCCTACGTCCCCGTGGACTTCCCCCAGCCCCTGTCGAACGACGAACTCCTCGCCGGCGGGGGCCCGCTGGGCTCCGCCCAGGCCCTGCTGCGCGAACTGGAATACGTGGCCCCGTCGATCGGCATAGATCCGGCCAACCCTCCGGCGCCGCCCGAGCCACCACGCGCCCCCACGGAGCTGGAGGAGCCCGCCGTCCCCGCGCCGTACGACCCCAGCCCCTTCGCCCGCGAACGCCATGTGTGGCTGGGCCTGCACGCGGCGGCGACGCGGAGTCTGGCGCAGGGCTCGATGATCGTCTTCAGCTGACACGGCAGAGGCCGGTCAGACGGTGGGCAGCTCGACCAGCAGTGCGCCCGTATCCAGCGCGATGTACACGCCGACGGTGATCGTCGTCATCGCCATGAGCGTGGCGCGCGGCGACTGGCGGACCAGCTGGTAGGCGATGAGGCCGGGCACGAGGTAGCCGAGCGGCTGGTGGCTGAACAGGTACGGGAACTGATGCCGGAGCGCGAGATACAGCGCCCCCTGGATCAGCACACCGCACATCACCACCGCGGCGAACAGCCGCTTGCCGTAAAGGATCACGTGCCGCTGCAGTACCCGGGTGCAGCCGTACGTCACCGCGCCCGCCCCGAGCACCATCGCGAACAGCCGCCAGTCCACGAGCAGGGTCAGCGCCAGCCAGCCGGGGGTGATCAGGCCGCCGGGCGAGAGCTTCGTGGTGAGGTAGCAGATCAGCGAGGAGAGCAGGCCGAGTGCGATGCCGATCGCGGCCATGACGGGGCTGAGGCCGGCAGGGATCACAGGTCGATATCGCTCTGTGAATTGACGATCGCACCTGAAACCGCCTGGTCGGCGGATTTCCCGACCATGGACATGAAATCACTCCTGAACGGGGGACCAGAAGGGCAGGTGAATTTCCCCGCACCGAAAGGCCCGGGTAAGCGCCCTGCAAGACGAAGGAAAGAGCGGAAAGGTTCATCAACGCGAGCAGATCAATGCCCGATTGCCACTGTGATCGACCCCACGCCATTCACAGGCAACCAGAGTCTAGGCTCGGCGCATCATGCAATTCGCGAGCGAATTCCAGCCGCGCCGCCGCGCCCTCCTGATCGCCCTCGCCGCGGTCGGCACGGCGGCCGCCGTGCCGACCGCGTACGCCCTTCTCGCCCCGGACTCCCCCACCCCCGGCCCTGGGCTCCGCCTCACCGACGAACTCCGTGAGTACGTCGATCACTTCCCCCACAAAGGCGGCTACCGCACCCCCACCCGCAGCGAACGCACGGCGGTGGCCGAGGCGGTGGCCGGAAGCCTGCGCGCCGGTCGCTCCATCGCCGCCCCCCAGCACCTGCTACGCCAGATCGACTACCGCCTGACGAGGCATCAACTGGCGGACTCCGGCCGCGAGGTGGCCGAGATCGCCGAACCGACCGACCACGGGGTGGGGACGGGCCGTGGCTGGGGCAGGGTCTACGTGGACCTCAGCACGCCGGTCCGCTGGTGCGTCCAGATCCCGCACCCCCGCTCGGACCTGCACACCGAACTGATCGGCGCCGACCTGTTCGCCCGCGTGCCCGGCGGCGTGCTCGTCCTCGCCGGGGCGCCCCGCGACGCCGCCGCGGGCCGCACGGCCGACATGGCCCACAGCAGCCGTACGGTCTTCAACGCGGTGTGCGACGCCCTCGTCACCCGGCGCGTCCCGGCCCTCCAGGTGCACGGATTCGCCGATGCCAGTTCCCCGGGCCACGACGTGGTGCTCTCGACGGGCCCCGCCGGACCCACCGCGACGGCGCGAGCGGCAGCCGACCGGATCGAGGCGCGGGGCTTCGCGGTCTGCCGGGCCTGGGCCGACGACTGCGCCGGGCTGGAGGGCCGGACGAACGTCCAGGCCGGCACGGCGGCCGACCTGGGCGTGGACTTCCTGCATGTGGAGAACAGCCACCGCCTCCGCTCCGACCCGGCGGCCCGCTCCCGCCTGGTCACGGCGCTCGCCGAGGTCGCGCGGGGCTGGTCGGCCTGATCACACGCGATCAGTGCACCTGGGAGATGCCCTTCTCGACGTCCTCAAGGGTCATCAACGGGGTGTAGTCGATCCTGGCCCCCAGGTTGAGGAAGAACGGCTCGCTGATGACGGGCATCTGGGAGACGTCCTGGAGATCGAAGACCAGGAACGCGGTGCGTTCGCCCTCGTCGGCGGTGAAGTAGGCCGCTTCGGGCTTGATCTGCTCCACCGACGACTGCATCATTTTCGCGAGTGTCCCGTTTCGGATGGCCTCGTTCGACTTTTCCGTGTCGAAGTGCGCCCTGAGCAGTACACGCATGACTCTCACCTTCTTCTGGTCGGCGCAGACACGTGTACACCTCTACCGTATGCCCGACTTGCACACCATGCCCTGTTATGCCCCATGAGCGCTCTTCCCTACTCCCCAGGGAGCAGAACGGCTGCATCCGCGCGTGCGACGCGGCGGACGGCCCGTGCGCGCAGGCTGGGTGCACGGCGAGAGGAGACGGCGATGATCCTGGTGACCGGGGCGACGGGGCACGTCGGCGGCGAGCTGCTACGACGGCTGACGGCCGCCGGCCATCCGGTACGGGCGATGACCCGCCGCCCTGCCGAGGCACGGCTCCCGGCCGACGCCGAGGCGGTGTACGGCGACGCGGACGACCCGGCAAGCCTGGACGCGGCGTTCGCGGGGGCGAGCGGGGCCTTCCTGATGTCGGCGCAGGGCATCGGCACGGCCCCCGGCCCCACCCATGACCTCGCCCTCGCCGAGGCAGCGGCAAGGGCGGGCGTACGACGCCTGGTGAAGCTGTCCGTCCTCGACGCGGGCGCGGACGCGGGCCCGGACGCGGACTCGGACGTGATCGCCCGCTGGCACGCCGAGGCGGAGGCCGCCGTGACGGACCCGTCCCGCGACTGGGCGTGGACCCTGCTGCGTCCCGGCCGCTTCATGTCCAACGCCCTGCAGTGGGCGGGGCAGTTGCGCGCGGGCGACGAGGTGGCCGTTCCCTTCGCGGACCGCCCGGCGGCGAGCATCGACCCGGCGGACCTGGCGGAGGTGGCTGCACTGGCTCTCACCGCGGCCTCTTCCGACGAACACGCGGGCGCAACCTACGAGTTGAGCGGCCCGCAGTCCCTGACTCCCACTGAGGAACTGGCGATCCTCGCCCGCACCCTCGACCGCGACCTGCGCATTCGCCCTCTCCCGGACGATGCGGCCCGCGCCGGCATGTCCCGATACGGGTTCCCGCCCGAGGTCGTGGACGCGATCATGCGGCGCACCCGGGAGAGCGATCGCGGGGCGGAGGTACTGCCGACGGTGGAGAAGGTACTGGGCCGACGGGCACGGACTTTCGCGGAGTGGGCGGGGGCGCATGTGGGGGCGTTCTCGGGGTGACGTGCTCGAGGGGCGCCCGGCGAACGGGCGCCCCCTCATCCCTGGCTCAGCGCTGGTGCGGCAGCCTGATGGTGCGTACGAGAGGCATGTCCGCATACAGGCCGGGGTCGACGGTCACGACGTGTCGCCCGTCCGGCCAGTCAGCGGTCGGCCTGGACAGGTGCACCGCGTGGCCGAGCCGCCACTCCACCCCGTCACGCAGCAGCGCACCCACTGTGGACGCGCCCGCGAAGTCCAACTCGACGATGTCGACGGCAGGCAGGGCGCCGACATGCTCGGCAAGCCCCTTGCGCATCCCGTCGGCAGCGGCCAGACAGAGGGCGGGAACATAGACGTGCCGCGTTGGACCGTGCTCGGTGTTCGCTACGAACTGCGAGGCGAGCGAGTTCCCCGAGCCCAGCGCCAGCAGCGCCGACTCGTCGAAGACGACACCGGTCGAGCCGGCCGTCCCGGCGGTCACAAGCTGTCCACGGGCCGCCCGGCCTCAAGGTCCTGCCAGACCTTCTCCGCCCTGTCGTGATCCTCGTCCGTGAGCGTCACACCGAAGTGGGTCTCGCAGTACGCCTTGGTCTCCTGGTACCGCTTGCGCAGCTCCTCCTGTGTAGGCGTGGCCCCCGCCAGCTCGGCGATCAGGTCGCGCATGGTCATCCCCCGCTCGCGGGCGAGCACCATGAGGCGGTCACGGACAGCGGGGTCGACCTTGACGGTGGTGTCAGCCATGACGGCAGTATACCGCCGGTATACCGTCTCGGTCCGCTCAAGCAAGGCGGTCATCGCATTCCTTCCAGTTGGGGGACCCGGCCGCGCGGATGCGGGCCGGGAGTCTTCAGGCGCTTACGCGAGTGTCAGCCGCCCGCCGAGCAGGGCCCGGACCCACACTCCGCCCCGCCGCACGGCGTCCCAGCAGGCGAGAACACGCGGCCGTCGGACCTCGACCTCAACCGCGGTGACAAGCAACGCCGTTGATCGCCTCGGGCGCGCACTCCGCAGACGTTCCTCGAGCTGCGCAGGCGCCGAGTGCACCGGCCCCGACCAGCCGTACGCCAGCGCCGCCCGCACCTCGGCGCTGCTCGCGCCCCGCCGCCACCACTGCTCGACGAGCGGCGCGAGCCGCAGCGCCTCGTCGGCGTCGAGCGTGAGCCGGGGGTCGATCCGCCCGAGCGAGATGAGCAGGTGCGCGGCTTGCACGGTGCGCCTGCCGGGGGCGCCCCGATCCCGGACTTTTTGAGTTTCACCCGTTGGTGGCTCGGCTTCGTACGGAGTGTCGAACACCTCATAAAGGACGGGGAGTCGACCCGCCGCTGCACGATTCGCGCTCTCGCACGCCACCCGCCGCAGATACCGCCGTTCCTCCAGCTCACGCAGGGCGACGGCGACCCCTTCCCGCCCCTCCGGGCGCTGCGCGGCCAGCGTGCGAAGGCTGACGCGGGCGTCGTTCGGGAGGGCCGACAGGTACGTCAGTACGCTCACCGCGCACCAGGAGATGCTGCGGTCGCGGAGAACGGCGGCAGAGAAGCCTGCGAAGGCGCGCACGGGCGCCGTACGATGAAAGAGCATCTGGAGGTACGTCTCCGGGTGTCGAGCCCCCGGGTGTTGGCGCACCGCGGGGGCGTTCTGTTGGGCGTGACTCTACGGGTACGCAGAGCGACGAACGCAAGTCGAATGCACCTTTTCCCAGGCGGAAGTTGGCGTTCTTCACCCCTGCGAGTGAAGGGTGGGACGCGGCACGACGCGCCGCGGGCGCCGCCCCGGCAAAGGCGTTGCAGGAGCAACGGAAGCCGTCGCAGCGCGCGGCCGCAAGAACGCCGACGGCCCAGGCCTCACCGTCTCCGGCAAGGTCTGGGCCGCCTTCACAACTCCCGTTCGGATCCCCGGCGTTCAGTCGTCGACGACGATCCGAACCGCCCGGTACTGGAAGCCGTCCTGCTCACCGGCCTCCCATTCGAGGGTCACCTTCGCCCCCGCCGTGAGAGAACGGAATCCCTCCATCTCCACGGCGGAGAAGTGGGTCCAGCACCCCCCGGGCGTCTCCGGGGAATCGAGGATCCCCCAGCCCTCCTCGTCGTCCCATTCGCGAACTGTCGCCAGAATCATGAGGGAAGGCTACGAGAAGCAGGCAGGGCTACGAGAACACGGCCGTCCCGTCCTGGGTCAGCTTCCAGTTGGTGACCGCAAAGTCCTTCGGGTCCAACGCACCCTTGGCCGTCACGTAGTCGATCATCAGCTGACGGATCTCGTTGGTCGAGCTGTAGGCGATCTCGGCGGTGGCGATGTGCGGGTAGCCGGAGCCGCCGTTCGCACGGTAGTTGTTGACCGCCACGACGAAGACCTGGTCGTCGGCGACCGCGGCGCCGTTGTACGTGAGGTTCTTGATCCGCGAACCCTCCGGCTGCGCGATGTCGATGTCGTACGAGACGCCGGCGGCCGTGTCGTACATGTAGTCCCAGAAGTTGTTGGCGTTGGTCAGCGTCGCGGTGTCGACCTTCGTGCCCGCCGGGACCTGGTGGTAGTACTTCGCCGCGTACTCCAGGTAGTCCTTCAGCTGGGCGCCCGTGAGCTTCTTGCCGTACAGCGTGTTGTCGTAGATGTAGAGCCCGGCGATGTCCTTGATGGTCACGCTCCCGGCCGGGATGTCGGCCGTGCGGCTGAACGGCGCGGCGACCGAGATCAGAGGCAGCGCGGCATCGCTCGCCGACAGGCCCGCCTTCACCGACTGCATCTGGACCTCGTGGATGAAGTCCATGATGGGGACGTCCTTCCAGCAGGAGTCCGCCGCCGAGAGGTCCTGGGTGCAGGTGCCCACGGCCGTGTTGACGTACTTGACGACGAGGTCGTGGTCGGCCTTGAGGAGCTTGGTGATCTCCGGGTCCTCCTCCACGTCCTTCGGGTTGAGCGTCTGGGCCGTCTTCTTCGTCACCTTCCACTGCCCGTGGTGCAGTTCGAGCTCGAAGTCGAAGACGGTGAGGCGGTAGCCCCAGCAGTACGGCTCGGAGAGCAGGACGTCCTCGCCGGTCTCCTCGTTCTTGACGGTGTACGAGGACACCTCGACGTGCGTGTGGCCGACCAGGATCGCATCGATGCCGGGGACCTGCTCGGCGACGAGGTTGGAGGCGTTCTCGACGTACGGCAGCGCGTCGCCGTAGGAGGTCGACCCATCGAGCCCGGAGTGGTCGGTCAGGAAGACGACGTCACACCCCAGCGCGCGCAGCCGCGGCACGTACTTCTTCGCCTGCTCGACCAGCCCCGGGAAGACCATCTTCCCGCTGACGTTGTCCTTGTCCCACAGCGCGATACCCGGGTTGGTCAGGCCGAGGATGCCGACCTTGATGTCGGGGGCGCCGGGGACGCAGATGCGCTTGACGGTGTACGGGTGGAAGGCCGGGCGCAGGGTCTTCGCGTCGAGGGCGTTCGCGCCGAGCAGCGGGAAGTGACACTGCTTCTCGAACTTGCGCAGGGTGTCGATGCCGTAGTTGAACTCGTGGTTGCCGAGGGCGGCGGCGTCGTAGCGCATGTGGTTCATGGCGACGGCCATGGGGTGCTTGGGCCCCTTCTTGCCGTCCTTGCCGGTGATCGGGTCGACCCGCGCGAAGTAGTACGCGAGCGAGGTCCCCTGGATGATGTCACCGGCGTCGACGAGCAGGACGTGCTCCTCGCCCTTGGCCTCACGCTGCTGCTTGATGAGGGTGGCGACGCGGGCGACACCGACGGAGTTGCCGGCCTTGTCGCCGTAGGCGGCGTCCTTGTAGTAGTCCCAGTCGAAGACGTGGCTGTGCAGGTCGGTGGTGCCCAGGATCGAGAACGACCAGGTCTTCGGGGCCTTGGGGGCCTTTTCGGGAGTGCGGTCGACGGCCTGGGCGGGTGCGGCCGCGACCGTCCCCGCCGCGGCGACGGCCGCCCCGGTTACGGCCGACTTCTTCACGAACTCCCGGCGGTTCAGCGGGCTGACGGGCATACGGGGCTCCTGGTCATGGAGAGGAACTGGAGGAGGGCGCGGCGGCACTACCCGCGTAGATAGTTGCGCCCCTCTAGTTACATGCGGAACCAGGAACAAGCCATGGACCGGTCAAGGAAGTCCATGACCGGCCCAACAGCTAGCGGACATACGGGATTTAAAGGAACGAGTTGATCTCGATCGTCTCGTCCCGGCCGGGACCCACGCCGATCGCGGAGATCGGGGCGCCCGACATCTCCTCGAGCGCCTTGACGTAGTTCTGGGCGTTCTTCGGCAGGTCGGAGAAGGACTTCGCCTTGGTGATGTCCTCGGACCAGCCGGGCAGCGTCTCGTAGACCGGCTTCGCGTGGTGGAAGTCGGACTGCGAGTACGGGAGTTCCTCGACACGCCTGCCGTCGATCTCGTACGCCACGCAGACCGGGATCTCCTCCCAGCCGGTCAGGACGTCCAGCTTGGTGAGGAAGAAGTCGGTCAGGCCGTTCACGCGGGTCGCGTAGCGGGCGATGACGGCGTCGAACCAGCCGCAGCGGCGGTCACGGCCGGTCGTCACGCCCCGCTCGCCGCCGATGCGGCGCAGCGCCTCACCGTCCTCGTCGAAGAGCTCGGTCGGGAAGGGGCCCGAGCCGACACGGGTCGTGTACGCCTTGAGGATGCCGATGACCCGGCTGATCTTCGTCGGGCCCACGCCGGCGCCGGTGCAGGCACCGCCCGCGGTGGGGTTCGACGAGGTCACGAACGGATACGTGCCGTGGTCGATGTCGAGCAGCGTGCCCTGGCCGCCCTCGAAGAGGACCACCTTCTCCTGCTCCAGCGCCTGGTTGAGGACGAGGACCGTGTCGGCCACGTACGGGGCGAGCTTGTCGGCGTAGCCCAGCAGCTCCTCGACCACCTGGTCGATGGCGATCGCGCGGCGGTTGTAGAGCTTGGTGAGGATCTGGTTCTTGACGTCGAGGGCCGCCTCCACCTTCTGGGTGAGGATGGACTCGTCGTAGAGATCCTGTACACGAATACCGACGCGGTTGATCTTGTCCGCGTAGGTCGGGCCGATGCCGCGTCCGGTGGTCCCGATCTTGCGCTTTCCGAGGAAGCGCTCGGTCACCTTGTCCACCGTCACGTTGTACGGCGTGATGATGTGAGCGTTACCGCTGATCAGGAGCTTGGACGTATCGACGCCGCGCTCGTTCAGCCCGTTCAGCTCGGAGAACAGGACCGACGGGTCGACGACGACACCGTTGCCGATGACCGGCGTGCAGCCGGGGGAGAGAATCCCGGAAGGGAGCAGGTGGAGGGCGTACTTCTGATCGCCCACGACTACCGTGTGGCCGGCGTTGTTGCCGCCCTGGTAGCGCACCACGTAGTCGACGGATCCGCCTAGCAGGTCCGTCGCCTTTCCCTTGCCTTCGTCACCCCACTGAGCACCGAGCAGCACAAGTGCGGGCACGCGCGTACACCCCTTCCGGGCGGGGCATGTCCAAGGTCAGGGGCGTACGCGTAAGGTTCACCGCCGCGTGCACCGCGGCCGTCGTTGGCCGCAAACCGTCGGACCGGATGCCCCGGAATAGACGAAGCCCCTGGCGCAATAGCGCAAGGGGCTCTTGCACAAAGATGCTACCCGAGGAAGCGAGGCAGGACCGAGGTGGTGACTTCCGCGACTTCCGATCAGCTGTTGGTGGTCATCGATCCGGTCGCCCGGCGGACCGACGGGGAGTCGGTACGCATCGCAAAAGACGTGCTCAGCGCGGGTGCGCACGCCAAGGTGTGTCTGCCGGAGAGTCCGGAGGAATTCGCGCGGGCGCTGGCCCGCCGGGGGTCGCGGCGGCCGGTGGTGGTGGGCGACGACCGCGCCCTGGTCCGTGCGGTGTCCGTTTTGCACCGGCGGCGGGAGCTGGCCGGATGTGCCCTGTCGATGGTGCCGGTGGGCAGCCTGCTGTCGGTGGCCCGTTCCCTGGGGGTGCCCACGGGGGCGGTGGCGGCGGCGCGGGCGGTCCTGGACGGGGCCGAGCGGCGCCTGGATCTGCTGGTGGACGACAGCGACGGGGTGGTGCTGGGCGCGCTGCACATCCCTCCGGTGACCGGGCACACCCCGTCGGTGGAGGCGGGCCGCCCCTGGCTGCGCACGGCCCAGTCCCTCGTACGCACCCTGGTCCCCACCCGCGAGACCACGGTCCCGGCCCCCCGTCCCGCCCGACTGCGGGTGGAGGTCGACGGCGTGACCCTGCTGGATCTGAACCAGCCGGTGGAGGCGGTGTCGGTGACGCCGGGTGACTCCGGCGTGGTGGAGGTCGAGGTACGGCCGCTGTCGGTGGGCGCGGAGGCCTCCCCGGTACGGGCCCAGGGCCGGACCGTGAGCGTCTCCGGTGCGGACTTCCGGTACCGGGCGGATGCGGGGGTGTGGGGGCCGGTGCGGAGGCGGACGTGGACGGTCTGGGAGGGGGCTTGGGGGTTGACGGTGCCGTCAGCGTGAGCCGGGAGCTTGGAAGCCGCTGGTGTCGAGAGTGCAGTTGAAGGGGGCAGGCATCGGCAACTTCCCGCCGAACGGCATCGTGCAATGCGACTCGTAGCCCTTGGCGGAGGGGGTCGAGAAGACGGTGGCCTGCATCTCCTGCATGTCAAGGAGCAAGTACACCGGGACACCGGCCCTGCCGTAGACGAGGACCTTGTCGGTCAGATCGTCGTCCCGCGTTGACGAGGAGGTCAGCTCGGCGACGAAGGCCAGACCCTCACCGTCCAGGCGGTTGCTCGCCGTCTCAAAGATCCGCTCGTGCGCGGCATGGATGTCGGGCCCGTACGCCCGCTCATCGCCCGGGAACACATACAGGAACGGGCCGCAGCTGATGCGGTGCCCTTCAGGGAGGTGCAACCGGAGCTGGTCACACACCAGCTCCATGACACGGAGGTAGTACCCCTTCGACCACGGCGACAAGACGATGCTCCCCCTGATGACCTCGGCCCTGTAGCCGGGCACGTCCAACTCGTCGAGGGTGTCCAGTAGATCCTCGAAGCTGTGTGGCTCGGTGCCGCTTATCGTCGGTCGCTCAGTCATCAACGTCATGATGCGCCCTCCCCTTCTTGCAGACCAGCCACCACTCAGAGCAGCCGATCAATCACACCACTCACATCTAAAGGTATGGTTGACAAACATTTAACGCCCCGACACTGTTGACCGACTCATTCGGGCTACAGAGTTCCGGTTCGGTACAGCAATGGACCACCAGGAGAGGGGCCACCCGATGGCAGTGGACGAGGGCATCGCCCCAGCGGCGAAAACGGACGGCGACGGCACGGTTCACCGGCTGAAACCCAACGCCGTTGGCCTGCTCGGCGTGGTCTTCATGGCCGTCGCCACCGCCGCCCCGATCACCGCGATGACGGGCAACGTGCCCTTCATGGTCTCGGCGGGCAACGGCATCGGTGCCCCGGCGAGCTATCTCGTCGCAATGGTCGTCCTGGCAATCTTTTCCGTCGGCTTCACCTCGATGGCGAAGCACATCACTTCCACCGGCGCCTTCTACGGCTTCATCTCCTACGGCCTCGGCCGCACCGTCGGTCTCGCCTCCGGGCTCCTCGCGACCTTCGCGTACGTCGTGTTCGAGCCGGCCCTGATCGGCATCTTCTCGACCTTCGCCACCACGACCCTCAAGGACCAGACGGGGCTTGCCGTCCCGTGGTGGGCGTTCGCGATCCTGATGCTCGCCGTCAACGCGATGGGCACCTGGTTCGGCGTCTCGGTCGCCGAGAAGCTGCTCGTCGTGCTCCTGGCGACGGAGGTCACCGTCCTCGCCGCGATGGCGATCTCCGTCGCCCTGCACGGCGGCGGCCCGCACGGCTTCACCTTCGGCCCGGTCAACCCGGTCAACGCCTTCAAGGGCACGTCCGCGGGCCTCGGCCTCTTCTTCGCCTTCTGGTCCTGGGTCGGCTTCGAGTCGACGGCGATGTACGGCGAGGAGTCCCGCGACCCGAAGAAGATCATCCCCAAGGCGACGATGATCTCGGTCCTGGGCGTCGGCGTCTTCTACGTCTTCGTCTCCTGGATGGCCATCACCGGCAACGGCGAGGCGGAGGCCGTGAAGGCGGCCTCCTCCGCGAACCCCCTCGCGCTCTTCTTCAACCCCACCGAGCACTACGTCGGGCACTGGGCGGTCGACGTCATGCAGTGGCTGATGATCACCGGCTCGCTCGCCTGCGGCATGGCCTTCCACAACTGCGCCGCCCGCTACATGTACGCGCTCGGCCGCGAGGGCGTCCTGCCGTCGCTGAAGAACACCATCGGCCGCACCCACGCCCGGCACGGCTCCCCGCACATCGCGGGCCTGGTGCAGACGGTGGTCTCCGCCGTCCTGATCGGCGCGTTCTGGGTCGCGGGCAAGGACCCGTACAACGCCCTCTACGTGCTGCTGGCCATCCTCGGCACGATGGCGATCCTGATCGTGCAGGCGGTCTGCTCCTTCGCGGTCCTCGTCTACTTCCGCAAGAACCACCCCGAGAGCCGGCACTGGTTCAGGACCTTCGCCGCCCCGCTCATCGGCGGTGTCGCGATGCTCGGCGTCGTCGCCCTGCTGGTGTCCAACATGGGCGTAGCGGCCGGCGCCGAGTCCGGCTCCCTGGTCCTGAAGGCGACACCGTGGCTGGTGGCCCTGGTCGCGGCGACGGGCATCGGCTGTGCGCAGTACCTCAAGCACCGGGCGCCCGAGCGGTACGCGCTGCTGGGGCGGACGGTGCTGGAGGAGACCAAGGAGCGGTGACTACCCGTCCCCGAACACCTGGCGGCGGTGCACCCGCCACCGCTCCATCATGGCCGCGACCTCGCCCTCGACGAACTCGAAGAAGGCGAGCGTCTCGGCCATGCGGCGTCCGGCCGGGGTGTCGGCGCCCAGGCTGCTGACACCCTCCCTCAGGGCCCCTTCCCACCGCTTGATGATGGCCTCGCGGTTGGTGAGGGCCTCGTACCACTGGTCTCCGTGCACCCGGTAGCGCTCGCGGCGCGAGCCGGGTTCGCGCTCCCGCGAGACCATGTGCGTCATGGTCAGATAGCGCACCGCTCCGGAGACGGCGGCGGGGCTGATCTGCAGCTGCTCCCCCAGCTCGGCGGAGGTCATCGAGCCCTCGTCCGAGGAGAGCAGGGCGGCGAAGACACGGGCGGGCATCCGCTGCATCCCGGCCTCGACCAGCTGCGCCGCGAAGCTCTCCACGAACTTGGAGACCGCCTCCGGGTCCCGCCCCACCGCCTTCGACTCCGTCATGGTCACCACCCTAACCGGGGCTTCATTGACTTTATACACTTCCTTAACTTCACAAATTTCTGAAAGAAGCGTACGTTCTGAAGCATGACGAAGGCAATCAGCGTCTCCGGCCTCCACAAGTCGTTCGGCCGCACCCGGGCCCTGGACGGCCTCGACCTGGAGGTGGAGTCCGGCGAGGTCCATGGCTTCCTCGGCCCGAACGGCGCCGGCAAGTCCACCACCATCCGCGTCCTGCTCGGCCTGCTGCGCGCCGACTCCGGTGCCGCGCAGGTGCTGGGCCGCGACCCGTGGCAGGACGCGGTGGAGGTGCACCGCCGGATCGCGTACGTCCCCGGGGACGTGACCCTGTGGCGGAACCTGTCCGGCGGCGAGGTCATCGACCTGTACGGCCGTCTGCGCGGCGGCGTCGACGCCGGGCGCCGGGCCGAGCTGATCGACCGCTTCGAGCTGGACCCCACCAAGAAGGGCCGCACGTACTCCAAGGGAAACCGCCAGAAGGTCGCCCTGGTGGCCGCCTTCGCCTCCGACGTGGACCTGCTGATCCTGGACGAGCCGACGTCGGGCCTGGACCCGCTGATGGAGGAGGTCTTCCAGCGCTGCGTGGAGGAGGAGCGGGAGCGCGGCCGCACGGTGTTGCTGTCGTCCCACATCCTCAGCGAGGTCGAGGAGCTCTGCGACCGCGTGAGCATCATCCGCAAGGGCCGGACGGTCGAGTCCGGCTCGCTGGCCGACCTGCGCCACCTGACTCGGACCAGTGTGACGGCCGAACTCGCCGGTCCGCCCGACGAGTTGGCGCACCTGCCCGGCGTCCACGACCTCGACGTACAGGGAAGGCGGGTACGGCTGCAGGTCGACACGGACCAACTCGACGCTTTGCTACGGCAGTTGAGCGAGTCCGGCGTGCGCTCGCTGACGTCGACGCCGCCGACCCTGGAGGAGCTGTTCCTGCGCCACTACCAGGACGAGGAGGTGGCGGCGCGATGACGTCGTTCGCGGGCACGGGTGTGCTGCTGCGCTTCTCGCTCCGCCGTGACCGGCTGATGATCCCGGTCTGGGTCGGCGTGAACGCGCTGATGGTCCTCTCCATGCCGAACACCCTCAAGAACCTCTACGGCACCCCCGCCGAACGCGCCGACCTGATCCACCAGGTGGCGGCCAACGCCTCCTTCCGCGCCCTGATCGGCCCCGTCTTCGACACCTCCATCGGTGCGCTGACGGCCTGGCGCGTCGGTGTGTACGCGGGTGCGCTGGCAGCCGCGATGAGCCTGATGATCGTCGTACGGCACACCCGGGACGAGGAGGAGAGCGGGCGGCAGGAGCTGGTGGCGTCCGGAGCGGTGGGGCGCCGGGCCTCCCTGACGGCGGCCCTGCTGGCGGCGGGGGCGGCCAATGCCGTACTGGCACTGCTGGTTGCTGCCGGCATGGCAGGCCAGGGGGCTGTGGGCGCGCTGGCCTTCGGCCTCGGACTCGGGGCCGTCGGCATGGTCTTCGCGACGATGGCGGCGATCGTCGCCCAGCTGACGGAGAGCGCGCGGCTGGCGCGCGGGCTGACCGCGGGCGTCCTGGGCGCGGCCTTCGTGCTGCGCGCGGCGGGCGACGCGGCGACGGACGACGGCTCCTCGGCCCTGACCTGGCTCTCGCCGCTCGGCTGGCTGGAGAACCTGCGGCCGTACGCCGACGAACGCTGGTGGGTGCTGCTGCTGTTCGCCGCGGCGGTGCTGCTCCAGGCGGGGGTGGCCTACGAGTTGGCGGGCCGCAGGGATGTCGGCATGAGTTTCCTGCCCACGCGGCCAGGACCGGCGTCCGGCCGCCTGGGCTCGGCGGGCGCGCTGGCCTGGCGGCTGCAACGGGGCGCTGTCACGGGCTGGTCGATCGCCTTCTTCGTCGTGGGCGTCGTCTACGGCGGCCTCACGGACGGGGTGACGGACCTGGTCGGGAAGAACGAGAACGCCCGGAAGATCTTCGAGCGGATGGGCGGACAGCGGGGCCTGACGGACGCCTTCCTGGCGTCGATGATCGGGATGATGGGTCTCGTCGCGGCCCTGTACGTCGTGTCGAGTGTGCTGAGGCTGTACGGCGAGGAGACATCGGGGCGGGCGGAGCCGGTGCTGGCGAATGCGGTGGGGCGTCTGCGGTGGGCCGGCGGGCACTTGGCGGTCGCTTTCGGCGGCGCTGTGCTGATCATGCTCCTGACCGGCGTCGGCTTCGTCGTCGGCTACGGCAAGGAGGCGGGGCCCATCCTCGGAGCGTGCCTGGTGCAGGTGGCCGCGGTGTGGGTGATCGGCGGGGTGGCGGTCCTGCTCTACGGCCTGTTCCCGCGGGCGTCGATGGCGGCGTGGGGTGTCGCGGGGGCGGTGCTGCTGATCGGCTGGGTGGGCCCGGCCCTGGACGCTCCGCGGGCGGTACTCGACCTGTCCCCGTTCGGGCATCTGCCGAAGCTGCCGGGTGGGGGGATGGAGTGGGGGCCGGTGCTGTTCCTGCTGGCGCTGGCGGTGATGCTGACGGCCGGTGGTCTGGCGGGATTGCGCCGCCGGGACCTCACCACCTGACCAGCAGCCGGAACCTCTGAGCGGCCAGCGCACGTCCATCCAGGCATGGGGCAACGTACGCAGGCCGTCGCAGGATGTCTGACCGCGGCGGTCGGAGCGGGCGCGTGGCTCGCGGTCCGGGCCGTCGGCGTCCGGGACCGGCTCCGGCGGTTCGAGGCGGCCCCGGACTGGAGCGTGCTCTACGCCGAACTGCCGCTGGCGATCCTCGGGGGAACCGCCGTCGCGCTGGGCGTCTGGGCCGTGTTCCGACGCCTCAGAGTGCCACGCTGAGCCCCTCCAGCCCCCGGATCACGAAGTTGGGCTTCCGCGCGGGTTCCGCCGCCAGGCTGAGCGCGGGGGCCTTCTCCAGTAGCGCCGTCATCGAGGCGGCCAACTCGATCCGGGCCAGCGGCGCGCCGATGCAGTAGTGGATGCCGGCGGAGAAGGAGATGTGCGGATTGTCCGTGCGGGTCAGGTCGAGCCGCTCGGGGTCCTGGAAGACCTCGGGGTCGTGGTTGGCGGAGCCGAAGAGCATGGCGATCTCGGCGCCCCGGGGGATCGTGACCCCGTCGACCTCGATGTCGTCGAGCACCCACCGTTCGAAGAGCTGCAGCGGGGTGTCGTACCGCATGAGCTCTTCCACGGCGGTGGGGACGAGGGAGTGGTCCGCGCGCAGGGCGGCCAGCTGCTCCGGGTTCCGGAAGAGGGCGTACCAGCCGTTCACCGTGGCGTTGACCGTCGCCTCGTGGCCCGCGTTGAGGAGCAGGACGGCGGTGGAGATCATCTCCTGCTCGGTGAGGCGGTCGCCCTCGTCGTGGGCGGCGATGAGCCCCGAGATGAGGTCGTCGCCCGGGGCCCGGCGACGCTCGGCGATCAGCTCGCGGAGGTAGTCGGAGAACTCGCCCGAGGCCTGTACGGCCTTGCGGGCCGTGTCCTCGGAGGGGTTCAGCTCGTACATTCCGCAGATGTCGGCCGACCAGGGGCGCAGCGGGGCACGGTCCGCCTCGGGGATGCCCAGCATCTCGGCGATGACGGCGACGGGCAGCGGCTCGGCGACGTCGCTGAGCAGATCGCCGCCGCCCTTCTCGACGAGGCGGTCCACGAGCTCCCCGGCGAGGTTGCTGACGTAGGGCCGCAGCCGCTCGACCGTCCGTGGCGTGAACGCCTTCGACACCAGTCGCCGGATGCGGGTGTGGTCCGGCGGTTCCAGGTCGAGCATGCCGTGGTCGTTGAGGGTGTGGAACGGCTCGTGCTCGGCGGGCGGCGCGGTGCGCCCGAAGTCCTCGTGCGTGAACCGGTGCTGGTACGTCCGCCCGAGCCGCCGGTCGCGCAGCAGCGCGGAGACGTCCGCGTGGTGCGGGACGAGCCACTGGTTCGTGGGCTCGTAGAAGTGCACGCGGCCCTTGGCGCGCAGCTCTGCGTAGGCGGGGTAGGGGTCGGCGAGGAACGCCGGGTCCCATGGGTCGAAGGCGGTCATGGACGGACGCTAACCCGGCATCCACCCACCTGACCAGGGATGTCAGTCCTCCGGCACGAGGTCGCGCCGGTACCAGGTGCCCGGCTCACCGCCGATGTGGGCCGGGTCGGCCGGGCCGACCGGGACGAAACCGGCCTTGGTCAGCACCTTCTGGGACGCCACGTTCCGGTGGGCGGTGGCCGCCCGCAGGGTGCGCAGCCCGTACCGCTCCGCCGCCAGCCGGCACAGCTCCAGCACGGTCGCGGTCGCCACGCCCCGGCCTGCGACATGCTCGGCGACCCGGTAGCCGAGCTCTGCGGCGTGGTCTTCGATGTCGACCAGATTGAACCGGCCGAGCACCGAACCGTCCTCCGCGACGAGCACATGGAAGGCGCAGACACCGGCCTCCTGCTCGGCCAGCAAGGCGTCGTACCGCTCGGTGAACCGCTCGAAGTAGTCGTCGCCGCGGTCGGAGATCGAGGCGGCGAAGTAGGCACGGTTCGCCAGCTCGAAGGCCAGGACCGCCGGGGCATGACCGGCACGCAGCCGTTTCAGCTCGGGCACCTGCCCGACCCTACGCTGTCCCCAGAGGGGTGGCCCTTCAGGTGGTCGATGAGGGCGGTGAAGGCGGCGGGCGGGAAGGAGAGGGTGGCGCGGGCGGGAGCCTTGGAGTCGCGGACGGCTATGTGGGTGGGGAGTTCCGCTATCTCGACGCAGGTGTCGCCCTGGCCTCCACCGGAGTACGTCGACTTCCGCCAATTCATTACGATTCCTTCGCCAGTCGGTGGATGAAGTCGCGCGACGCAATGGGGTCCAACGACGCTGCCTGCATCCTAAGGAAAAGTGTTCGAAGCTGGTTCAGCTGAGGTTCCGCATCGATGAACGCGACGCCCGTGGGCGCATCGCGAAGGCCGGTGTCCAGCTGCGGAACCAGCCCGCACGCGTACATCATCGAGATCCCGGCGCCCCCGAATCCGTCCTGATCGAAGGGGATGACGCGTACCGTCGCGTGCTGCTGCTCGATCTGGTCGAGGATCTGCCGTAGTTGAGTTCGCCAGACAGCACGGTCCGACACTCGTACGCGCAGAGCGCACTCATGGATGAGCGTCTCGTACGGCGTCGGATTGTCACCCTCGATCACAGCTCGCCGCTTCATCCGGTGTTCCACCCAGGGGGCCAGCTCACTCTCGGGCAGGCCAGGCTGCACGTAGGCATATACGGCGCGGGCATAGTCGGCGGTCTGCAGCAACCCGGGAACGTAGGTGATCACGACCTCGCGGAGGGATGTCGCATGGTGCTCGATCTCGGCAGTGTCCAGAAACACCGGATGCAGCACCCCCCGGTACTCCTCCCACCATCCACGCGTGCGCTCGGTTGCCATGGTCGCCAAAGCGTCGACGAACTCTTCGTCCGCACAGCCGTAGTGAGCCGCAAGCCGACGGACACGCTCTGCACTGACGCCCGCGATGCCCGCCTCCATCTGGCTCATCTGAACCGAAGTCGAGTTCAGGAAGGACGCCACCTCGCGCGCCTTCAGGCCGGCCGCCTCGCGCAGTTTGCGCAGCTCGGCTCCCAGTCGCACTTGCCGAGCGGTGGGATTGCTCCTCGGCGGCATACGTTCTCCCGTCCCAACACCCTTGTGGACCCGCCACGTTCGGGTGCCAGATTACGGCAACAGCTTGCACCGTAATAAAATTCTGCCGTACCGTCGGTGACGCAACGCACACGCTGCGGAAGTGCACCGCTCCGTCCTGCCTCTATGACGGTCGCGGCGATGCCACCGCCAAACCCCCACCACTGAGCCGGAGTTGCCGCATGCCCGAAAACGAGTCCGAACCCTGGGAGTACTCCCTCCACATCCCCAACGACCCCCGCGCCGTCACCGTCTGCCGCCGCACCCTCCGCCTGATCCTGACCCTGCACGGCCTGATCACCCTGGCCGACACCGCGGAGCTGCTCGCCGCCGAGCTGGTCTCCAACGCCGTACTGCACACGAAGGGCCCCGCCGCCCTACGGCTGCGCTGGTCGCCGCCGGGCACGCTGCGGCTCGGCGCATGGGACGCGGACCCCGAGCCGCCGGAGCCACCCCGCCCGCTGGACCGCCTCGCCGACGCCGAGAACGGCCGCGGCCTCGCCCTGGTCCGCGCCTGCGCCGACGTATGGGGCTGGCAGCCGCAGTCGAGGAACGGCAGCCGGGGCAAGTACGTGTGGTGCGAATTGGCGGCAGCGTGAGAGCCGCCGCGCGGAACCGTCCGGGTACGGTGAAGGCGACACTGCGAAAGGGAGCCGACGTCATGACCACCCACCCGGCAGAGTCCAGCCAGCGCCACCTCCCGCCCATGCGCACCATCGGCGAACTCCGCGCTGCCCTCACCATGGGCTATGGCTTCCCCGGAGACGCGGACGACTTCGAGGCCGAGCTGGCTCGCGAGATCAACCATGCCGATCCTGCGGACCTCTCCGGTGTCGTCCGGCTCGTCGAGGAGTTCCGCGGCAGAGTCGTCGCACGCCAGGACCCCGCTTTCGACTCGGCCGTCGCCGCGGCCGCCGCGGAAATCCGTGAGGCTCGGGGAAACGACCGTTGAGCGACGAGCAGCAGCCGACCATCGCAGAGATCACCCGCGAGGCTCACGCCCGCTGCCTCGCCATCGGCGGCGGAGCCCTCGATGCTGTCGAGGCCCTGCGAGCCGAGCTGGAGAAGAACCCCGTACTCGGCCGACGAGCACAAAGCGCCGTCGGGGGCATGAAGATCTATACGACACGCCTCGAAGGCACGGACACCCACCCCGCACTCACCGTCACCTACGTCTACGACGCCCCTCCGCCCGACCCCGGCCTGATCCGCATCGCTCTCGTGTCACCCGTACGTTTCGCCGGTGGGGGCGCCGGCTTCTGACCCGGCGGGCACGGGCCTGGCTATCAGCCCGGCGTCACCAACCGCGCCTCATAAGCGAACACCGCCGCCTGGGTCCGGTCCCGTAGGCCCAGTTTCACCAGGATTCTGCTGACGTGGGTCTTGATCGTCGACTCGGCGACCACCAGTTGCTCGGCGATCTCCGCGTTGGACAGGCCCTGGGCGATGAGGACCAGGACCTCCGTTTCGCGTTCGGTGAGGTCGCCGTAGGCCTGGTGGGCGGAGTGCATGGCGCGGGGGGACTCGGAGAGCTTGGAGAACTCCGTGATCAGGCGCTTCGTCACCGAGGGGGCGAGCAGGGCCTCGCCGGAGGCCACCACCCTTACGCCGTCCGCGAGTTGGCGGGCCGAGGCGTCCTTCAGGAGGAAGCCGGAGGCGCCTGCGCGCAGGGCCTGGTAGACGTACTCGTCGAGGTCGAAGGTGGTGAGGACGAGAACTTTCGCCGTGCTGTTCGCGGCGACGATCTCGCGGGTCGCCTCGATGCCGTTCAGTTCCGGCATGCGGATGTCCATCAGGACCACGTCGGGGGCGAGTTCGCGGACGCGGTCGACCGCCTCGCGGCCGTTGACCGCCTCGCCCACGACCTCGATGTCCGGCATCGCGTTCAGCAGGACCGAGAAGCCCTCGCGCACCATCATCTGGTCGTCCGCGATCAGGACACGGATGGTCATGCTTCACCTTCGACCGTCATGGCGACCGGCAGGAAGACCGTCACCTCGTAGCCTCCCTCGTCCGTACGGGCCGCCGTCATCTCGCCGTTCAGCATGGTGACGCGCTCCCGCATGCCGGTGATGCCGTGGCCGGGGCCCGGTGAGGGCTTGACCAGGGACGGCTCGGGCGGGGGTCCGTTCACTACGCGCAGGCCCAGGCCGCCGAGGACGTACGACACCTCCACCTTGGCCGCGGCGCCCGGTGCATGGCGCAGGGTGTTGCTCAGCGCCTCCTGCACTATGCGGTACGCCGACAGCTCGACGCCCTGCGGGAGTTCCCGTACCGCTCCGGTCTGCGTCTTGTCGACGCTCAGGCCCGTCGTCTCGCGCACATTGGCGAGCAGCGCGTCCAGGTCGGCGAGGGTGGGCTGCGGGGCGTCCGGGGCCTCGTAGTCCTCGGCGCGGACCACGCCCAGCACGCGGCGCAGTTCGGTGAGCGCCGCCACCGCGTTCTCCCGGATCGTGGCGAACGCCTTCTCCAGTTCCGGGGGCGGGTTCTCGACCCGGTAGGGGGCCGCCTCCGCCTGGATGGCTACCACCGACATGTGGTGGGCGACCACGTCGTGCAGCTCTCGGGCGATCGTCGTGCGCTCCTCCAGGAGCGTGCGGCGGGAGCGCTCGTGCGCGGTCACCGTCTGCTGGGCGGTCACCTCCTGGCGGGCCTCACGGCGGATGTGCCTGAGGGAGACGGCGAGGAGGGCCATCGCGGAGACGAAGAGCATCTGCACGGTGTTCGAGCCGAAGGTGTCCCCGTTGCCGGCGGGGAAGATCTGCGCCATGGCGCTGTACACCCCTGTCAGGACCCACATCCAGGCCGCAGTGCGGGGCCTGGTGCGCATGGCCACGACGGTGAGCACGATCAGGTGGCAGACGAAGCTGCCGGGCAGCCACGGCCACCCGTCGCCCCAGCCGGAGCCGAACACCGCGGCTGTCGGCGTCGCCGCCATCGACAGCCAGAACGCACCGATCGGCCGCACCATGGTCAGCAGGACCGGGCCCAGGGCCAGCAGGCTGAGGAAGAGGTTGACTTCCGCGCCGCGGTAGTTGCTGTGCGACGCGATGAGCATCGCGAAGAGGCCGGACGAGGTGATCAGGGCGTGCGGCGTCCAGGTCGCGTACTCGCGCCACCGGCCGGAGAAGCGCCGGGCGAACGGGCCGTCGGCGCTGAGGCGGGGCAGCGGGCGGTAGGCGAAGGCGCCGTGGAACAGGTCCTGACGCATTCCGCGCAGGGCGTCCGCCGCCGCCCGGATCTCCGGGCTGCGCGGCGTGTACGACTTGAACGCGTTGTCCGGCGGCTCCAGGTATCTGGTGGGCTCCGGGGGCATCGGCTGCGTGTGGGGCGTCTCGGTCACGTTGAAAACCGTAGGCCGTGGCCGGGCGCGCGGTCGTCACCAGTGAGAAGGGTCCTTCGGCCTCCCTCTCAGGTACTACGAGTACGGGCCGTGGGACCGACGGGTCAGTAGCCGGACGGGCGCACCAGGCCCGACTCGTACGCGAACACCGCCGCCTGTGTGCGGTCCCTGAGGCCCAGCTTCACCAGGATGCGGCCCACATGGGTCTTCACGGTCTGCTCGGCGACGACCAGGCGCTGGGCGATCTCCGCGTTCGACAGCCCCTGCGCGATCAGTGCGAGGACCTCCGTCTCGCGCTCGGTCAGGTCGCCGACGCGTTCCTTCAGCGGGGCGCGGGGCTCGCCGTCCAGGCGGGAGAACTGGGCGATCAGCCGCCGGGTGATGCCGGGCGCGAGCAGCGCGTCACCGGCCGCCACCACCCGTACCGCCTCGGCCAGCTGGTCCACCGAGGCGTCCTTGAGGAGGAACCCGGACGCGCCCGCGCGCAGCGCCTCGTACACGTACTCGTCGAGGTCGAAGGTGGTGAGCACCAGCACCCTGATGTGCGGTGTCTCCGCGGTGATGCGGCGGGTGGCCTCGATGCCGCCGAGCTCGGGCATGCGGATGTCCATGAGGACGACGTCCGGGGCGAGTTCGGCGACCTTGGCGACGGCGTCCAGGCCGTCGACCGCCTGGCCGATCACCTCGATGTCCGGCTTGGTGTTGAGCAGCACGGTGAAGCCCTGCCGGACCATCTGCTGGTCGTCGGCGATCACTACCCGGATGGGGCTGTTGCTGCTGCTCGTCATGCGGTGTCGTCCTTCGGGTCGGTGGCGGTCTCGGGGGCATCGGGCAGGTCCGGGCCGTCGGCGCGCGGGTCGACCGGAAGGAAGGCGGAGACCTGGTAGCCGCCGTTCGGGCGGGGGTGTGCGGACAGGTCGCCGCCGAGCATCGCCGCCCGTTCCCGCATACCCAGCAGACCGTGCCCCGCGCCCGGTGACGCCGGAGCCTCGTGCAGCGGACGGGAGTTGACGACTTCCACGCGCAGTCCGTAGGGGACGTAGGCGACTTCGACGCTCGCGCTCGCGCCGGGCGCGTGGCGCAGCACGTTGCTGAGCGCCTCCTGCACGATCCGGTACGCCGACAGCTCCACGCCCGAGGGCAGCGGGCGCCGCTCCCCGGTGGTCCGCGTGGTCACGGCCAGCCCGGCGGCACGGGTGTTCTCGACGAGCGCGTCGAGCCGGTCCAGGGTGGGCTGCGGGCTGTGCGGGTCGTTGCCGCCGTCGGCCAAGGCGTCCGTGCCGGGGTCCTCGGAGCGCAGGACGCCCAGTACGCGGCGCAGTTCGGTCAGCGCCTCCAGCGCGTTGTTCCGTATGCCTTCGAGGTTCTCCCTGAGCTCGTCGGGCGGGTTCTCGACGAGGTGCGGGGCGACCTGGGCCTGGATGGAGATGACGGACATGTGGTGGGCGACCACGTCGTGCAGTTCGCGCGCGATGCGGTTGCGCTCCTCCAGGAGGGTGCGCCGGGCCCGCTCCTCGGCGGTGAGGGTGGTCAGCCGTCCGACCTCCGCGCGGGCCTCGCGGCGGCTGCGCAGCGCGATGCCGAGCAGGACGGCGACGGCGGACAGGGCGATCGCGAGCGGGCCCGTCGACTGCTGCGGGTTCGCGGACTGCAGGTGCGGCGCCTCCCACACGCTCTGCAGGACCAGCGTGACGAGCACCGTCAGGGACAGCGCCTCCACGGACACCCGGGTCCGCACACGCAGGGCGAGCAGCAACAGCACCAGCAGCTGGGCGATGATCCCGGCCGCGGTCCAGGGCCAGGTGAAGTCGTGCGCCGCGCCACCGGTCAGGCTGAAGTGCACGGCGACGGCCCCCACGACGGAGCCCGCGGTCGACAACCACCAGGCCGGGATCGGCCGCCACAACGCCAGCGCCACCGCGCCGCCCTGCGCGAGTGCGATCGGGAAGCCGAAGCCGAAGCCCAGACGTCCGTTGTCGGTGAGCTGCGCCGTGCCGCCGAACGTGATCCAGAACGCGGCAAAGCACAGCACGCCGTGCGGGACCCGCCGCAGCCGTCCGAAGACGGGCAACGGGTCCGCGCGGGCCGTCCACAGGTCCTCGCGGAGCACGCGCAACCAGCGCAGCACGCGGCCGCCGAACACCCGCTGGATCCCCGTTTCCGTCACCCGGCCAACCCTAGGCACTATGGCGGATCCTCGCTGCCGTCCCGTCCGGGCCGCCGTGGCGGCGGATCACCCGGGAGCGGCCGGTGCTTGTGCCGCGCGCGCCCCCGCGTTCGCAGGAGTGGAAGGCCGTCCAGCAGACCGTGAGCGCGAGGGCGAACACCGGGAGCCAGGCCAGGCGGAACGCCACCCAGCCGAGGCCGTCGGGGACGGTGTGCAGGCCGGGCAGCCGGCCCGCCGGGAGGGCGGTGGCGGTGGTCGCCATCATGGCCGTCTGGTGCCAGAGGAAGATCGTCATCGCGGACAGGTTCACGAAGGCCACCGCCGCCCACGCCAGGGGCCGCCGCATCGTGCGGCGCAGCCGGTCGCGCAGGAGCAGGGCCAGGCCGCACTGGGCCAGGCCGAAGGTGACGGCGGCCAGGGTCGGCGGGTCGAGGTTCGAGATCGTCTGCCCCGGGACGCCGACCATCGAGGCCGGGTAGCCCGCGAAGGCGACCAGCAGGGCCGTCGCCGCCGCACCGGAGATGAGCAGGATCCAGCCCGCCCGGGCGCGCTCCAGTTCGCCGCGGGTCCAGGCCGCGCCCAGGGTGTACGGCACCAGCCAGCCCGCCGCCAGGTTCACCCAGCCGAGGCTCTGCGGGGCGCCGAGGCCGAAACGGAGAAGGTCCACATGGAGGACGACGGCCAGCGGCCACAGGGGGTTGAGCCGGGTGAGCAGCGGGGTCGCCGCGGTCAGCGCCGCGAAGACCAGCAGGAACCAGAGGGGCGAGAGGGCGAGTTTGACCAGCGTGTGGATCGTGTCGGGGGCCGCGCCCGACAGGAACAGGGCGGTCGCGGCGATCGTCCACAGGACCAGTACGGCGGCCACCGGTCTGAACAGCCGCGACAGACGGGCGGTCAGCCACCGCCGGTACGGCGTGCCCTTGGCTCGGGCCGCCGTGTAGCTGCGGGTGGCGACATGGCCGCCCACCAGGAAGAACACGGACAGGGTCTGGAAGGCCCAGGAGATCGGGGCCAGCCACGGCATGTGCTGGAGGGGGCTGGAGGCGTGCAGGGAGCCGCCGTCCGCCACCAGGGCCGTCACCAGCCAGTGGCCGAGGACGACGCCGAGGATCGCGAAGGCGCGCAGGGCGTCCACGGCGCGGTCGCGGTCGGCGGGGGTGGCGGCGTCGATCCGGTCGGCGGCCCTCCGCAGGGCACTCTGGCGTGCGGAGGCCTCTCGCTCTCGTACGGCGCTGTCTCGTACGGCGCCCTGCCCTGCGGCACTCCGTCCTGCGGCGCCCTGCCCTGCGGCACTCCGTCCTGCGGCGCTCTGTCCTGCGGCGCTCTGTCCTGCGGCGCCGTGTCGTATGCCGTTCCACGCGTGGCGCACGCCCGACTCACGCACGGGTCACCTCCTTCGTGTCGCCCAGGACGATGCGGGTGAGGTTGGCCAGGGAGACCGAGCCCGGCCTGAAGTAGTCGCTGTGGCCGCCGGGGCCCGCCGCGAAGACGCGGGCGCCGAAGGCCGGGGACACGGGGTCCGTGCCGAAGCCGACCGTCCAGCCGAAGAGGTCCGCCCTCACGTGCGGGACCTCCTCGACCCAGTCGTCGGCGCCGCGGGCCGCCCAGATGCGGGCCCTTGTGTGCAGGGCGGCCGCCGTGTCCGCGCCGGTGCCGGGGCTGCCGACGAGGGCGATGTCCTGCACGTCGAGGCCGGCGGCCGCGCGGGCGCAGACGACCGTGCCGTAGGAGTGGCAGAGGAGGGAGATGTCGGCCCTGCGGCCTGCTGTGCGGCGCAGTTCGGCGATGAACTCACGCAGGTGGGGGGCTGCTTGGTCGGCGCGGTCCGTGGTGAGGACGGTGGTGCTGACCGTGCCGGGGGTTTCGTAGCCGAGCCAGGCGACGACGGCGGTGGGGGTGCCTTTCGGGGCCTCTTGGACCAGGCGGTCGTGCAGGGCGACTGCCGTCGCGCGGAAACGGTCGTAGGTGTCGAGGGAGGTGTCCGAGCCCGGGATCAGGACGGCGATGCGGGTGGCGGTGGCGAGGTCGCCGAAGACCTCGGTGGCCCGGCCCTCGCCTCGGCCGTCGTAGGCGAGGAGGTGGCGGGTGGGGGCGGCCATCTCCCGGTCTGCTGCGGCGCGTTTGTGGTCGCCGTGGGCTGCGGCCATGCGGGCGGCTTGGGCGGCGTTGGTGCGGTTGGCTTTGTAGGCGGCGTCGAGGGTGGTGGGCGTGAGGGGGGCGAGGGTGGCGGGGGCCGGGGCGGGAATGCTGGGGCGGGCCGCACCCGAGAGCGGGACGACTATGGCGGCGGTGACGAGCGCCGCGAGGGCAGCTCGGCGCCATTTGCGGGTGCGGCGGCGCGGGGGCTGGGGCGCAGGAGGTTCGCTCGCCGGCACTTGCCGGGTGCCGCCTGCGCCCACCCGTGCCGCCCTGGGCGGCACGATTGCCCGCAGGCTACGCCGGTGCCCCATGGTCGTCTCCCCTCCAGTTCGCCCGGCCATCGGGCTTGTCTGGAAGGGAAGTTACGGAGCGTCACTCGTCGTCCGCGTCACGCCAGGGAGCCGTCCTGGGAGGTAGCTCTCAAGTACTACGGGTATGTAAGGGGGCGGGTCACCAGGCGAGTTGGGCGATTTCCTCCGCGACCACCGCGCAGGCGTCCGCCGCCGGGTCGATGAGGGGGAAGTGGCCCACGTCCTCCAGGAGCGTGAGGCCCACCACCTCACCGGCCTTCGCCGCCGCGTCGGCGTACGACTCGGCGACCGCCTGCGGGACGGTGACGTCCGTGCGGCCCTGGACCAGGGTGGTCGCGATGCCCGTCGGGAGCAGCAGCGACGGGTCGGCGTACGGGCGCCGCTCGGCGAACTTCTCCTCGCCGCCCAGCAGTTGACGCGAAGCGCCCCCGCACACGTCCAGTTTCTCGGCGACCTCGAAGTCGGCGATCGGGGCCAGGGCGACGACCCCGCGCAGCGGTGCCGGACGGTCGATGTGCCAGGGGGCGTCGGCGGGCAGCAGGTGGCGGGCCGCCCCCCACAGGGCCAGGTGCCCGCCCGCCGAGTGCCCGGTGATCACCATGCGGCGCGGGTCGGCTCCCGGAAGGGACTGCCGTACCAGGGCGGGCAGCGCGTCCAGCGCGGCCGCGACGTCGTCGAAGGTCTCCGGCCAGCGGCCCGCGACAGGGCTGCCGCCCTGGGCCGGGATCGCACTCCCCCGCCGGTACTCGACACTGGCCACCGCGAAACCCCGCCGGGCCAGGAAGTCCGCGAACGGCGAGATGTGCCGGCGGTCGTACGGCGCCCGCCACGCGCCGCCGTGCAGCACGACGACCAGCGGGGCGAGGGCGCCGGGCACCACGTCGGTGCGCGGGGCGTAGAAGTCGATCAGCTGGTCGGGGTGGTCACCGTACGCGGCGGTGGAGTCGGGATCGACCGCCGGGTGCGAGAACGCCGACTCCTCCTCGGCGGCGGCCCGGGCAGCTGCGGCGTCGTCCGGCATGCTCCAACCTCTCAGCGACATAACGGGATTGACGTGTGGCGGCCCAGGGAGGGAAACCGGCCGTTGGCGGGGACGGTATCAGGCCGGTGACGTGGGCCGACACGGGGATGTCACGCTCGGTGAGGGGAAACGGTTCTGTAGCCCGTGGGCCGTGCGGTTCCGCGGCCGCCGAAGCCACCGCGGACCACCCGGGCACAAGCTCCCCGGAGCTATCCCGCGAGATCGCCGAGCGTCTCCGCCAGCACCCGCGCCGCCCGCTCCACGTCCGCGAACCCGACGTACAGCGGCGTGAACCCGAACCGCAGGACGTCCGGGTGCCGGAAGTCCCCGACCACCCCCCGCTCGATCAGCCGCTTCATCACGTTCCCGGCGTCGTCGCAGCGCAGCGCCACCTGGCTGCCGCGCTCCCGGTGGGCGAGGGGGGTCAGCGACTCCACCCGCCCCTGGGGGACGTACGCCGACACGCACTCCAGGAAGAAGTCCGTCAGCGCCAGGGACTTGGTGCGGACCGCCTCGATCGAGACCCCGTCCCAGACCTCCAGCGCCGCCTCCAGGGCGAGCATGGACAGGATGTCCGGCGTGCCGACCCGGCCGCGCAGGGCACCGGCCGCCGGTTCGTACGCGGACCGCATCCCGAACGGCTCCGCGTGGGAGTTCCAGCCGGGGAGCGGGGAGTCGAAGCGGTCCTGGAGGTCCTGGCGGACGTACAGGTACGCCGGGGAACCGGGGCCGCCGTTCAGGTACTTGTAGGTACAGCCGACCGCCAGGTCGACGCCGTGCTCGTCCAGCCCGACCGGCAGCGCGCCCGCGCTGTGGCACAGGTCCCAGACGGCCACCGCGCCCGCCGCGTGCACGGCGGCGGTCAGCGCGGACAGGTCGTGCAGGCGGCCCGTGCGGTAGTCGACATGGTTCAGCAGGACGGCGGCCGTACGGGCGGACAGCGCGTCCGGCACCTCCGCCGGGGTCACCGGACGCAGCGTGCACCCGGTCATACGGGCCGCCGACTCGGCGATGTAGCCGTCGGTGGGGAACGTCGTCGCGTCCACGAGGATCTCGTCCCGGCCCGTGCCGGACACCAGCCGTACCGCTCCCACAAGAGCCTTGAAAACATTGACACTTGTCGAGTCACCCACGACGATCTGCCCGGCCGCCGCCCCGACCAGCGGAGCGATCCGGTCGCCGATCCGCTCGGGCGCCGTCCACCAGCCGCTCTCGTCCCAGGAACGGATGCGGAGCGCACCCCACTGCCTGCGTACGACGTCGTCCACCCGCCCCGGGACCGCAGCCGGCAGGGCGCCGAGCGAGTTCCCGTCCAGGTACACCACCTCGTCCAGCACGAACTGCTTGCGCGCTCCGGCCAGTTCGTCGACGGCGTCCAGCTCCCCCGCCCGTGCCTTCAGCCCGAACACCTCGGATGTCTCAGACATGGGACCTCGCCGTCCACAGCTCGGGGAACACGTTCTTCTGCGCGCGCTTCTCCAGCCAGGCGACGCCCGCCGAGCCGCCCGTGCCCGGCTTGGAGCCCATCGCGCGGCGGGTGGCGACCAGGTGGTCGTTGCGCCATCGCCACACCAGCTCGGCGACGTCGGTCAGCGCCTCGCCGAGGCGCGCGAGCTCGGCGTTCTCGTCGCCCGCGTAGATCGCGGTCCAGGCGGCCTCGACGGCCTGAGACGGCTCGTACCGCCGTGAGACGTCGCGGCGCAGCACGGAACCGGGGATCGCGCAGCCGCGCCGCGCCATCAGCCGCAGCACCTCGTCGTAGAGGCTCGGCTCGGCGAGGGCCTTCTCCAGCTCGGCGTGGACGCGGGGCGCGCCGCGGTGCGGGACCAGCATGGACGCGGACTTCTCGCCGAGCAGGAACTCCATGCGGCGGTACATCGCCGACTGGAAGCCGGAGCCCTCGCCGAGCGCGCTCCGGTAGGAGTTGAACTGGACCGGGGTCAGCTGGCCGAGCGGCTTCCAGGAGGCGTTCAGCGCCTCCAGCTCCCGTACCGAACGCTTCAGCGCGGCGACGGCGGTCGGCACGTCGTCGGAGCGCAGGGCGTGCGCCGCGGTCTCCCACTCGTGGACGATCACCGTGAACCACAGCTCCATCACCTGGGTGGTGACCAGGAAGACCATCTCTCCGGGGTCGTCGGAGAGGGTGTGCTGGAGGTGGGTGAGCACGTCCGCCTTGACGTAGTCCTCGTACGGCGTCGTACCGGCGAAGTCGAGATGCGGAGTCTCGGGCTCCGAAGCCTCGTGGGGCTGAGCCTGGTGGGACATCGCTGTCTCCTGTTGTTGCTCCGGGTAGCGGTCCGCCCCTGCCGTTACCGACACGGGGGCCCCGGTCCCCGCCGGGCATCTTCTTCGATGGTCCGCCCGGAACGCAAGGCCCGCCCGGTCACCGGCTCGTCGAGTCGCCGCAGGGCCCGCAGTACGCTCGGCGCGCACAGGACCCGTTGTCGAACCCTTTGACGAAAGGCACGGCTGATGTCTGAGAAGAGCACCTCGTCCGAGGTGGTCTCCGTCCCGGTGGGCCGGGTGGTCGGCGGACGCGAGGAGGTCCGTGACGACGACTGGGGGAAGGTCGAGGCCGTCATCCGCCTGGACGGCGACCAGTTCGACGCGGATGCGCTGGCGGGCCTGGACGCCTTCTCCCACCTGGAGATCGTCTACCACTTCGACCGCGTGCCCGTGGCGAGGATCGAGACCGGTGCCCGCCATCCGCGCGGCAACACCGACTGGCCGATGGTCGGCATCTTCGCGCAGCGCGGCAAGAACCGCCCCAACCGCCTCGGTGTCTCCCGCTGCCGCCTGGTGCGCACCGACGGACTCGACCTGCACGTCCAGGGCCTCGACGCCGTCGACGGCACCCCCGTCCTGGACATCAAGCCCTACATGAGCGAGTTCGGTCCCCAGGGCGCCACCACCCAGCCGGACTGGGCCACCGACATCATGAGCCGCTACTACTGATCCGCCCTCCGAAAGCCACTGCTCAGCGCGGCACAAGGCCCGCCCGGTCGCACCGGGCGGGCCCGAGAGGAAACCGCGGCGGACCGCTAGCCCAGGGTCTGGGCCGCCGTCGGCGAGGAGTCCTTCAGGAACTGGGTGCAGCGCTCGTACTCCTCCTGCTCGCCGATGGAACCGGCGGCGCGGGCGAGGGCGTGCAGGGCGCGCAGGAAGCCGCGGTTCGGCTAGTGCTCCCCGAGGCCGAGCAACGCGGCGAACGGGTTCCCGGTTCCCTCTCGAGCAGACGAAATCTGAACCGTGGGCCTCTTCGCCCCGAGCCGGGTTCGGTCCAGATCGATACCTGTCCGCTGTCCGGTTCCGGCGTGCGCGAGCATCCCGCGGGCGCGGTCGGGGCGTCAGCCGAGGGCTTCGCTATAGGCCGGCTGGGCGGCTGTCTCGTCGGCGCGGGACTCGGAGGGAACGGAGTACGCCCAACACTCCAGCTGTACATCGTGACCTTCATGTCTGGGATACGACTTGTCGCTGGTAATGGCTGGCGCGTGATCTTGCTTGATGGCGGCGGCGCCGGTCGCACCAGGAAAGGTGGTGGGGCCGCGTTCCCGACGGGCCGGACGACGAGCGCGATGAACAGGCGGCAGATCTACGACTTGCTTGGAAACCTGGAATATTGCGGCCACTTGACGAGACATCATTCAAAGGGTGCTGGCACCGGCCTATCCTGCTTGCGGTCGATCGCGCACGATCGGGGGATCAATGGTTCGGATGGGCCGCTGGGCAACTGCGGTACTCGTGTCACTGCTGGTGTTCGTGGGCTGCGCCGCGCTACTGATGGGTGTCCGCTTCCCGTGGACACCTGACGCCGAGAGCGACCGGTGGTTGGTCGCGCTCACGGTCGCCGCGTTCCTCGGCACCGGAGTCGGTGGTGGGCTGGCCTGGTGGGCCGGCCGTGAGGAAGCAGTCGACGGAGACGGCGGCGCCGCGCGGAATCTCGCACCGGCCGAGGGCAAGAGGGTCACGCAGCGGGCGAAAGTGGGCCGCAGCGGCACGAACATCATGGCCGGTCGAGACGTACGCATCCGTCGCCACGGCGAGCGCCCCGATGGGCGGCCCGACCATGAGTGGGAGTGAGCAGCCGCCGCGACGGCAGGTGTCACAGCGGGCGAACGTCAGGCCACACGGCAGGAACATCATGGCCGGCCGGGACGTGAGCACCACAGAGATCAACAACTACCTGGGCCCGAACAGCGGCCCTGGCCGGGGCATCAGCCGGAAAGGGCTGGCGTTGCTCGTCGTCGGCATACTCGTCCTGAGCGCCGCTGGTTTCCGGGCCCTGTGGTGGGAGAGCGGCCAGCACACCGCGGACACCCCGCAGACGCAGCGCACCACGCCGTCATCCGCGTACAGCACAGACACCACGACGGCTCCTGCGGCCAGTGCCACGACGGCTCCTGCGGGCAGTCCCACGACGTCGGCGGCCAGTGCGGGACCGCCGTTCGTCGCCCGGTCGTCATTCCCGGGCAGCGAGCTCGATCCGATCGCGACCGGCTCGCAATGGGCATTTGTCCTCGATCACACGCTAACGCCGAGTCAAATCGCCGGCCTTGAGCGACTGGACGGACTCGACGGGCAGGCAGTGTGGGACTATCTGCGCCCCCTCGGGGCGCGGATCGCGTCGGACAACTGGGCGACCGGGCCCCGGATGACCTTCAAGCTGCTGTTCCTGCGCGATACCAGCACAAGCCTGAGCATCCAGAGCATGCAGCCTGAACAGATCGCCTGCACGCCGAGCACCGCTCTGACAGTGATCGACTTCGCCAGCGAGGGCGACGATGCGGTTCCGACCGTCGCATTCTCCCTGCTGAAACCGCACGTGCCACTCGCCGGGGTGAACAGCTCAGGCGAACCGACGGGCCCCTATTTCAGCAGTCACCAGATCGATCTCGGTGCTGGCGCCACCCCAGGAGCCCTCGACGTCCAGGCGACTGGTGAGGCGGGCAAGTCCTGCACTTGGCGATTCAAGGTCGGCTTCGCCACCGCGTCCGGCCAATCCGCCCAGGTAGTCGACAATGCCGGCAAGCCGTTCACCATCGAGGCCGCCCCGCTCCATCCGCTACAGCACATCCAGTACGGACTCGACACGTCCGGCCGCAAACGCTGGGCAGACTGCACCGCGGCCGGCGACTGCAACTGAGCCCCCAACGCAGGCATGACTCGGTCAGGAAGCTCGGTTCCGAAGCGGGGCCGGAAAACGCAGCCACCAAGTCCGCCACTGCTCCTTCTACCAGGCCGCGCACCTCTCATCGCCATCGGCGACCAGATCCATTCTCGACGGGGCGTGGCATCTGTCGGTGACGCCGATCCGTACGAGATCGTCCGTGACGCGCCGGACGGATACCCGGGCCAAACGGCACGAGGTGTGCGGCTTCGCCGAGGTCTTCGGCATCGACCTGCGCAACCTCGTCGGCCCCCCGCAACTCGCCGCCCAGGCCCGCGCCATGGAACTGATCGACGAGGTCGTCGACGCCTTCCGCGAGACCCAGCGCGCCAACGCCGCCTTCGCCAGAGCGCGCGACGCCCTCGACGCCTACCTCACCGAGCACCCCGACGTGAGCGAGGAAGCGGACGTCATGGTCTCCAACGCCCTCGCCGAGGCGTCCACCAAGCACCTGCTGCAGACGTACGGGCCACCGCCCGGCGACCACGACGCCGACGAGGCATAGCCTCCCGCCTCTACTCCCGTCCTGGGCCCGCAAACCCCCGGCACGGGCACCTCACCCCATCCCCAGTGATCGACCGGCGGTCCGGCGTTGCCGCGCCACGCCCGCCAGAAGGGGACTCACCCCTTGCGCCAACCTGCAATTCCGCTTGCACCCGCATTTACCCCGCAATCGGACGTCCGGCCTCCCATGCCTGCCTCACCGTGTCCCCCCGCCGCGTTTCCGCCCATCCGGCGGCCACGGCAGTGCGGCGCGGGAGGTCAGGCTCTTTGACTGAGGGCGAGTGGCTGCGCCGACTGGAGGCTCAGCTCCCCGAACGGGACGAGGAGTGGGTCGATGACCTGCTCCGGATCTTCGGCATGGACCGCGCGTGAACGAACGAAGCCGGGCCCCATCCACAACGGAGCCCGGCTTCTCCACGTCACCTGAGCACTGGCTCGATGTCCGCCGGCTCGAAGATCGGCCCGTTCGAAGCGGGCTTGACGACGACCGCACGGAAGACCTTGAGGACAGCCGCGCGCTGCTGCTCGATCGTCAGCTTCTCCCACCGCTCCCTTATGTCGATGGGCCCGACTTCGAAGGTCGCGACCTCGGCGCGGTGCAGCGCACGTTCCCGGTGCAGTTCCGCGATCTGTTTCTCCAGGTCCTCGGTGAGCGCGATGTAGCGAGCGGCCGACATGCGCTTCTCCTGCCACGCCTGCTTGAACTCCGCCATGTCCCGTTCCAGGGAGGCGAGTTGCTCCTCCTTCGTCCACTCCGGCGGGCGCTGGCGCACGTGCGCCAGCGCCTTGTCCGAGCTGAGGAACACGGCGTTCCTGATGAGGCGGTCGACCGGTTCGCCGGCCCTGGCCACTCCCCCGCATCCCCCGTCGTTCTTGCCCGGGCACGCGTACCGGAACTGGGATGACGTCTTCGACTTCCGGTAGGACGGGAAGGCCCGCATCTTGGCGCCGCATCGACCGCACCGAGCGATACCGGAGAGCAGATACTTGGTGGCGTAGTCCCGTGCGGTGCGACCCTCCGACTCCTTCCGGACCTTCTCCATGAGCAGGTACCACTCGTCGGGGGTGACGATCGGCTCCCAGTCGCCGACGACAGGGGCACCGTGCTCGTCCAGGAACAACTCCCCCTGGTGCATCCGGTAACCGCAGATCCGCGGGTTCACGAGCATGCGCTTGATCTTGGAGTCGTCGAAGACGCCACCGCTGTGCGACCTGACCCCCTTGTCACGCCACTCTCGCGCGATGGACGCCCATCGGACGCCGCCCAGGAAGTCCCGCACGGCCTTGCGGAGGTTCTCCGCCTCGTCGGGTACCAGCGTCCTGCGATCCTCGCGGTTCCAGCCGTACGGCGCCCGGCCGCCCGGCAGCTTGCCCTTCGCTGCAAGTTCCAGGTGTTTGCGCTTCGTCCGCTTCGACGTGTCCGCCGAGGACTTGTTGGCGATGGTCACCTTGATCCGCGCGATGAACCGGCCGTTCTCCGTGGACAGGTCGATGTCCGACGCCGAGACGGAGTCGAAGACGAGGTGGCGCTTGCGGCGCTCGGCATCCTCGTACTCGTCGATCCACGCCTCCAGTTCGCGTGGCTGGCGTGTGAAGCGGTCGATGTCCCAGGCGACGACTCCGTCGATCCGCCCCGCCTTGAGATCCTCCAGCATCTGGCGGAACTCCGGGCGCACGGTCTTGCGCTTGTACGCCGAGAGGTCGTTGTCCTCATAGACCCTGGCCACCTCCCAGCCCCTGGCGGCACAGTGCAGTCGGCAGTCCTCCTCCTGCCGCGCGACGCCCAGCCCTTCGGCCTCGTCGTCCTTGCTGATCCGGGTGTAGATGCCCACCTGTATGGCCCCGGAGGACCCCCGTCGTGCTGCCATGCGCCGGATCGTCGCACATCGCGATCAGGTACATCAACCGCCGTTCTCATTTACCCTCGGGCCACGGCCGATTCCTCGTGCGGACGTCCCGAACGCCTGGCCACAAGTGGCAGACTGGCGGCATGACGACGCACAAGAACCTGCTCGGCGGTCCGGATCCGACATACCTCCCGGAGAACGAAGAGGCGTACCGCCTGCTGGGCGAGGAGTCCCGGTCACCGGCCGAGGTGGCGGCGAAGTACCCCACGTTCTCGCTCGCCTGGGCCATGCTCGCCGACGACGCCTTCGAGGCGGGGCGAGTGATCGAGTCGTACGCCTACGCGCGCACCGGCTATCACCGCGGTCTGGACTCGCTGCGCCGAGCCGGGTGGAAGGGGCACGGCCCCATCCCTTGGGACCACCGGGCCAATCGCGGGTTCCTGCGCTGTCTCGCGGCCCTCGCCCGTGCCGCCGGCGAGATCGACGAGAAGGACGAGACGGAGCGTTGCTGGCAGTTCCTCAAGGACAGCAGCGCCGAGGCATACACCGAACTGAAGCGGTAGTCACCGCAGTTGAAACGTCTGTGCCGCCGTCACTCAGACAGCGGCGGCGGCACGGAATACAGAAACGATACGGGCACCGGGCCGTGGCCCTTCCAGCCGCTGCGGCGCAGAGCGTCCAGGCCGCGGTGGTAGCCCGTGCGGGCGTAGGCGTACGACTCCACGACGCTGCCCCGCTCGAACGCCTCGTCGGCCAGCTGGGCCCAGGCCAGTGAGGACGTGGGGTACTTGGCGGCGACGTCCGCGGGCGCGGTGCCGCCCGCCAGCAGCTCGCGGGGCGCGGGGTCGTCGGGGAGGTGGGTCGGGGGCGGGCCCCCGAGAAGGTTCTCGTGAATCGACATGTGAACCAGTGTCGCCCCTGCTGGGGGCTGCCGCCCCCAGGCCCCCGCTTCGGCCCTTGAGGGGCCTGGTCCTCAAACGCCGGACGGGCTGGTTGCAGCCGACCCTGGCTGAAAAGCCTCGGTCACGCGATCCGCTTCTGCGCGCGCGTCCCCTCCAGCGGCGGCGCCGTCACCGAGCCGTGCGTACGGCACTCCGGGCGGCGGCAGCCGGGCGGCAGCGGTCGTATCGTCGCGAAGGCGACGACCGAGCCGATCACCAGGACCCCCGCGCACAGCAGCATCGCCCGGTGGAAGGCGTCGTCGAAGGCGCCCGGGGAGAGATACGCCTCCGGGCCCATCCCGGCGAGCAGCGGCAGTGCGGCCACCGCGATCAGGCCGGCCGCGCGGGCCGCCGCGTTGTTGATGCCGCTGGCCAGGCCCGCCCGCGCGGTGTCCACGGAGGCGAGGACGGTGGCCGTCAGCGGTGCCACCAGGGTGACCATGCCCGCGCCGAGGACCAGGACCGCGGGCAGGACGTCGAGCACGTACGAGGCGCCCGGGCCGACCCTCAGCATCAGCAGCATCCCGGCCGCGCACAGGAGCGGGCCGACGGTGAGCGGGATGCGCGGCCCGATGCGGTCGGCGAGAGCGCCCGAGCGTGCGGAGAACAGCAGCATCAGGGCGGTCGTCGGAAGCAGGGCCGTGCCGGCGGCGAGCGGTGACCAGCCCACGGCGACCTGGAGCTGCAGGGCGGTGAGGAAGAAGAAGCCGCCGAAGGCCGCGTAGACGCAGAGCGTGACCAGGTTGACGGCCGTGAACTCGCGGGACTTGAAGATGGCCGGCGGCATCATCGGGTCCGGGCGGTGCTTCTCGACGTACACGAAGGCCACGCCCGCGCCCAGCCCGGCCACCGCGGTGACGGCGACCACGAGGGAGCCCTGCCGGGCCTCGATCAGGGCGTATGTCACCAGGGCGAGCGCGAGGGCGCCGAGGACCGCGCCGAGCACGTCGAAGCGGCCGTGCGTGCGGCCGTCGGCGGACTCGGGGACGTGGCGTACGGCGATGGGGGCGCACAGCAGCGCCAGCGGGACGTTGAGCAGGAAGACCCAGCGCCAGCCCGGGCCGTCCACCAGCCAGCCGCCCAGGAAGGGGCCGACGGCCGCGCCGATCCCGCCGAAGCCGGACCACAGGCCCACCGCCCGCCCCCGGTCGTCCGGGTGGAAGGACGCCTGGATCAGCGCGAGGGAACCGGGCGTGAGGAGTGCCCCGCCGACCCCCTGCAGCGCGCGGGCCGCGACGAGCACGCCCGCGCTCGGCGCGAGACCGCACAGCAGGGACGCCGCCGCGAACCACACCACGCCGATCACGAAGACCTTGCGGCGGCCGTAGTGGTCGCCCAGGGAGCCGCCGAGCAGGATCAGCCCGGCCAGCGTCAGCATGTACGCGTTGACCGTCCACTGGAGGGCGGCGAGGTTCGCGTCCAGGTCGCGGCCGATGCGCGGCAGGGCGACATTGACGACGGTCGAGTCCAGCAGGGCCATGCTGGAGCCGAGCACGGTGGTCAGCAGGATCCACTTGCCCTGCGGGGTGGCGATCCGGACGTCGGGCATGCCCCCAGGTATACAGGGAGCCCGGTGCCGAGGCACCGGGCTCGCCAAAGACCTTCGTGTACGACGGCCTTACTTGATCTTCGTGCCCGTGGAGCGCAGGTTGGCGCAGGCCTCGGTCACGCGCCTGGCCATGCTCGCCTCGGCCAGCTTGCCCCAGGTGCGCGGGTCGTAGGTCTTCTTGGAGCCGACCTCGCCGTCGACCTTCAGGACGCCGTCGTAGTTGCGGAACATGTGGTCCGCGACCGGGCGGGTGAAGGCGTACTGGGTGTCGGTGTCGAGGTTCATCTTCACGACGCCGTTGTCCAGCGCGGTGGCGATCTCCTCGGCCGTGGAGCCGGAGCCGCCGTGGAAGACGAAGTCGAACGGGGACTGCTTGCCGTACTTGGAACCCACGCCCTCGTTGAGCTCCTTCAGGAGCTCGGGGCGCAGGACGACGTTGCCCGGCTTGTACACGCCGTGCACATTGCCGAAGGACGCGGCCAGCAGGTAGCGGCCCTTCTCGCCGAGGCCCAGCGCCTCGGCCGTGCGGATGGCGTCGTCGACCGTCGTGTACAGGGAGTCGTTGATCTCGTGGGAGACGCCGTCCTCCTCGCCGCCGGTCGGGGTGATCTCGACCTCGAGGATGATCTTCGCGGCGCGGGCGCGCTCCAGGAGCTCCTGGGCGATGGCCAGGTTGTCGGCGAGGGTCTCCGCGGAGCCGTCCCACATGTGCGACTGGAAGAGCGGGTTGCCGCCGGCCTTCACGCGCTCCTCGGAGATCGCGAGCAGCGGACGTACGTACCCGTCGAGCTTGTCCTTGGGGCAGTGGTCCGTGTGCAGGGCGACCGTGACCGGGTACTTCTCGGCCACGATGTGCGCGAACTCGGCGAGGGCGACCGCGCCGGTCACCATCTCCTTGCTGTACTGACCGCCCAGGAACTCGGCGCCACCCGTCGAGATCTGGATGATGCCGTCGCTCTCCGCCTCCGCGAAACCGCGCAGGGCCGCGTGCAGGGTCTGGGTCGAGGTCACGTTGATCGCCGGGTAGGCGAACTTGCCTGCCTTCGCCCGGTCCAGCATCTCGTTGTAGACCTCGGGAGTTGCGATGGGCATCTGTCCGCTCCTTGGTATGTGCGGGTTGGCGTGCTGCGTACTGCGGCCCTGACCTAGACCTTGGGTGGTGACGTCATCGTCGGGCCCATCTTTCCAGACTTGGCCTGATGCTTTGCCCGCCGTGTCCGTCTTGTGGACAACGCGGCCGGGGTACCCGGGAGTAGCCCGGCCGGGGGCGTCAGTCGAGGCCCAGGTCGTCCTTGGAGTAGGCGAAGAGGTACGGCACTCCCGCGCCCTCCTGGATCTTCTCGGCGGCGCCGGTGGCCCGGTCCACGATGGTCGCGACGGCGACGACCTCGGCGCCGGCCTCACGCACCGCCTCGACGGCGGTCAGCGGGGAGCCGCCGGTGGTGGAGGTGTCCTCGACGACCAGCACCCGGCGGCCCTTGATCTCCGGGCCCTCGACGCGGCGCTGCAGCCCGTGCGCCTTGGCCGCCTTCCGCACGACGAAGGCGTCGACGCGCTTGCCGCGGGCGGCGGCCGCGTGCAGGACGGCCGCCGCGACCGGGTCGGCGCCCATGGTGAGACCGCCCACCGCGTCGAAGTCGAGGTCGGCGGTCAGGTCCAGGAGCACCTGTCCGACCAGCGGGGCGGCCTCACCATCAAGGGTGATGCGGCGCAGGTCGATGTAGTAGTCGGCCTCCAGACCCGAGGAGAGGGTCACCTTGCCGTGCACCACGGCCTTGTCCTTGATCTGCTGCAGCAGCTCGCCACGTACGTCCGTCGTCATGCCGCCCAGCTTAAAGGCGGTGCCAGGTCCAGGTGGTCGAGGCCTCGAGCGGCTCCAGCGGCGTGACCAGGCGCGGCAGGGTGTTCAGGCCGTTGGGCGGGCCGGTCTGGGGTTCCACGCAGACCGCCTCCTGCTGCTCGTCGTAGACGACGACCCACTCCTCGCGGCTGGTGACCTTCAGCTCCAGCTGCCCCGGCCAGGTGAGGGTGACGTCGACGCCGCCGGGCATGCCGAAGCAGTCGTCCCAGGGGCCGGGGCGCGGGTCGACGCGGTTGCCGGTGGGCAGATGGTCCTCGCCGCGCTCCTCCTGCCAGGCGGGAGTGAAGTCGAGCTGTACGTCCTTGCCCCCGAGGTTCCGGTTGAACCAGGGGTGCCAGCCGATCTGCGCCGGGAAGGAGGAGTCGATCGTCTCCACGGACATCGTCAGGGTCAGGGCGTCGGGCGTGAGCGCGTACTGCTGGGTGACGCGCCCCGCGTAGGGCCAGGGGTCGACCAGGTCGTACGTGAGGACGGCCTCGTCGGTGTTCACGCGCGCGGGGTGCCAGGCGCCGTCGCGGACGGTGCCGTGGATGGCGTGCGGCGGGGAGTTGAGCGGCATCTGTTGGACGGTGGCGCCGTCCCGGAAACGGCCGTCGCGGATCCGCCCGCACCAGGGGACCATCGGGAAGCAGCCGAACCGTTCGCCCTGGCGGAGCAGTTCCATGCCGCCGACGCGCAGTCCTGAGACCCGGCCGCCGTTGCCCGGCTGCACGGTCACCTCCGCGTCGCCCGCGGTCAGCGTGATGTCTTCGTTACTCACGGGACGACCCTACTGGGGCGATCAAGACCGCCGTCAGTGACGCCTGCGCAGCAGCCGGCCCACGACGATCGCGGACGCGACCACGAGGGCCGCCGCGGGGGCCGCCCAGCGCAGGGAGGAGCCCGGGGAGACCGTCTGCGGGGCGGGGACCGGGGCGTAGCGGCCGCGGGGCGGGGCGTGGTCGACCTCCTCCGCGCTGCGGCCGATCATCGTGCGGCGGGCGTGGGCCGCTTCGGCGGGGGGTGCGCCCACGTCGTCACTGTCCCCCGTGTCCTCGGCGAGCGGGTCGAGGGGCGGTGGGGGGACCTCGGTGTCGTAGACGGAGGTGTGCTCGGCGGCGGGGGCAGGCGCGTCGTCGGCGTCCGGGGTCGTTTCGAAGTCGCTGGTCGCCTTGGGCTCGAACTCCTGGGTGACGAGGGGCTCGGTTTCCTCGGGTTCCTCGGGTTCCTCGGTTTCCTCGGGTTCCTCGGGTTCCTGGGGCGCCGCGGGCTGCTCCTGCGCCCCCTCTTCCGCGCCCGCCGCCAGGCTCTCCGCGAAACGGTTCAGCAGGCGGGTCGCGGCCGAGGCGACCTGCTCGGCCGGCAGTTCGGTGAGGCGGCCGTCCGCGGAGGCCGTGCCCTCGAAGGTCAGCCGGGAGCCGCCCTCGGCCTCCTCCACGCGGAGGGTGAGGGCGAGCTTGACCGAGCCGGTGCCGCGGGTCTCGGTGGCGTCGCCCTCGGCGGCGTACGAACCGTCGTCCTGCGCGGTGATGCGGACAGTGCCGCGGTAGGTGACGGAGTGGCTGCCGACGCGCATTTTCAGCCGTCCGGTGACGGGCTCGGCGCCCGCGTCCTGCTGGAGCCCGGGAACCGCCCGGGCCACCTGCGCGGGGTCGGCGAGGGTTTCTTTCAGCCGTGCGGCCGGAACCGGAACGAACACCTCATGCTCCATGTCGGCCGAGCCTACCTAGATGGCCGGGTCATGCACCCGTGTTGGTCGAAAGTGAGCGCGCGTCGGTGTCGGCCTGCTGGGGGCTGAAAGTGGCCGGACGGGCTGAAAGGAGCTGTCCGGCGCTAAGCCGTCCCCCCGGGCATCACCAGCCCCGTCTCATATGCCACGACCACCACCTGCGCCCGGCTCGCCAGTCCCAGTTTCGTCATCGTCCGGTTCAGATACACCAGCGGGTAGGCGACCGCCTGGGCGAGCACCGACGCCATCGAACTGCCGTCGGTCACCAGCCCGGCGTAGACCCAGACGCCGCCCATCACCGCGGCGCAGACCGCCGTGGTGCGGGCCGGGCGCACTGACGCCACGGTGTAGACGGCGAGCATGGGTCCGAAGGTGATGACCACCGGCCAGTAGCCGAGGCTGATGTAGAGGACGCCGACCGCGTGGACGAAGGCGAAGACGGTCACCGGGGCCTTGGTGCGCAGGGCGAGCGGCAGAGTCGCCACGAGGACGAGTATCCAGGCGAGCGGGTCGAGTGCGGGCCACCCCTGCGCGACGGCTTCCCTGCCGAGCAGGACGGCCACGGTCGTCAGCGCCGTGGCGATGAGACCGTCGGCGGCGAGTGGGTGGATCCGCATCGCCGCAGCGTAACCCCGGTGCGCGGGTCGGGGCGTCAACCTCCGGCAGTACCACGGAAGTTGCAGGAACCGCCCGGTTACCGCAGGGGTTGGGCCGCGGATCCATCCGCTGCGGGATTCGGGGCGGACGGGGACGCCCGTAGATTCTCGGTGCTGAGGGGGGAGGCGCACGGCGGTTCGTCCCGAGCTCGGGGGACGGGACGGGCCGCCGTCCGTGGCCGCCTTCAGTACCGGGGGTGGATCAGCGTCGACGCGGGCAGGCCCGTGATGCGGGTGGCCGCCGCGGCCCTGCCGTCCGCGGTCAGGGTCCGCTGGGTGAGGGTGCGCGGGTGCGGCTCGTGCGGGTCCAGACGGAGGCGGGGGCGGGTGTCCGCGCCGGCCAGCACGAACCCCCAGTCGCGCGGGCCGCGGGCGGCGTCGGCCGTGCGGTCGGGGCCCGCGGCGAAGCCGGAGTCGCGGCCGCCCACCCGGTAGGGGACGGTGTGCAGACCGGCGGCGCGCAGGGTCGCCACGACCGTCCAGAACACCCGCGGGCGGGTGGCGAACGGCCCCGCGTGCACGACCAGGCGGCCACCGGGTGCGAGGGCGCGCCGGGCGAGGCCGTAGAACTCCTGGGAGTACAGCTTGGTGCTGGCGGTGATGCCCGGGTCGGGGAGGTCGGAGATCACCACGTCGTACGTCGAGGTGGGCGCCGTGCGCAGCCAGCGGAAGGCGTCGGCGGTCGTCACGCGCACGCGCGGGTCGTCGTAGGCGTGGCGGTTCAGCTTCGACAGGGCCGGGTCGTGGCGGGCCAACCGGACGATTCCCGCGTCGAGTTCGACGATGTCCACCCGCTGTACGCCCGTGTGGCGCAGCACTTCGCGGGCGGCCAGGCCGTCGCCGCCGCCGAGGATCAGCACGCGCGCGTGCGGGCCGTTCATCGCGGGGTGCACCAGGGCTTCGTGGTATCGGAGTTCGTCGCTGCCGACCCTCAGGCGGCCGTCGAGGTACAGGGCGAGGGGGCGGCCGTCGGTGCCGCCGGTGAGGACGATCTCCTGGGTGCCGGTCTGCAGCGCCACGCGCATGTCGTGGCCGTACACGGCGTGCCGGGCCGCCTGTTCGAAGTCGTCGACCAGGACGGCGGCGGTCGCGAGGAGGCCGAGCACGGTGAGGTTGGCGATCAGCAGCAGCCAGCGGGTACGGCGGGTGAGGTCGCGGCGGAACAGACCGAGGACGAGGGTGCCGCCCGCGACCGCGTTGACCGCGCCGGTGATCAGCGCGCCGGTCAACTGGCCGAGCTGGGGCAGCAGCAGGAAGGGGAAGGCGAGACCGCCGACCAGTGCGCCGACGTAGTCCGCGGCGAACAGGTCGGCCACCGCGCCGCCCGCGTCCTGCCGCCGGATGCGCTGGATCAGCTCCATGAGGAGAGGAACCTCGGCGCCGATCAGCAGACCGATGGTGAGGGAGAAGGCGACCAGCAGCCAGCGCGGGCCGCTCGCCCACAGGCCGCCCCAGTCACCGGTCCATGCGAACACCGCGTACAGGGCCATCGCGCTGCAGCCGCCGACCAGCGCGAGCGTCGCCTCGATCGCGCCGAAGGCGGCCGCGGCACGCCAACGCAGACGCTTGGCGGCGAGCGAGCCGATGCCCATGGCGAACACCATGACCGACAGGACGACCGAGGCCTGGGTGACCGAGTCGCCGATCAAGTACGAGGCCAGGGCGACGAGTTCGAGCTCGTACACGAGTCCGCAGGCCGCGCAGACGAAGACGCATGCGAGCACCAGGAACCGTCCGGTGCTCGGCTGGACGGGCAGCCGCGCCGGGCCCGCCCAGGGGGGCGGGGAGCCGGGTGGTGCCGGCGCGTGCGGTTCGATCACGACTGCGACGTTACGTCACTGCAACTTCACGCTTCGTCACCCACACGTGTGGAACTGCCGGACAGTTCGTTCCCGCGTGTTTGAGGCCGTGTGTTCGGGTCAGGCGTCCGGCGGACCGACCTGCGGCGCGGGAACGCGGGCTCCCACCCGGGTCCATGTGGCCACCAACTGCCCGTCCTGCGGGTACGCGTGCCAGGTCCGCCAGTGGACCTGGCCCTCGTGCCACTGGGCCAGCAGTGCGGTGAAGGCGTGCGGGCTGCCGGGGAAGACGCCCGCAAGGCCGTGCGGATGGTCGGAGACCAGCGCGAGCAGCTCCTGCGCGCGCCCCGCGAACGACCCCGGTGACAGGACCTCCACCCGGGCCGCGAACTCGTACTCCCAGTCGCCCACCCGTTTGGCGACGCCCAGCGGCAGCGGTGTGCTGCTGCCCGGCATGCACGCCACCGTCTCCGAACAAGTGCCCCGCTGTTCCTCCAGGAGCACCTGGTGGGATGCGCCGAGGAGTCTCAACTGGAGCTTGGCCCCGGCCAGTTCGAGATCGAGCGTGGCCAGGGCGGGAAGCGGCTCACGCCCAAGGGCCCAGGCGAGGTCGGCCGCGCGCGTGTCGGTGTATGAGGTGTTCAGGGTCGTGAGCATGGGTCGGCTCTCCGCTGGCACACAAAGAAAGGTAAGGAGGAAGGCGTGGGGGGTCCGGCACACCGGGCGGCTCCGGGGGATCGGCCCGGACGGCCCGGTCGGCCCAGTCGGGAGATCAGGGAGGTCAGGAAGGTCTCAGCAGGACGTCCGAGGACCGCACCGGTGTTTTAGAGGGAATCATGAACGGTGGCGCCGTCACAGCGTTTTTACCCAACTTCGTGGGGTTTCCATCCCTCAGAGGGCTCCACTGCTCAACTGTTCAACCACGGCGTACGCCACGGCGGGCGTTGCGTGCGCCGGAGCATTCGGGCACCCGCCGGGGCGCGGACCCCGGCGGGTGCTCGGCGGGTGTGACGGGCGGATATGCGGCTCCCCCTCGATGAGCCCGGCTGCCCCGTGTCAGCTGCCTCCGCCGCATCCACCGCCACCACCACAGGACGACCCGCCCCCGCAGGACGACCCGCCACCACAGGAGGAGTGACCGCCCCCGCAGGAGTGGTGCCCCCCGGAGTGGTGACCACCGGAGTGGTGCCCGCCCGAAGAGCCGCCGTCTCCCCCGCCGGCCCACCAGCTGCTGCTCCCCGTGCTGCTGTCACCGCTGTACGACCCGCTCCGGCTCCCCCCGCCCAACCCCTTCGCCCCGCCCTTGCCCGCTGCCTTCGCGACGATCGCCACGAACGCGATCACGATCGCCACCACGATGAAGCCGGTAACCATGGCGCCACCGTCCTTTCGATGTCCCCCGAAGCAGCCCCCCGTGGGTGCCTCGCTTCTTGCGTGAACGGGGGATGCCCGGCGCCCTCGGCGGTCAAAGCAGAGTTGAGGAACTTCAGAGGTGCGTGTACAAGGCCCTTCCCGGGGCAGCAGGACCACACAGACCCCAGTCCCCGCCCTTTCTCGCCCAGTGGAGAGCCACTCATGGCCTTCTTCGCGGTCTCCCGATCGCAGCCCCTGAAGTTCCTGTCCAACACCGATCTGGTCATGGAGCACGAGCGCCTCGAAGCGGAGTGCGCACAGCTGGAGCAGGCGGTCAGCTCGCATGCGATCGTCGACCAGGCCATCGGTGCCGTCGTCGTGTTCGGACGGATGGCGCCGGAGGAGGCCTGGCGGGTCCTGCGTGACGTGTCGCAGCGCACCAACACCAAGCTGCGGGTCGTCGCCGAGCACGTCATGGCGTTCACGCAGGGGGCAGAGCTGCCGGAGGCCGAGCGGATCGAACTGCGGAAGGCGATCGCCCGGTACCAGTCGTGGAAGCGGTGAGTTGAGGAACTCCGCAGCCCGGGCGCAGGATGACCGGCATGACCTCCAGCACCCGTCCTCTCCTCAACCGCCGCCTCGCCGAGTTCGGGACGACGATCTTCGCCGAGATGTCCGCCCTGGCGGTGCAGACCGGCTCCATCAACCTGGGCCAGGGCTTCCCCGACACGGACGGCCCCGAGGAGGTCCGTGAGGCCGCCGTACGGGCCCTGCGCGACGGGCGCGGCAACCAGTACCCGCCGGGCCCCGGCGTGCCCGAGCTGCGCACGGCGATCGCCGCGCACCAGGAGCGCCGCTACGGCCTGGCGTACGACCCCGACACCGAGGTGCTGGTCACCGCCGGCGCCACCGAGGCCATCGCCGCCACCCTCCTCGCCCTGCTGGAGCCCGGAGACGAGGTGATCGCCCTCGAGCCGTACTACGACTCGTACGCGGCCTGCATCGCCATGGCGGGCGGGACCAGGGTGCCGGTCACACTGCGGCCGCACGTCGACGAGGGCGCCGGCTTCCGCCTGGACCTCGACGAACTGCGCGCCGCCGTCACCGACCGCACCCGCCTGCTGCTCGTCAACACCCCGCACAACCCCACCGGCACGGTCCTCACCCGCGCGGAACTGACCGCGATCGCCGAGCTGGCGGTGGAGCGCGACCTGCTGGTCGTCACGGACGAGGTGTACGAGCACCTGGTCTTCGACGCCGCCGAGCACCTGCCGCTCGCGACCTTCCCCGGCATGCGCGACCGGACGGTCACCATCGGCTCGGCCGGCAAGACGTTCTCCTTCACCGGCTGGAAGGTGGGCTGGGTTACCGGAACCGCAGAACTGGTGACCGCCGTCCGTTCCGCCAAGCAATTCCTGACGTACGTCGCCTCCGGGCCCTTGCAGTACGCCGTCGCCGAGGCACTGGCGCTGCCCGACACATACTTCGAGGGGTTCCGCGCGGACATGCAGGCCAAGCGGGACCTGCTCAGCGCCGGCCTCACCGACGCCGGCTTCACCGTCTTCCGGCCGACCGGCACCTACTTCGTCACCACCGACATCCGGCCCCTCGGCGAGGCCGACGGCCTGGCCTTCTGCCGCGCCCTGCCTGAGCGGGCGGGTGTCGTCGCCATCCCCAACGCCGTCTTCTACGACCACAAAGAGGCCGGCGCACCATACGTCCGGTTCGCGTTCTGCAAACGCGTCGAGGTATTGGCGGACGCGGCGGAACGGCTGCGCAAGGCGTTCGCACACTGACCGCCGCTGCATGGGGCCAGTCGTCCTTGGCGCGGCCGTCCTCCGACTCCGGTCGGCCCGCCACCTGCGCCGCAAGATCCCATCGCAACCCGCGCCCCGGTTCGCCTCGCCTTCCGCACGGGCGAAACACCGGAGGCTATTCGGTGTCCTTCGGGTGTCGCGGGGAGGCGTACACAAGGATCACAGTCGAGGTGTCCGGGCTGACCAGGTAGCGGACCCGTCCGCCGCTGGTGATCTCGTACTCCCACTGCTCCAGCTCAGAGCCCTTCCATTCCCTGGTGGCGTGTCTGCCTCGGAGCTGGTGCTGGCGGTTCCAGTTGGCCCGCGACAGCGGGTCTGCGCGAAGGGCTTCCAGGCAGCGGTGCGCATTCGGCAACGCCACCCGGCACAGCTCCTCCCAACCGGTCGCGGCCTCGGTCGTGCCGTAAATGACGTTCCAGCCGCTCAGCGGAGGAACACTGACGCGATCGCCTTTCTTCGGACTCACTCGTGCACCTCGACGGGGCCGAGGTCGACGTCACCGAGCGGACGGAGCGCTTCCCTGAGCTGGTCAGGATCGGCGTTGATGCGGGCGGTGGCCCGCCACGAGACGATCGCTCGGTGCACAGCCTCCCTGGCGCCCAGTTCAGCGGCGTCGGACAGCGCTTCCAGAAGCTCGACAGTGAATTCCCGGACTTCCTCGGCGTCCAGGTGGCGCACCCAAGGGAACACCTCGGGCAGCGCGAGCAAAAGCGACTTGGCACCGTCGTCCTGCTTCAGCAGTGCCAGGAACAGCCGGGACGCCGTGGTCAGGTTTTCCTCGGCGCGCTCTGCGTATATGGCCGTGGTCAAGACCATGTCGGGCGCGTCCCGGTGCGTGACGCGCAGACATCCCAGGGCGGCGGCCCTGGCTGCGACAGCCTTCGGGTTCCGCGACAGATCGGTGAACGAGACGGACTCCGATTCGGATGCCAAGGGTGCGATACTCATACTCAGACTGTACTCAGATTGTGCTCTGATTTCTATCGCGCGACGTGGACAGCAGCTGAAAGCCCCACTCCTGCGACAGGACCCGCTCCCTCCGACGCTGCTGCTGCTGCGCCGGCAACGAGTTCACCGGGGAGGGCGAGGTTGTGCAGGCGGGCGATGCCGAGCATGGCGTGGCGGACGCCGTCGCCTTTCAGGCGGCGGTCACGAAGCTCCCACGCCTTGCAGTCGTTGCGGTTGCCCGGCAGCGGCCGGGCGACCGCGACGACGAGCCGAGTGTCGGCATCGATGACGACCTGGTGGTTGGTCGAATACCGGTAGTTCTTCGACTGCTCGGCGATGCTGTGGTCGCGGGTGGGGACCAGGGTTCCGTCCACGATCAGCACGGTGTCCGTGCGGAACCGCTTGCGCTGCTGGAGCGCGAGCGAGGGGCCGAGGTGGTCGATGATGCGGTCCGCGGCCGACTTCGACACCCCGAACAGCGGCGCCAGCTGCCGCAGCGTGAGGTTGGTCCTCCAGTACGCGGCGACCAGCAGGACCCGGTCCTCCAGCGGCAGGCTCCACGGCCGGCCCTTGCGCACCGGGTCCGCGCCCTCACGCCGCAACGCGGTGATCAGCTTGCCGAACTGACGCGGGCTCAGCCCTGTGAACGGGGCTATCCAGGACGGCTCCGCCGCCGTGATCACACCAGCCACAGAAAGATCATCTAATCCGTGACCAGCAGTTACGGGACAGCCCTCAGAAACAAATGGAGAGTCATGCCGGCCCCGCAGAACACGAACCCGAGCTGGGCTCTACGCGGAAGGTGATGGGCGGGCAGTAGCCCTCCTCCGCCAGCCAGGCGCGGGCCCGGCCGCGCTGTCGCTCATCGCGGAACCGGTGGTAGCGGCTCCAGGAGCGCTCGTCACCCGCGAGGACGGCCTTGAAGCGCCGGAAGGCGCCCCGCCCGCCGATGGCGATCCGCAGCCGGTCGGCAAGGGCAGCGTCCTCCATCTCCTCGATGAACAACTCCATGTCCCGGTAACCGGCCCTGGACCCCAGAGCCGGCACATACAGCCATCGCTCCGGATCGTCGTCCTCCTCAGCCTCGGGCCCAGGCCCCAGCTCATCGGTGAACGCCGGCCAGCACTCCCCGGTGGACAGATCGATCCGGCCACCGGACTCGGCCGGGTCGCCCTCCAGCAGCATGGCGAGCATCTCCAGATCGACCGCGAGCGGACGCAGGAGGGGGATCGCCGCATCTCCCGTGGCCACGCGCAACCGGTCCGCCAGCTCCCTGTCGCCCCGGAAGCCACGCTCCTGGAGCGCGGCGAGAAACAAGGCCGCCGTCTCCGCGGCCCCCGGCAGCCCCTGCTCCCCGGCCCACCGGACCAGCCGGTCGACCAGCAGCCCGCACGCCGTCTCGAACTCGTCCTCGGCCTCGGGTTCGAACCGCATCCGCATGAATTTCGTCCAACCGTCAGCAGCAGCCCTTGCCGTGCCACGTTATCGCCGAACCGGGGTCGGCAATTCGGCCAAGGACGAGCGGCCCGCTACCTCAAGGGCAGTACATGGTGGTTGTCGCCCGCAGCAAACGCGGCCTTGAACTTCCTTGTGGCGAACCGGACTTCGCCGTACAGACTCACGACACAGAACGGCACGCTCCGTGGCCGATCCCGAAAGACCAGGCCATCCCAGCCGTCTGCCCCGACCAGGAACGACCAGGGCCGGCGACGGCGGTGCCGACGGCACGGGCCTGGCCGGCGGGGAGCCCCTCGTCAGCGGGCGTCCGCCTCGGGCTCCGGACGCGGGAGCTCGTCGAGGTCGAGGGTGAAAGTGCGGCCGTCGGCCAGGTGGATGGGGAGCTTGCCCGTGCCGTACTTGTGGGTGTGTGCCGCGATGTAACCGGTGGCGGTCGGCTGGGTGTGAAGGACGACTTCCTGGGCGTAGGGGTCCACGACCAGGTAGATCGGGATGCCGTAGCGGCCGTACTTCGCGGTGCAGTCGTCGTAGTCCTTGCGTGCGGAGGAGGTCGAGACGACCTCGGAGACCAGCAGGACGTCGTCGAAGCTGTAGCGCTTGCCCTCCCGGCGGGCGTCCTCGCGCAGGATGGCCAGGTCGGGTGCGGAGTGCTCGTCGGCGGGGAAGTCGATGTAGACGTCGGAGACGGTCTTCGCATGGCGCCCGAGGGACACGATGGTGTCGAACTGCATCGACTTGATCGTGCTGGAGTGCTCGACGCTCTGCGGGGTCATGATCACCTTTCCGTCGGCCCCGAACAGGACCGTGTACCCCTTGGGGAACTCGGTGTGCACGATCGCGTCGACGCTCATGGACGGCTCCTTCCCGTGTGCGGTCAGGATACGACGGACAGTGCCGCGTCGCCGAGCCCGGCGGTACGGCCGGGAGACCGGTCCGGACGGCTTGTGCGGCCGGCTCACCGACGATGCCGGAGATCCGCAGGGGGCCTGTCGCACCGCCAACGAATAGGTAGGCCAACGAGGTGCCGGCTGGGTGACGGCGGCCCCGGGGCTGGTCTCGGCGGTCCGCTCCGCGAAGCAGTTCCTGACGTACGTCTCCTCCGGCCCCTTCCAGTACGCCGTCGCCGAGGCGCCGGCACTCCCGGACAGCTACTTCACCGCCTTCCGCGAGGACATGCTGGCCAAGCGCGACCTGCTGGCTGCGGGCCTCGCGGACGCCGGCTTCAAGGTCTTCCGGCCCGCCGGCACCTACTTCATCACCACCGACATCCGCCCCCTCGGCGAGAGTGACGGCTTCGCCTTCTGCCGAGCCCTGCCCGAGCGCGCCGGGGTCGTCGCCATCCCGAACGCCGTGTTCTACGACCACCGCGAGGCGGGCGCCCCCTACGTGCGGTTCGCGTTCTGCAAGCAGACGGCGGTCCTGGAGGAGGCGGTCGGGCGGCTCAAGGCGCTGGCGGGCTGATCCGGGGCCTGTCACGGCGCCACGCCGAGCGCCGCGAGACCGTACCCGGCCGGACGCCCAGGGCTCGCGCATGCCCGGTTGACCCTGCACTGTGCCGGTGTGACCCACGCCAGCACCCTCACTCGTTCCGCCGTCGCGGAGCCTGCCGCCCAGGGGCGTGTCCATGCGACCCGGGTGGCGGCCATGGCCACCGCGCTCGGTCTGTTCCTCGCCGTCCGGCTGCTCGGTGTCGCCACGCTGGCCCTGGTGGCCCGGGCGACGACCGGCAGGGACGCCCTCGGGCTGCTCGGGCGGTCCTGGGACTCCGTGTGGTATTTGGGGATCGCCGCCCACGGGTACGGCCGCATCCAGCACCCCCGCACGGGGGTCATGTTCAGCGACATGGCGTTCTTCCCGCTCTACCCGGCGCTGGTGCGGGCCCTGCGCGCCGTGAGCCCGCTGGGCGGGGGCGCGTCCGGGCTGGTGCTGTCCTGGACCGCGGCCGCCGTCGCCGCCTGCGGGATCTACGCCATCGGTGCCCGGCTGCACGGCCGTGCCGTCGCGTTCGCGCTGGTGCTGCTGTGGGCGCTGCTGCCGCACTCCGTGGTGCTGTCCATGGCGTACACCGAGCCCCTGCTGACCGCGTTCGCCGCCTGGTCGCTGTACGCGGTGCTCGCCGGTCGCTGGCTGTGGGCGGGTTCGCTGGCGGCGCTGGCGGGGCTGGCCCGGCCCAACGGGTTCGCGGTCGCCGCGGCGGTGCTCGCGGCGGCCGCCTGCGAGGTGTGGCGGTGCCTTCGTGAGCGCCGCAAGGTTTCCCACAGGCTGTGGACGGGCGCCGCGCTCGCCCCGGCCGGGTGGACGGCGTACATCCTGTGGGTCGGGCACCACCAGGGCGATCTCCTCGGCGGCTACTTCGCGGTGCAGCGGCAGTGGGGCTCCCGGTTCGACTTCGGGCGGGGCTCGCTCCAGTTCGTCAAGCACCTGCTGCTGCACGGGGACCGGTTCGTCTTCCCGATGACGATGGTGATCGTGGCGGCGGGCGTCGTGCTGTACGCCCTCCTGCTCGCCGACCGCGCCCCGCTCCCGCTCCTCGTCCACAGCGGCGTGCTGCTGCTGATCGCGCTCGGCGGCTCCGGCTTCTTCGAGTCGAAGCCCCGCTTCCTGCTCCCGGCGTTCCCGCTCCTGCTGCCCCTCGCCCAGGCCCTCGTCCGTACGGCGAGAGCCCGGCCGTGGCACGCGACCGTGGTGGTCGCCGCCCTGGCCGGGCTCTCGTTCGCTTACGGGGCGTATCTGATCGTGATCGCCAACATGCCCCTGTAGGGCTGTGGCGTGGTGGAAGCGGGCGGGAGGACTACTCCTCGTCGTCCCCGGGCTTCTCGTCCGCCTCGTTGATCTCCTCTTCGAGGCCGAGCTGCTCGACGAGCCACTTGTCGAACTCGATGGCGGCCCGTACCCAGCTGACCGTGGAGGAGACGAAGTGCTCCAGGCTGACGCCGGTGCCGATCAGCATCTGCGCCTCACCGATCAGACGGACGGTGCCGTCGTCGTGGGTGTGGCTGTAGACCTTGGGCCACAGGGTCCGCCGGTTCCAGTCGTCGATGGACTCCAGCAGCTGGGGCTTCTCGTCGATCTGGTGGGGGCGGTCGTAGAACGTCCGCACCGAGAAGACCTGCTGGTCGCCCTCACCGCGGAACATGAAGTACGTACGGAACTGCTCCCACGGCGCCGCGAGGTCACCCTCGTCGTCGACGACGTACTTGAGCTCCATCTGGTCGAGGAGCTGCTTCACGAGGTCCTGATCCGGGACGACGGGGCCCGCCGGTCCTTGGGGCTGCGGCTCGGGCTGGCCCCCGAAGTTCGGAATCGAGGACGGGTCGATGCTCACCGTGTTTTTCCCTTCGTACGGATGCCGCCATCCTCCCCCATGCGGGGAGGGGGGTGGCAACCCCGGGCGGCCCTGTCAGCCCGTGGCTGACACGATCCGGTGTCCCGGGAACGCGACCTGCGGATACCCGGCCAGTGCGATGATCCTTCCGTGCGTCTGCCGAGAGCGCTGCGTTGGTTGCTGTGGACCCTGTGGCTGGGGTGCCTGGTGTTCGCGGTCTGGTTCTTTGTCACCGTGTACCTCGCCATGACCGACGTATGACGTGCGGCGGGCCCGCCACCGGGAGGTGGCAGGCCCGTGCGGCATGTGGCCGGTCACAGCGTCTTGCCCGTGGCGGGCCCCACGATCAGCCCCTCGCCGAACGCGTCCACCCGGACCGTGTCGCCGTCCTTGACCTCGCCGGAGAGGATCTCCTTGGCGAGGCGGTCGCCGATGGCGGTCTGGACGAGGCGGCGCAGGGGGCGGGCGCCGTAGGCCGGGTCCATGCCCTCGTCGGCGAGCCAGGCCAGGGCCTCGTCGGTGACCTCCAGGGTGAGGCGGCGCTCCGCGAGGCGCTTCGCCAGCCGGTCGATCTGGAGGCGGGCGATGCGGCTCAGTTCGTCCTTGGACAGGGCGGAGAAGACGACCAGGTCGTCGAGGCGGTTGAGGAACTCCGGCTTGAAGGAGGTGCGGACGACCTCCAGGACCTGCTCCTTCTTCTCCTCCTCGCCGGTCAGCGGGTCCACCAGGAACTGGCTGCCCAGGTTGGAGGTCAGGACCAGGATCGTGTTGCGGAAGTCGACCGTGCGGCCCTGGCCGTCCGTCAGGCGGCCGTCGTCCAGCACCTGGAGGAGGACGTCGAAGACCTCGGGGTGGGCCTTCTCGACCTCGTCCAGCAGGACCACCGAGTACGGGCGCCTGCGCACCGCCTCGGTCAGCTGGCCGCCCTCCTCGTAGCCGACGTAGCCGGGCGGGGCGCCGACCAGGCGGGCCACGCTGTGCTTCTCGCCGTACTCCGACATGTCGATGCGGACCATGGCCCGCTCGTCGTCGAAGAGGAAGTCGGCGAGGGCCTTGGCGAGTTCGGTCTTGCCGACGCCCGTCGGGCCCAGGAAGAGGAAGGAGCCGGTCGGGCGGTCCGGGTCGGCGATGCCGGCGCGGGTGCGGCGGACGGCGTCGGAGACGGCCTGCACGGCCTCCTGCTGGCCGATCAGGCGCTTGCCCAGCTCCTCCTCCATGCGCAGGAGCTTCTGCGTCTCGCCCTCCAGGAGGCGGCCGGCGGGGATGCCGGTCCAGGCGGCGACGACGTCCGCGATGTCGTCGGAGCCGACCTCGTCCTTGACCATGGTGTCCTTGGACGCCTCCTCCTCGGCTTCGGAGGCGGCCTCCAAGTCCCTTTCCAGGGTGGGGATCTCGCCGTAGAGGAGCTTGGAGGCGGTGTCGAAGTCACCGTCGCGCTGGGCCCGTTCGGCCTGTCCGCGCAGCTCGTCGAGCTTCTCCTTCAGTTCACCGACGCGGTTGAGGGACTGCTTCTCCTTCTCCCAGCGGGCGGTCAGGCCCCGCAGCTCCTCCTCCTTGTCGGCGAGGTCGCGGCGCAGCCGCTCCAGGCGCTCGCGGGAGGCCGGGTCGGTCTCCTTCTCCAGCGCCAGCTCCTCCATCTTCAACCGGTCGACGGCGCGCTGGAGTTCGTCGATCTCCACGGGGGACGAGTCGATCTCCATGCGCAGGCGGGAGGCCGACTCGTCGACCAGGTCGATGGCCTTGTCGGGCAGGAAGCGGGAGGTGATGTAGCGGTCGGAGAGGGTGGCGGCGGCGACGAGTGCGCTGTCGGCGATCTGGACCTTGTGGTGGGCCTCGTAGCGGCCCTTCAGACCGCGCAGGATCGCGATGGTGTCCTCGACGGTCGGCTCGGCGACCAGGACCTGCTGGAAGCGGCGCTCCAGGGCCGGGTCCTTCTCGATCCGCTCGCGGTACTCGTCGAGCGTCGTCGCGCCGACCATGCGCAGCTCGCCACGGGCCAGCATCGGCTTCAGCATGTTGCCGGCGTCCATGGCGGAGTCGCCGCCGGCGCCCGCGCCCACGACGGTGTGCAGCTCGTCGATGAAGGTGATGATCTGGCCGTCGGAGTCCTTGATCTCCGCCAGGACCGTCTTCAGCCGCTCCTCGAACTCGCCGCGGTACTTCGCACCCGCGACCATCGCGCCGAGGTCCAGCGCCACCAGCCGCTTGTCCTTGAGGGACTCCGGTACGTCGCCCTTGACGATCCGCTGGGCGAGTCCCTCGACGACGGCGGTCTTGCCGACGCCGGGCTCGCCGATGAGGACCGGGTTGTTCTTGGTGCGGCGCGACAGCACCTGCACGACGCGGCGGATCTCCTGGTCGCGGCCGATGACCGGGTCGAGCCGGCCCTCGCGCGCCGCGGCCGTGAAGTCCGTGCCGAACTTCTCCAGGGCCTTGTACTGGCCCTCCGGGTCGGCTGTGGTCACCCGGCGTCCTCCCCTCGCCTGCTGGAAGGCCTCCTGCAGCTTCTTCGCACCGGCCCCCTGCCCGGACAGTACGTCACCGGCGGCGCCGCCCTTCGCGGCGATGCCGATGAGCAGGTGCTCGGTGGACAGGTACTCGTCGCCGAGGTCCCTGGCCCGCTCGGCGGCGTCCGCGATCACGGCGAGCAGCTCGCGGTTGGGCTGCGGGGGCGCGACGGTGGAGCCGGTCACGCTGGGCAGCCCGGCGAGGATCTTCTCCGCGCCGGCCCGTACGGCCGCCTGGTCGGCGTCGACGGCGGCCAGCAGGTCGGTGATGTTCTCGTTGTCCTGGCCCTGGAGCAGGGCCAGGAGCAGATGGGCCGGTGTGAGGTCGGCGTGCCCGTCGGTCAGGGCCCGCTGCTCGGCCGCCCTGAGGGCGTCCCGGCTCCGGTTGGTCAGCTCGGCGTCCACTGTCGCGTTCTCCTCCTGATGTCAGCCGTCGGCCGCGTCTCCCAGTACTGACTCAGTCAGCGTACACAAAGTTGAGTCTATTCCACTCAAGGAGGCGGCCGGGAGGGTCCGGGGGCTAAGTTCCGGAGCCATGGCGACCTACTCGCAGGACCCGGGTGCCCCCGACGCCGCGTATCTCGACTTCTGGCGGGAACGGCACTTGTGCACGCTGACCACCCCGCGCCCGGACGGCAGCCCGCATGTGGTGCCCGTCGGGGTCACCTACGACCCCGGCGCCGGTCTCGCTCGGGTGATCACCAACAGGACGAGCGCCAAGGTGCTGAACGTGCTGGCGGCCGGCGACGGGGGCGCCCGGGTCGCGGTGTGCCAGGTGGACGGCCGGCGCTGGGCGACGCTGGAGGGCCTGGCCGTGGTACGGACCGAGCCGGAGCGGGTGGCGGAGGCGGTGCGGCGTTACGCCGAGCGCTACCGGCGCACGCCCGGGCCGAACCCGTCACGTGTGGTGATCGAGATCGAGCTGACGCGGGCGATGGGCCTCGTATGACGGCTGGGGCGGTCGTGGCGCCGGGGACTGCTTTCAGCCAGTCCCCGGCGGCGGCCGAGTATGCCGATATGTCGAAATGTCCCGCAAAACTGCAGCGGCGTCACCGTGTTCAGGTCACGGTGACGCCGCTGCGGGGGGAAGCACCTGAGCGAACTGTTACGACGGGGGATTCGCGTCAGGCACTGCGGGGGGTGGCTGAGATGGTCCGAACATCGGGGGTTTCCGGTTCCACCAGCCGGTGGTCTCGTTGGTCGAGATTCACAAAGATCATTCCGTACCGAATGGCACATCGCACAGGCTGCGGCGCCCCCCGAGGCCGCCGCAGACACCGGTACGCCCGTACGTCCTCGTCCTCGTCGCGCGTGACGACGACCGGCTCACCGAAGACGGTCACCATCAGCGAGTCACCGGCGTGGGGGATCGCGGTGACAAGGTCGATGAAGTGCCAGCCGGAGCGGTAGGCCGTGGCCATTTCGCGGCGGAAGGAGCGGTCGTCGGGTGGGGTGGTCATGACCCGGCGACCCACGTGCTGTCGCTGGGAGCGCCCCAGGTGCTGTCACCCGGGACGTCGGACGCCCTCACCAGCCACGTGCTGTCGCCGGCATGGGCGGCAGACACGGACGTCGTCTTCCAGGTGCTGTCCTGCGCGGCATCGCCCTTCGCCCCCGAGAGGCCGCCCAGTGCTCCGAGGGCCACGGCGGCGGAGAAGGCGGCGACAAGCGCCGAGCGAAGCATTCTCTTATGCATAGTCGGCTTCGTCCTCATTTGAAGGTCACCTCTCCCCCGTCCGAATACGACGATGGCCCATTCCGGCACGTCATGGCCACACAAACGATGCATCATGTTCCTGCACGTTCAGGACCCTGGGGGGTGGAGATTTGGCGATAAATGAGACTAAGCGGACACATCCTCATGGACTGACGGACCTGTGCGAGGACGGACGCCGCCTCTACGGGAGCGCTCTCCGGACGGGACGCATCGCCCGTACCGATGTGGAGCCCGCGCCATGCCTGATGGAGTTCGCCCTCCTTCATCCCGATCCCGACGACCCGAACTGGCTGCGCCCGGTCCCCCCCTCGGTCGCGCTCGCCCAGCGGCTCAACCCGATCGAGAACGAGATCACCCAGCGCAGGCGGCTGTCCATCGAACTCGCTGACGCTTTCGAGCCGTTCATGACGCTCAGCGCCCAGTCGACGGCGACCACGCACTCGATCACCGTCCTGGAGGGCCTCGACCGGATCAACGCGGCGCTCGATCTGGCCACGGCCCAGTGCCGGACCGAGATGCTCACCGTCCAGCCGAGCCGCCGCCGGCTCGAGCACACCCTCGCCCAGGGGCTGAACCGCGACCGGCCGCTGATCGAACGCGGCTGCCGCATCCGCACCCTCTACCAGCACCCGGCCCGCTACAGCCCGGAGACGCTCGCCTACGTCGCCCAGTTCACCGACGGCAAGGTGGAGTACCGCACGATCGACGAACTGGTCGAACGGCTGATCATCTGTGACGAGACGGTGGCCTTCATCCCGACCCGCGACGACGGCGAGGTCGCTCTCGAACTGCGTCATCCGGGACTCGTCCGTTACCTGATCAAGGTCTTCGAGTTCATGTGGAACCGTGCGGTCCCGCTGAGCGCCGGCGCCCCCTACGAGACCGCCCCCGACGGCATCACCGAGATCCAGCACTCCATCGCCAAGCTCCTCGTCGAGGGCCATGTCGACGAGGCGATCGCCCGGCGCCTGGGCATGAACGTCCGCACCTGCCGCGCCCACATCGCCAAGCTGGCGACGGCCCTGGGCAGCGGCAGCCGGGCCCAGCTCGGCTTTCTCATCGCGCAGTCGGGTCTCCTGAAGCAGGAGCCCTGACACACGTTCGGAACGTTCGCAGGAAGCCGTCGGAAGAAGCCGGAGGAAGAGGTCACTCGTGACGACGCAGGCGCACCGGCACGGCCCGGAGGAGCTGTGCGAAGCGGGCCTCGAGCTGTACGGCCGCGCCCTGCGGCCGACCCGGGCGGCATCACGACCCGCCAACGCACCATCGCCGCGCTCCTGGTGGAGGGCCACACCGACGCCGTCATCGCCGCCCGCCTCGGCATGAACGTCCGCACCGCCCGCGTCTACATCGCCAAACTGGCGGCCGCACTGGGCAGTGAGAGCCGGGCGCAGCTCGGCTATCTCATCGGACAGTCGGGGATTCTTGACCCGGAAGGGTGACCGACGGGGCGACGTCCGCCGGGTGGCCATGCCCGTCGAGGCCCACCTGGGCGATACGGACGCCGAGTTGGGTGCGGCTGGCCGCGCCGAGGGTCTCCGAGAGCCGCGCGATATGGGCGCGGCACGTACGCACGCTTATGCCGAGCCGCTCCGCGATCACCGCGTCCTGGTGGCCCTCCGCAAGGAGCGCCGCGATGGACTGCTCCCGGTGCGAGATGCCCTCGATGCCGGTGTCGGGCAGCGGCGCGGTCAGCGGGATCGCCAGCCGCCACAGCCGGTCGAAGACCGTGACCAGGTACTCGACCAGCGCCGGGTGGCGCAGCTCCAGCGCCAGGGTGCGGTCCGCGTTCGCCGGGATGAACGCCACCGTGCGGTCGAAGAGGATCAGCCGGTCGATGACCTCGTCAAGGGTGCGGGCCTCGACCGAACCGCCCATGAGTTCGAGGTAGTTGAGCAGCCCCTGCCCGTGCCGGGCCACATGCGTGTACAGGTCGCGCATCCGCACGCCCCGCCCGCGCAGCGCCAGCGCCCGGTGCAGCCCCTCGGTCAGCTCGTGCTCGGGGCGGATGCCGCCGGGCTGGACGGTGAGGACCTCCGTGGTGCACGCCTCCGTCGCCTGGTCCATGGCGGCCTGGATACGGGAGAGCCCGTCGAGGACGCGGATCGCGGCCCCCTCCCCGACGCCCGGACCCCGCGTGGCGGGGCCGAGGCCCGCGTACCGCTCGACGGCGGCGACCGCCGCGCCCACCCGCCGCTGGCTCGCGCTGACCTCGTCGTACACCCCGCGCAGCAGTCTGGTCATGACCTCCTGCGGGGACGTCGGGACCAGCCAGTCCATGTCGTCGGGGTCCGGGTGCAGCAGGGCCAGCTCCAGCAGGCACGGCACCGGTTCGGCGTCCCGGCGCGCCACCCGGCCCCGCCGTACGGCCCGGGAGTACACGCGGTCCCCGGCGTCGCACAGTCGGTCGGCACCGTGTGGATGCTCATCCGTCCCGTGCCCGGCCATCGCCCATCCCACCCCCGGTTCCACCGTCTGTCGCAGCGCAACTATGCGCGGCCCGGACCAGCTCCGCAACACGGCTCGGTCCGAACCGAGCGCCCGAAACCACCCGTAGGTACTGCTATTTCCGGCCCTCCGCCGACCGTTCCGCAACAAGCTGACGGTGGTTCGCGGCAATCGCGGGTTGCCACGAAGAAACCGCTGTCTCGCGCAAGCTCCCGGAAATACGTCAGTGATCACCCCGTTACACACCGCCCTTAACGTCCCCTCATGGCGGACATATTTGACGCATACGCGTTGGCCGACGCGTGGGACGAGATGTTTGAGCGGCCGGGTGAGGTCAGGACCGCCTACGAGCCGGTGCTGGCGGCGCTACAGCCCATCGAGCCGAGCGAACTGAGATTCCGGGCCGACCAGATGGCCAGATCCTTCACGGACCGCGGCGTGACCTACGCCTTCGCGGGCGAGGAGCGGCCCTGGCCGCTGGACCTGGTGCCGCGCATCCTGGACGCCCTCGAATGGGATCTCATACAACGCGGGGTGAGCCAGCGAGTCAGGGCCCTGGAGTCCTATCTCGCCGACGCCTACGGGCACTGCCGCGCCTTCGAGGACGGCGTGGTGCCCTGGCGGCTGCTGCTCAACTCCCCGCACTTCCACCGGGCGGCCCAGGGCGTCGAGCCACCGGGCGGTGTCCGCATCCACGTCGCGGGCATCGACCTCGTTCGAGACGAGGCCGGGGACTTCCGGGTGCTGGAGGACAACGTACGGGTCCCCAGCGGAGTCTCGTACGTCATCGAGAACCGCCGGGCGATGACCCGGATCTTCCCGTCCCTGTTCGCGGAACAGCACGTGGTGCCGGTCGACGGGTATGCGCAGAAGCTGCTCGCCGCGCTCCGGGCCGCCGCCCCCGGCGGGGTGCAGGACCCGCGGGTCGTCGTCCTCACGCCGGGCCCCAGCAACGCCGCCTACTTCGAACACGCGCTGCTCGCCCGGCTGATGGGCGTGCAGCTGGTCGAGGGGCACGACCTGGTGTGCCGCAACAACCGGGTGTGGATGCGCACCACACGCGGTGAGGTGCCCGTCCATGTCGTATACCGGCGCCTGGACGACGACTTCCTCGACCCGCTCCACTTCCGGCCCGACTCGGTGATCGGCTGCCCCGGCATCATGGGCGCCGCCATGGCGGGCAACGTCACACTCGCGAACGCCGTGGGCAACGGGATCGCCGACGACAAGCTGCTCTACACATACGTTCCGGATCTCATCCGCTACTACCTCTCCGAAGAACCGATCCTCCCCAATGTCGAGTCCTACCGGCCCGACGAACCAGGGCAGTTGGAGGCGGTTCTCGACCAGATCGACCAGCTCGTCGTCAAGCCCGTCGACGGCGCCGGAGGGCAGGGCATCGTGATCGGCCCCAAGTCCGACAAGGACACCCTGGAGCGCACTCGCAAAGCCGTCACCGCCGACCCGCGCGGCTTCATCGCCCAGCGGCCCGTCGCCCTGTCCACCTCGCCCACCCTCGCGGGCGAGCGCCTGGCGCCCCGCCACATCGACCTCAGGCCGTTCGCCGTGAACGACGGCAACGATGTCTGGGTGCTGCCCGGCGGTCTGACCCGCGTCGCCCTCCAGGAGGGCAACCTGATCGTCAACTCCAGCCAGGGCGGCGGCTCCAAGGACACGTGGGTGCTCGCGGAGGGCCCCGCCGAGCAGCCGGCGCCCGAGCCGGTCGGCGCGCTCCCCTCCGTCGCCCCGCGCCGGCTCGGACCCGACGGCACCCGTGCCGTCGTACAGGAAGGGGCCCAGCAGCAGTGAACGACGTGATCCTGTCCCGGATAGCCGAGGCCCTGACCTGGACCGGCCGCTACGTGGAGCGCGCCGACGCCACGGGCCGCATCCTCGACGCGTATCTGCACCGGCTGCTGGAGGACCCCTGGCGCGACGAGGACGCGGCCTGCCGGTCGCTGTACGCGATCCTCGGCATGGACGCGGGCGACGGCCCCTGCGACATGCAGCAGGTGCTGGACCAGTTGGCCTTCGACGCCCTCTCGACGGGCTCCATCGAGGGGGCACTGGGCGCCGCCCGGCTGAACGCGCGCAGCGCCCGTGAGGCCATCTCCTCCGAGATGTGGGAGTGCCTCAACTCCACCTGGCACGCGCTGGCCGACCAGCGGATGGCGGCCCGCCGTACCGGCCCGTACGCCTATCTGGAGCTGGTCCGCCGCCGGGCCGCGCTCTTCTTCGGGCTCGCCGACTCGACCATGAGCCGGGACGACAGCTGGCGTTTCGTGGTGCTGGGCCGCAGCCTGGAGCGGGTGGACATGACGGTACGGCTGCTGTCGGTGCGCGTGCTGGACGCCGTGCACGCGCCCGACTGGCCGACGCTGCTGAGCGCTTCGGGCGCCGACGAGGCGTACGCCCGTGTGTACGGCGGTTTCGGCGACACCCCTCGGGTGGCCGAATTCCTGCTGCTGGACCGGGACTTCCCGCGCTCGGCGCTGCATGCGCTCACGACGGCGGAGGAGTGCCTCACCGCGCTCGGCCGCCCCCGCCAGGACCCCGCGCGCCGCCCCATCGGGCGGCTGCGCACCCGTCTCGAATATCTGGACACGCACGCTCTGGAGAACCAGCTGCCCGCGCTGCTCGGCGATCTGCAGCAGGCCTGCATGGCGTCCGCGGACGCGGTGGCCGAGCGGTTCTTCCCGTACCAGGGGCCCATCGAGTGGGCCCAGGAAGGAGCGTGAGATGACCGCCGAACGCGTACGCCGCCTCCGTATCGAGCACACCACCCGGGTCTCCTACGCCCAGCCCGCGGCCTCCTCGCACAACGAGGTCCGCATGACCCCGCTGACGCTCCCGGGCCAGACCACCCTGGACGCGCGGGTCACCGTCAACCCCACGACCTCCACCTGGGCGTACTGGGACTACTGGGGCACCCAGGTCACCGGCTTCGACCTGATGGACCCGCACGGCGACCTCACCATCACCGCCTCCAGCCTGGTCGAGACCTCCCCGCCGGAGGCGCTGCCGCCCGCGCCCACCTGGGCCGAGGTGGCCGAACGCATCGCGAACTCCCGGCTGCTGGAGTTCGCGAGCCCGACCGGCCGTACGACGGTCCCGGCGAGGCTCGTGAAGAAGGCGCGGAAGGCGGCGGCCGGCCTCGATCCGCACGAGACGGCGGTCGCGGTCTCCGCGCTGGTCGCCGACCGGGTGTCGTACCTGCCCGGCGCCACCAGCGTGAACACCTCCCCCGCGGAGGCCTGGGAGCAGGGCGCGGGTGTCTGCCAGGACATCACCCATCTCACCGTCGCGCTGCTGCGGGGCGTGGGCCTGCCGGCCCGCTACGTCTCCGGCTACCTCCACCCGGAGCGCGAGGCCGAACTGCACCGGCCCGTCGCCGGGCAGAGCCACGCCTGGATCGAGTACTGGGCGGGCGACTGGTGCGGCTACGACCCCACCAACCGCACCCGCGCCGACGAGTCCCACGTCGTGGTGGCCCGCGGCCGCGACTACGACGACGTCACTCCGCACAAGGGCATCTACCGGGGCGTGGCGGGCGGCCCGCCGGACGTGTCGGTGGTGTTCACGCGGGTGGGATGACCCGAACCGGCGGCGAAGGGGCCGGGGCGCAGCCGCCCCGGCCCCTTCGAGTGCCGCCCGCCTCCGGCTACTTGAGGCCGATCGCCGAGCACTCCGACGCGAACTTCGACGTGCAGATCTGGGAGACCTTGTAGATGCCGTCCGCGACGACCGTCGACTTGATGTTCTTCCTCGTCAGCGCGGTCACGGTGACGAGCTGCGCGGGGATGCCCTTGTCGGTGGGGCTGTCGACGGTGTCCTGGGTGAGGGCCTCGAACTCGATCTCCTTGCCCTGCACCTTGGCCACCGCCATCTGCGCGGCCGCGGCGGCTTCCTGCGGGTACGACTTGTACACGCTCATGTACTGCTCGCCCGAGACGATCCGCTGCACGGCCTCCAGCTGCGCGTCCTGGCCGGTGAGCGGCGGCAGCTTGGTGACGCCGGCGTTCTCCAGGGCCGTGACGATGCCGCCGGCCATGCCGTCGTTGGCGGAGTAGACGCCGGCGATGTTGTTCTTGCCGATCGCCTCGATGGCCGCCTTCATGTTGGCCTGGGCGTTCTTCGGGTCCCAGTCCTTGGTGTCGTACGACTTGGCGATCGTCACCTTGCCGTTGAGCTCGGACAGGGCACCCGCCTTGAACTGCTTGGCGTTCGGGTCGGTGGGCGAGCCGTTCATCATGACGATCTTGTAGGAGGTGTCGGCGTTGCTGCCCAGCGCCTCCAGCAGGGAGCGGCCCTGCACCTCGCCGACGAGCTCGTTGTCGAAGGAGATGTACGCGTCGATCGGGCCCTCGGCCAGCCGGTCGTAGGCGATGACCGGGATACCGGCGTCCTTCGCCTTCTTCACCTCACCGGCGATGGCGTGCGAGTCCACGGCGTCCAGCAGGATGATGTCGACCTTGTCGTCGATCATCTTCTGCATCTGGGCCGCCTGCTTGGCCGCGTTCTGGTCGGCGTTCTGGTAGTCGACCTTGCCCTGCTCCTTGGTGAGCGAGGCGACCTGCTTCTTGATGATGGGGTAGTCGAAGTCCTCGTACCGGGTGTTGGCCGTCTCCGGCAGCAACAGCCCGATGGTGACGTCGTTGCCCTTCGTGGGGCTCGCCGAGCTGCTGTCCCCCGTCACGTTCAGCACGCCGCAGGAGGAGAGCGACAGAGTCATCGTGGACGCTGCCACGGCGATGGCGGTACGACGCGTGGGACGCATGCAGGAGCTCACTTCTGGTGTCTTGCGGACGCGGGCGCAAAAATGCGACCCAGGTGACTGAAAAGCCAACGCGGAGCGGCCCCCAGGCGTCAAGCGCAACTACTTAACGAGTGCGCAACGCAACACTCCGCCGACCATGTAAAGACATGACGGAAACGCCTCCAAAGGTCCTTTACGGACTCTCCATGGCAGCGACAGGAAGGGAGGGACCCGAGGCCCCGGCGCCCGAGCCTGGAAGCGAATGAAGTCAGCCATGGGCGGACTTTGCATTGCCTTTACCTGATGCCCTACATACGATTACCCCGACCATCACAGCCGTCACAGCCCTCCGACCAAGGGCGCCTACGGCCGAGCAGCAAGGCACGGGGGTGCTGAATGACCACTGGCGAGCTGTCCGTACTCGGGCTTCCGGAACTCGAAGAGCGGCTCTACCGCCACTTCCTGAGACATCCGGGGACGACGGCGTACGACATCCACATGCACCTGGACGCACCACCGGCCGAGGTCGAGACGGCGCTGGAGCGGCTCGTCGCACTGTGCGTCCTGACGGAGGGCATGGCCGGCACATATCTGCCCGCGGCGCCCGAACTGGTCGTGGACACCCTGACCGACCTGCGACTGAAACAACTGCATGATGAGATGCGGGCGGTGACGCGGGCCCGGCATCTGGTCAGCTCCTTCTGGCGCGAGAAGGAGGAAGCCCCGGCCGTGCCGCCGGTCGTGGAGAAGATCGACAGCCTCGACACCATCCGCAGCAGGATCGACGCCCTCGCCTTCTTCGCCCGCGAGGAGATCCTGTCGGCCGAGCCGTACACCGCGCTCACCCACGACAACATCCAGCACGCCCGCCCCCTCGACCTTCGCTGCATCAAAAGGGGCGTGCGGATCAGGAACGTCGTGCTGAGTGCCGCCATGGAGGACCCCCTCACCGCCGACTATCTGCAAGAACTGGCCTCGCTGGGTGCGGAGATACGCGTGGTGGACGAGATCGCCACCCGCATCCTGGTCTACGACCGCCGCACCGCACTGACGCCGGTCGACCCGGCCGACAGTTCGCGCGGGGCGCTGGTGGCGCAGGAGGCCGGGCTCGTCGCCAACATCGTGGCGCTCTTCGAGAAGATCTGGTCCGGCGGCGTGGAGTTGGAGGCCTTCGCACAGGAGGACGACGAGAACCGGCTGCCCGGAGTGGAACAGCGCGTCCTGGAGGCCATGTGCCGGGGCACCAAGGACGAGATCGGGGCGCGCGATCTGGGCGTCTCGGTGCGCACGTACCGCCGCTACGTCGCCAACATCCTGCTGACCCTGGACGCCGCGAGCCGTCCGCAGGCGGCGCTGCTCGCACGGGAACGCGGCTGGATCTGAAGGGTCCCGCCGGGCGGCGGTCCGGAAATCCTTCCGGGTCGGGAGTCCGATGGACTTGCCATGATGGAAAGTCGAGTTAGACTTTCCATCATGGAAAGCAGCCTTCCCGAAGACCCCGCCGCCGCCCGCGCGGCTCTCGACGACGCGCACAGCGCCCGCGCCGCAATCGCCGACCGCGCCACCGCCCCCTGGTGGTACCACGCCGGCCTCGGCCTCGGTGTGGGCCTCGTCTTCGCCTCGATCGACGCCGGTGGCAGCCTGGTGCCCAGCGGCGTGATCGTCGGAGGCCTCGTCCTGCCGACGGCGCTCACCCTGAGCGTCGCCCGCCTGCGGGGCGTCTCCGTCAACCGCTCCGTGTCCGCGCCGGGCACCCGCGGACTCAATGGCCTGTTCCTGATCGTGCTCGTCGTCCTCGGCGCGGCGGGCCTGACCCTGAAGTTCGCCGCGGACCTGACGGGGGCCATGACGGTCGCCGGTCTCCTGGCCCTGGCCCTCACCGTCTACGTCAGCCGGCGCAACGACGAGGCGCTGCGCCACGACCTACTGCGCCGGACCTGACCGTGCCCGGTCTCGACGAAGTGATCCATCCGGCCCACCGGCTGCAGATCTGCGCCATGCTCGCAGCCGTCGAGTCCCTGGAGTTCTCCGTGGTCCGCGAGGCTCTCGGGGTCAGCGACTCCGTCCTCAGCAAGCAGATGAAGGTCCTCCAGACGGCCGGCTACGCGACCGTCAAGAAGGCCCCCCTGAACTCCCGGACCCACACCTGGCTCGCTCTCACCGACAAGGGCCGCGAGGCCCTGGCGGGTCACCTGGCGGAGCTCCGCCGGATCGCGGCACTTGCGGACCCGGCGAAGCGGTGACTCGTACGGCTCCGGTGCACTCCTCGGCGGTGCACCGGAGCCGTACGGCCGACAGCGCCTGCCTCAGCCATGGGCGGCCGGCACGGGGACCAGCTCCCTCGCCCGGTCCGGGGTTACTGCGCCGAGGAGAACGGTGTCCATCTCGGCACCGAAGAGTTCGGCGCCCGCCCGGGCGACCTCCTCGGCGGGGACCTCGCGCAGCAGCCGGGGCAGGCGGGGCAACAGGTCGCAGGCGCGGCCCGCTGCGGTCAACTGGCGCAGCAGGTCGGCCTGGGCGGCCGGAGAGTCGAAGGCGCCCAGGGCCTGGGCGGCACAGAACTCCCGGGACCGCGCCACGTCCGCCTCGGTGAACGGCTCCTCCCGGGCGCGGCGCAGCTCCTCGCGGATTCCGGTGATTGTCTCGTCCGCCAGGTCCGGTGCCACCCGCGCCCGTACGAAGACCCGGGGAACGTCCAGGACCATGTCCCGCCCGCTGTACGCCTCGTGGCCCGCGCTCGTCACCCGCCGCAGGCGGGCGGCCAGCCGGGAGCCGAACCAGCCACCGAACACCGCCGTCGCCAGATAGCGGGCGGCCTCGGTGGTGTCCGCGCCACAGGTGCTCCAGCCCGGCGCCGTCGGCTCGGGTGCGCAGAGGGTGAGGTGCAGTTCGGGCTCCGCCGGTGAGCGCAGTACGAGGAGCCGTCCGCCGCCACCATGGTGCCGGTCGGTCACCGCGGGGCGGGAGACCGTGCCGACCGGACGGCCGGAGAATGCGTCCCGCGCCGCCGCGGCCGCCCGCTCCGGGTCCACGTCGCCGAGCAGCACCAGGACGCCACCCCTCGGGTCCCAGGCGAACGACTCTCCCATGGGGTCGTCCGCGGCCCAGTACCGGCGGATCGCGTCGTCCATGAGGCGCCCCGCAGCCGGGCGAACGGTCCGGTGATCGGTGGGCGGTGCGCCGAACGGCCCCGGCGGTGTGGTGAGTTCGGCCAGGGCAGCCAGCCAGCCGGCCAGCTCCCGCGGCGGCACGAATCCCGTGACGTCCAGCCACTGTCCGTCCACCTCCGCCCGCAGGGAGCCGCCGAGCGCGGCCGCACGCTCGGCCGCACGGGTACGGCCCAGAGCGCGGCCGAGCAGGGCCTCGGCCGCGGTCGGCTCCCGCCAGCCGGACGGACCCAGCGGCAGCCGGAGCCGGATCTCCACCGACGGAACCCGCCGGTCCGCGACTGCGACCACCCGCGTCCCGTTGTCGAGCACCACCTCGTGCGGCGGCGCCGGTTCGGGATCGAAGGGCGGCCCGTACGAGGGGACGGGCCGAGCGGGCCGAAGGGTTCGGGCCGGCGAACGTCCGGCTGTTCCGGCCGACTTGACGCCACCGTCGGTGAGCCGGGCCTGAGGCCGGGTGCGCTCGGCGCCGGGTCGGAGCACCAGCACCGCCGCCGGGGCCCGACCCAACTCCCTTGCCGCATCCGCCACTTCGGCGGGCCCCACGGCGGACAGGTGGGCCGGGAGCGCGTCCAGCAGTCCGGCCTGTCCGAAGAGGATCTCCAGCCGCCCCAGTGCACGGCACCGCGCCTGCAGATCGCCGTGGGCCCGGTGATGCTCGGCCGTCATCAGCCGTACGGTCCGCCGTACCGCCTCCTGCGGGGGCCGCCGCGCCCAGTCCGCCCACCGTCGGGTGATCGCGTCCACCGCCTGCCTCGGCCCGGCGCCCGACGGCAGCAGGGCGGTGACCACCAGGGCGTCGGGGTCCTTCGCGTCCAGCGGGCCGAAGAAGCCGCAGCTCGTGCTGACCGGGGGCAGGCCCGGCCCCGGCGGGCCCTGTTCGGCGGTGAGCCGGGCCAGTACGGCGTGCGCCAGGTAGGCGGGCAGGTCGGCCGCCGGGTCGGGCAACCGGTGGCCGGTCGCCAGCGCGGTCGCCGTGACGCCCGGCTCGGTGCACTCCACCCACCGCTCCTCGGCGGGGCGGGGCTCGGCCAGCGCTGGGCCGGGCGGCACCGGGCGGGGAGGAAGGCCGGCGAAGTGCTGTTCGATCAGGGCGCGTGCGGCCACGGGATCGGATGCGCCCACCACGGTCAGGACGGCGTTGCCAGGGGCGTAGTGCGCCGCGAAGAACTCCTCGCAGTCCGCCACCGTGGTGGTGTGCAGGCGGTCGGCGTCACCGTATCCGTCATGTGCGTTGGCGAACGTCCGGAACACGGCGCCGGGCAGCAGCGGCCAGGGGAACCCGCCGTACGGTCTGCCGTGCACCGCCTGGTGGATCTCCTGTGCCACCCCGGCAAGCTGCTCGGCCAGCGCGGCCTCGGTGAACAGCGGGGCGCGCATGCGGTCCGCCTCCGCGAACAGGGCCCGCTCCAGCGCCTGGGCCGGTACGACCTGGTAGTAGTCGGTGTAGTCCTGATGCGTGGTGCCGCCCGCTCGGGCACCGAAGCGATGTACATGGTCGTAGTAGCGCCCGCCTGGCAGGCTCGCGCTGCCGCGGAACATCAGGTGCTCGAAGAGGTGGGCGAACCCCTCCCGGCCGGGCGGCTCGGAGCGGAATCCGGTGCCGTAGTGCACGGCCACGGCCACCCTCGGCTGCGGGAAGCGGCAGTCCAGCACCACCCGCAGCCCGTTCGGCAGGGTGAACCGGACAAGCCGTGGACCGTTGGCTCGCATGACGAACATCTCCCGTGGGTGGTGGCCCGGTCGGGCCTGCGATCGGCCTGGTCAGAGGTCGACGAGGAACATCAGAAATTTGGCGTAGTGGTCGAACCCGGCCGTGTGCCAGTCGACATAGGAGGCGATGTCATGGACGTGCAGCAGGATCCGCAGCGCCGCCATGTGGTTCCACCGGTCGCCGAGGTCCCGGCCGTACCCCTCGAAGAACACCTCGAGGAGCAGCTGCCAGCCCTGCTGGTCCCCGCCCAACTGCCACTTGAGCTCGACGAGTTCGCCGAGCACCCAGCCCAGGTCGAAGTACCATGGAGCGACGGCCAGGTCCTCGCCGGTCAGCAGGGCAGCCGGGCCGTCGGCACTCGGGACCACCAGCGAGCCGAGGCCCGGAGCGCCGTGCACCAGGGTCACCTCGGTGTCCTCGGCGAGTTCGCGGCACCAGCCGGTGACCTTGGACCACCTCTCGGGCCCCAGTCGGCCACGCAGTCGGGCACCGACGTAGGCGGCACGCGGGACCGGAGCCCGGCCCGCCAGCCAGGTGTCGAGGCGCACCAGGCCGCGCGGCGGGCCGAGCCGACGCTCCGGGGGCGGCGGTCCGTCCGCGTGCAGCAGGCTCAGTGCCCGGCCCAGGCCTCCCAGCGCCCCGCGCAACTCCGGCCGGGGGCCGCCCGACAGCAGCCGGTTGGCCACCGACTCACCGCCCGCGACGGTGTACCGGCGGCTCGTCGCGTCGCCGCGGCCCAACGCCAGCCGCACTGCGCCGTCGCGGCCGACCGCGGTCAGCCTGTCCTCGATGGCGCCGACGGGCCGGAAACCGGCAGGCGCCAACCGGCCGGGAGACCTGGACCATTCGTGCTCGCCCGAGGTCAACTGCCGTACCCGGGTGCGCAGCAGGTCGGTGCCGTATTCGACGCGGTGTTGCGCGATGGGCGCTTCCGGGCCGCTCATGCGCGGGCCAGGTCTGCGGCGAAGCCGGCCAGGGAGACAGGCGGTTCGCGGTCCGGGGCGGCTGCCGCGAGCTCGGCGCGACGGTGTTCCAGCATGCGGATGACCTCCGGCAACAGGGGCGGCACCCAGGCGTCCGCGCGACCGGTGGTCAGGCTGACGCCGGGGTGCGGCGGGACGAGGACGGTGTGGGGGCGGGCGGCCAGCGTGGCCCAGTGCGCCTGGAAGGCGGCACTGTCCAGGCCACCAGGCGGCAGGGCGGGGGCGACGGCCACGGGAGCGCGCGTGCAGTGACAGGCGAGCAGCGCGGGCGAGTCGGCAAGACCCAGCGCCAGCCGGGCGGTGAAGTGGAAGGTCGCCGGATACACCACGATGCCCTGGGCCCATTCGGCCAGTTCGACATGGCGGGCGGTCGGCTCGTCCTCGGGCCACTCGTCGAGCAGTACCTCACCGCGCCGGTGCAGCCGGCCGGCGAGCGCCTGCCGGGTGACGAACCGCTGGGCGGTGCGGGTGAGGACGAGCTTGATCTCCAGGTCCGGATAGGAAAGGCGCAGCCAGTCGGCCCAGTACGGCATGCCGGTCGCGAAGGCGGAGCCGGCGCTCACCACCAGGAGCCGTTCCATGTTCAGCGCGGGCGGCGGCGCGTCCGGCACCGTGCCGGCCGGCAGCGGTGAGCCGTGTTCCGTCATGACGTCACCTCGGCGAGGATCGCCTCCAGCTCGCGCAGCGCGCTCCGGCCGCCGTACGTTCCCTGCACCCCGGTCACGTTCAGCACGATCTCGTCGACACCGGCTTCGTGATATGCGGCGAACTCCTCGGCGAGCACCTTCGGTTCGCCGTAGAGGAAGGCACGCCCCGCCACGAGCCTGGCGGCGCCGGCGGCCGGGTCCGTGCTATCGGTCTCGATGCCGGAACGGCGCAGCATGTCCACGTAGTGCGGCAGCCGCAGATGCCCGATGTTGCTCGCCAGGGCCAGGGCGGCCGGGTCCCGGTCCGGGCCCGCCAGGGCGACCGGCACGATGGCCACAAGCCGGGGTACCTGACGCCCCGCGGCCTCGGCGCCCTCGCTCAGGGCGGGGACGATCGTGTCCCGCAGATAGGCCGCGGGCGTCAGCCAGGTAATGGCTGTGTCGGCCACCTCGCCGGCCAGCCGGGCCATTCCCGGGCGCAGGACGCCGAGCCCCACCTCGATGGGCGGCCGGGGCACCGGCAGCAGCTTCCCATGGCAGGTGAAGTAGGTACCGTCCTGCTCGACCGGCTCGCCGTCGAGCAGGCCCCGCACTGCGGTCAGGTACTCGCGCGCGGCGGTCAGCGGACTGCGGTACGGGGCCCCGCACATGCTGCGCTGCAACACCGCCGCGCCCGGCCCGAAGCCCGCCACCACGGAGTGCCCCGTGGCCGCGGCCACCGACTGGGCCTGCAGCGCGGCCTCGTAGGGGTGCGTGAACGGCATCAGCGTCACGCCCAGTCCGACCGGCACCCGGAAGCCGGAGGCGGCGGCGTAGGCGAAGGCCTGGTGCGGCTGGTTGAGCATGGCCTGGCCCTGCCACAGCCGGTGCGCACCGCTCCACTGGGTGAGCGCGGCGTACGGCAGGATCTGCTCGGGTCGCGGCGATGCGAAGGGCATGAGGACGGAGTAGGTGGGTGTCGTGCGGTTGCTCACGGTGCGGCTCCTGGCCGGTGTCATCGGGACGAGGTGCTCAGGACCTGGCCGCTCACCAAGTCGGCATAGTCGGGGCAGCGGTCGAGAAGGCCGAGGTGGGTGCCCTGGTCCAGCACCCGGCCGGCGTCGAGCACGATCACGTGGTCGGCGTGCTGGACGGTGGAGATGCGATGGGCGACGACCAGGACGGCACGGTCGGCGGCCAGTTCGTCGACCACCTCGCGCAGTTTCTGCTCATTGACGGAGTCCAGCTGGGAGGACGGTTCGTCGAGCAGCACCAGGCGGGCGTCGGCGAGCAGGGCACGGGCCAGGGCGAGCCGCTGCCGCTGTCCTCCGGAGAGGTCGGCGGCACCGCCCAGGACCGTGTCCAGACCCTGCGGCAGCCGCCGTATCTCCGCCGCCAGGCCGACCCGGTCGAGGGCGGCCAGCAGGATCTCGTCGGCCGGGGAGTCCTCCCGGCCCAGCAGCAGGTTCTCCCGGACCGTGTCCTGCAGCAGCGTGCAGGACTGGTCGACGTACGCGATCCGGGACCGCAGTTCGTCCAGCGGCCAGTCGGTGAGCGGGCGTCCCAGCACCTCGATACGGCCCCGGTTCGGCTCCATGAAGCCCTCGATCAGGCCCAGCGCGGTCGTCTTGCCCGACCCCGACAGGCCGACCATCGCGGTCAGCCCCGTCGTGGGGACGGTCAGGGCGGCATCGCGCAGGACGGGGCAGCCGTCGTCGTATCCGAAGCCGACATTCTCGAAACGGACGGCCACGGGGGCGGCGTCCGGGGCCGCAGCCGCCTGGCGGGCCGTGATCCGCACCGGCCGCCCGGACGTCTCCGTCGGCATGGCGAACAGCCCCTCGAACCGACCCCGGGCCGCCAGCCCCGTCTGCAGCCCGCTCACTCCGGAGGCCGCCATGATCAGCGGTGCAGTGAGCTGGAGCAGATACAGCAGAAAGGAGACGAAGTCGGCCAGGGTGAGGTGACCGTGGAGCATCCGGCTGCCGCCGCCGATGACCACGCTGACCAGAGCGATCTGCTGGCCCAGGTTGATGATCGGGACCATCAGGGACTCCATCCGGGCCGCCCTGACGGACAGTGCGGCGACCTCGCTGGCCCGCTCGGCGAGTCGGTCGCCGACCGCCTTCTCCGCGCGGTGGGCCTTGATGATGGTCAGCGCGCCCAGTGCGGCGACGAACTGCTGCGCCAGCGTGCCGACTTCGCCCTGGACGGCGACGTAGGTGCGGCGCAGCCCCCGGACCACCAGGACGACGAGTGCGGCGGCGACCAGGAAGGCCAGCACGGTGATCAGCAGCAGGACCCAGTCGAGCAGCCCCATGATCACCAGGGTGCCCAGCACGGTGACGCCGGCCATCGGCAGCTGGATCGGGCCGATGTCGACGAGGTTCTTCACCATCGCCGCGTCCGCGGTCACCCGGGACACCAGATTGCCGGGGCCCTCGCGCCGGGCGTCGCCCAGCCGCAGCCCAAGGGCGTGCCGCATGGTGCGCACCCGCAGCCCGAGGATCAGCTCCTGCCCCATCCGGCTGAGCAGATATGCGGCCAGCGCCCCCGCGGCGGCCGAACCGAAGCCGGCGCCCACCATGACCAGGACCCACCAGGTCGGGCTGGAGCCACGCTGGATGACAGCCAGCAGCCTGCCCACCACCATGGGCAGGGCCAGCGTCGCGCCGGTGGAGACCAGCGCGAGCAGGGCGACGGCGCCGACCTGGACGCCCTTGCCCCGGGTCAGTTCGCGCAGGATCCGCAGCCGCTCCGGCCGCCCCGCGTTCCGTTCGTTCTCCATGTCCGCTTCCCCCTCCTCGACCAGCCCTCAGTGCGCCGCACCGCGCAACGCCTCCCCGACCTTGACGATGCCGCCGTACCTGAGCAGGCCGCCGCGGTAGACGCGGCCGCCGACCCGGATCAGCAGGGCGATCGCCAGCAGCATCAGGACGAACGCGACCCCGATCTGCCACCACGGCACCGCTGAGGCCGCCATACGCATCGGCATAGCCGCCCAGGACAGGCCGGGCACCATCGACACGACGGTCAGCGGTATGTCGTCCGGACCGCCGCGCGCCGCAAGTGCGGGTCCGGCCAGGCTCAGCATCTGGAGCATGTTCACCGGCCCGATGACGTGGTTGACGTCCTCCTGGCGGGACACCAGCGCCCCGGCCACCGCGTAGAGCGTGACGAAGAGGACATATCCCGGTACGAACCACAGCAGCAGGTTGGCGACGGTGCCGATGGCGCCGAGCGGAGCGTCCAGTGCGCCGAAGCCGATCGCCGCGGACAGGGCCGCGGCCGCCATCAGCAGAATCTGCACGAGCGCCGCTGCACCCAGTCCGGCGATCTTGCCCGTCAGCAGATGCCAGGCCCGGACCTTCGCCAGCAGCACCTCGACGATGCGGCTGGACTTCTCCTCCGCGACGCCCTGGGCGATGCCCAGACCGGAGATCAGCATCAGGACGAACAGCAGGACCACACCCAGCCCGGCGGTCATCGTCCGCTCCTGAACCTCGTCCGCGTCCGCGTCGAGGGCACTGACTCTCAGCACCGGAGGCTCAAGGGCCCGCTCCTGCTCGGCTGGTGGCGCCCCGAGCCGTGCCAACCGCTCCACCGACGCGGCCGTCCGCTCGGCCTGCCGGATCGTGCGGCCCAGGTCGGCGGGGAGCTTGCGCAGCACCAGCACCTCGCCGCCGGGCAGCACCGCGGCATCCACCGTCTCCTCGCGTACGGCCGCGCGGGCGGCGGCCGCGTCGTCGTACTCCTCGACGCCGACCTCGGTCCGCAGGGCCGCGGCGACCGTGGTCCGCTCGCCGACGACCCCCACCTTGGGCGGGTCCTCGCCGTCGCCCGTGATCACGCTCGTCAGCCCGAACGAGAGGCACATCATGGCGGCGGTCACGATCACCGACGCCCAGAAGGCCTTGTTGCGCAGCTGCCGGGTGATCTCGCGGGAGGCGACGATCCTGATCAGTTCCAGGTCCGTGCGGTGCGTCACGCCTCTACCGCCTCTCGGAAGATGTCGCCCAGGCCAGTCTCGTGGCGCCCGAAGTGCTCCACCCGTCCCACGGTCTGCGCAGCGGCCAGCACATCCTGTGCCGCCCGGTCGGACTCCAGCTCCAGGGTGGTGACGCCGTCCCGTTCGGCCAGCACGCGCGCGCCTGTCAGACCGCGCGCCCACAGCGGAGGCACGTCCCGCACCGTGATGCGGACCCGGCCGGGACCGGCGGCGCGGCGCAGCTCCTCCACCGTGCCTTCGGCGACCAGGCGGCCGTCGCGCAGGATGCCGACCCTGTCGCACAGCCGCTCCACCAGCTCCAGTTGGTGGCTGGAGAAGACGACCGGCACGCCTTCCCTGGCTCTCTCGAGAAGGACGTCGGCCATGGCGTCCACCGCCACCGGATCGAGCCCGGAGAACGGTTCGTCGAGAACGAGGACGACCGGGTCGTGGATGAGCGCCGCGATCAGCTGGACCTTCTGCTGGTTACCGAGGGACAGCTTCTCCAGGGGATCCCTGGGGCCGGCCACCACGCCGAGCCGCTCGATCCAGCGCGCGGCCCGCTCCCTCGCCTCCTTCACCCCGAGCCCGCTCAGCCGCCCGAAGTACACGAGCTGGTCGAGGGGTGTCATCTTGGCGTAGAGGCCTCGCTCCTCCGGCATGTATCCGAAGCGCCGACGCGAGTGGGCGTCCACTGCGGCGCTGCCCCAGCGCACGCTCCCGGAGTCCGCGGCGAGCACGCCGAGGGCGATGCGCATCGCAGTGGTCTTGCCGGCCCCGTTGGCCCCGCAGAACCCGAACAGTTCACCGGGCCGCACCTCGAAACTCAGCGCGTCGAGGACGCGCCGGCCGCCGAACCCCTTGCTGACGGCATCGAAACTCAGCACGGCGAGAACTCCAGAATCGAACGGACGGGGGTGACTGGTCCCTGCCGGGTCAGGCGCAGACCCGCCGCCGCGCCGAGCGTCGTCAGCTGTTCCACGGTGCGCACGGGTGCGGGCATCGTGGCCCGCAGCCACAGCTCCAGGGCCGCCGAGTCGGGTGCCTCGCGTGGGACGTGCAGATTCACCTCGGCGACCAGGACCTTGCCGGACGGCCCTGCCGCTTCGGCGCAGCGGCGCAGGATCGCCGTGGCCTGCTCGTCGGTCCAGTCGGCGAGCACCGCCGACAGCAGGTAGACGTCGGCGCCCGCGGGCAGCGGCTCGAAGAAGCTGCCCACCACCGCCTCGGCCCGGTCGGCCAGACCGGCTTCGGCGATACGGCGGCCGGCGACCTCGGCCGCGTTCTTGAGGTCGAGCAACGTGCCGCGCAGATGGGGCCGGCGGCGCAGCAGCTCGATCAGGATGACGCCGCTGTGGCCGCCGACGTCGACCACGTGCCGGGCCCCGCTCCAGTCGTGACCGTCGAAGATCAGCTCGGCTCCCCAGCCGGGTCGCCCCTCGGGCTCGCTCTGCTCCAGTGCCTCGACGAAGGCGGGGTCCTCGTTGACGCTCTCCCAGTAGCCGCGGCCGAAGACGCCGGTGTGGGCCGGTTCGCCGGTGCGCAGCGTGTGCAGGATGTTGACCAGCGCGAGAGCGGACCGGCCGTAGAGGCCGTCGGTCGTCAAGTGCCCGCGCAGGCTTGCCGGATGGTCCTCGCGCAACGGCGCACCGAGTTCGGTGACGGTGTAGGTGCCGTCCTCGTCCCGGCTCAGCACCCCCTTCGCGGTGAGGTGGCGCAGCAGGAGGCCCAGCAGGTCCGGGCGGGTGCCGGTGAGTTCGGCCAGCTTCGCCAGGTCACCGCTGCCCGCACCCAGCCGGTCCGCGATGCGGAGGGTGGCCGCGGCACGGATCGCGGCGGGTGTCAGGAGGTCCGCCATCTCCAGCAGATCTGCATGGTCCGGTTGATGCGGCAACGGTCGGTTCCCATCTGGTGCGCGGGTGAACAAATCCGAAAGGGGGTGGGGGAAGACCGCCGGGCGGCCGACCGCGGAGACGGGCCCGTTCCGCGGGCGGCCGGCCGGCGAGCCACGATCAGCAGCCGCCGGCGATCGTCCTGGCCGAGAACTGGCTGGCGACGAAGCTGGCGGTGGCGCTGGCGATGCAGGCGGGCGACGTGGCGGGCGCCTCGGCGACGGCCGCAACGTGCAGCTCACGCGCGTCGCTGTAGGCCTCGTAACCGGCCATCAGCTCCATGATCGCGGTGGTCTTCTCCATGGGTTTTCCCTTCCTCGTGCGCTCCTTGCGGAGCACTGCCGGCGTTCGCCGACAGGTTCTGGGGGGTGCGGTCAGCAGGTGATCTCGTACGTGGCACCGCTGACCGCGCTCGCCGACGCGGCGCACCAGCTGGAGCTGGCGACGCTGGCCGCGCAGACGGGCGTGGTGGCCGGAGCGTCGGCCGCCGCCGTGATGTTCAGCTCGTCGACGTCCGCGTAGGCGCCGTAGTTCGAGACGAGCTCCATGATCGCCATGGACTTGTCCATAGGTGTCTCCCTGTAGGAATTCGGTGACGATGATTCACTGACGACGATTCACTGACGGTTTTCAGTGATGGCGATTCAGTGATGGCGTTTCAGTGATGGCGTTTCAGTGATGGGATTTCTGCGCCAAGTCCGAACAGGCGCAGGGCATTTCCCGGCCCGGTCCTTTCAGGCAGGCACCGGGTCGTAATCCCGCGGGCTGTCGATTGCCGCGGGAAACTCGGGGGAGGCGCTGTTGCGCGCGGGACGGGCGGGGTCGATACCCGCCTCGGTGAAGCGGGCGACGACGGCCTGTTCCAGAAGAATCGGGTCGGCGGCGCCGTCGAGCAGGGCACGGGCCAGAGCGGTGGCCCGGTGCTGGCCGAAACTGAGGCCCGACATGCCCGGGCGTTCGTCCTCCGGCTCCCAGGCGACGGCGACGCCCGGGCCGAGCGGCTCGGCGAAGACGGACGTCTCCCTCCCGAGTCCGGGAGTCCCGCGGAGCGTCTCGGCCAGCCGGGGCGCCTCCTGCCACGACTCCTGGCTGAGGTACACCACCAGCGCGTCCCGGCGCGGGTACAGCGCCTTGGCGGAGAGGATCTTCGAGCGGTACGCGATCCCGCGTCCCTCCAGGTGGCCGAGCACCCGCGCCCAGACCGGCGCGGCGTCCTGCCACCGCGTGATGTGGACGTACACGCGCAGCAGTTCACGCTGCGGGCTGCGCGGCTGTGAACCGTCCACGACGAAGAACCCGGGTGACAGTGCGGGGCGGCGTGCAGGCACGTCGAGCGTCACCACCTGACCCGCGGCGAGCGGCCCGTCCTCCTGTACGGCGGAGGCCGGCGCCCACACCCGCACCCCGTCCCGCTCGACCAGCGCCCGCTCGGGAGAACCGTCGGCCGCGGGAATGTGCACCCGGGCCCGGGCTGTGCTCCGCTCGTGCGGTACGGCCGCGCCGAGGACGCGTTCGAAGGGCTCGTCACGCAGCCGGAATGACAACGCACCCTTCTCCACGAACTGCCCCGCGTGCAGGATGTCGTAGAGGGCCTCGGCGAGCAGTCGGCGCATCTCGCGCGGGCTGTCCGCCTCTACGTCCCGGTCGTCCACGCGGGCACTGGTGCCGCCGGCCGCGACGGTCACCCGGCCGAGGGCGTCCCGCAGGCGTGGCGCGAGCACGGTGTGCCCGGGGTTCCCGCTCATGCGGCCTCCTCGTGTGTTCCTACGGGTTCCGCCACTTCGTGGGGTTCCGCCGCTGCATGGGGTTCCTCGAATCCCAGCGTGGTCACGAACTTCTCCGGTGTGATCAGTGCCGCCCGGCCGATGCCGGCCGCGGCCCGCTCGATGCCCGAGAGGCGCGACGTCCGGGACGCGCCGGCCATCAGGCGGTCCAGCAGATGCCAGCCGGCGTAGGCCGTGGCCCGTGTGGCGAGGCCGGTGTCCAGACCGGGCCGCACCTGCCGGTAGCCGTGCCAGAAGGCGCGTACCAGCGGCAGCAGCCGCTGCATCTTCTGCACCCCGCGGCCGATCACCGCCTCGTGCGTCAGCTCGATGTCCGCGAAGACCGTGTCACCGCGGGTGGTGACGATGTCCAGGATCGAGCGGTGCAGCCACTCACCGGCAAACGCGCCGACGTCACGGGCCGGGTCCGCCAGCCGGAACTCCTCCCAGTCGGTCACCAGGAAGTCGTCCCCGGTCACCAGGAACTGGTCGACACGCAGATCGCAGTGGGACGGCACCCGGGGTGCCTGGCGCTCCCGTTCCCGCAGCTCTCCGATGGCCCTGACCAGCGTCTCGTCGGTCTGCATCAGCCGCCAGCCCTGCAGTTCCGCAAAGCTCAGCGACTCGAACACCGGTAGCGGCAGCCCCTGCAGGAAGCCCAGCGGCGGATGCGGCGGCCAGGATCGGTCGAACTCCTCGATGTCGGCGGTCGGCGCCTCGTGCAGCAGCCCGATCGCCCGGCCGATGTTCTCGGCGAGGCCGGAGCCGAAGGTCTCGTCGATCATCAACTCGGCGCCACTGCGTGCCCCTTCGACACAGTCGTACGCCACCAGTGCCCCGGCCTCGTCCGCGCCGAGGAACGCGGGTCCGCGCAGTGCCGCCGTCGGCAGCCCCTCGGCGAAACGCTCGAAGGACAGCAGCCGGCCCATCCTGGAGCGAACGTCCTCGGCGGGCCCGAGCAGATGCTTGACGAAGACCTTCCGCCCACTGGTGGTGGCACCCACCCAGGAGTCGTTGCGCCCGACCGGGGCGGTCAGCGAGTCCCGCTCGAACGGGCCCAGTCCCAGTCCGACGAGGAGCGCGTCCACCGATGGAACCTCGTCAAGGTCTCGCGGCTTGAACGTGGCCGCGCTGTTCTTCTCCACCATGGCCCTCACTGCCAGCCGTTGACGCGGCTGGCGAGCCCAAGAATGCTCTCCACGATGTCGGCGGCCGGTGGCAGGCGCTCGCCGTCCGTCGCGGTGGGATGCGCCACGGTCCCGTGGGCTTCCGCCGCGACGGCTGTCTGGGCCAGGACCGGCACTCCGGCAAGCACGAGCGCCGCGCCCGCCGTGAAGCCGATACGGGCAATGGACAAAGAAACGATCGAATGCGATTTCCTGCTCACGGTTCCCCCTGCAATTCGTCTGCCCATGACTCTGTCAGCCTGCGGACCTGCGTTCCACAGGGATCGTTGGCAGCTTCGTGCAGAGAGCAGTCAGCTTGATGTCGCGCCCCCCGACGACACACAGAAAAGGCCCGGAGGTTCGGGAGAACCTCCGGGCCTTTTCCGACATCCCCTTCTCACACCCGCGGCCGTCCGGCTAGTCCCTCGCCTTCTTCGGCCGCCACACCACCAGCGCGCTGGTCTGCTGCACCTCCTGGTACGGGACCAGATCGCGGCGGTACGACGCATGCACCGCCGCCTCGCGCTGCTGCATGGCCGCCGCCGCGCCCTCGACCGCCGACTGGAGTTCGGCGACGCGCTGCTGGAGCGCGGCGACCTGGTTCTCCAGTTCGATGATCCGCTTGATGCCGGCCAGGTTGATGCCCTCGTCCTGCGACAACTGCTGGACGGTGCGCAGCAGTTCGATGTCGCGGGCCGAGTAGCGGCGGCCGCGGCCGGGGGTGCGGTCGGGCGAGACCAGGCCGAGGCGGTCGTACTGGCGCAGGGTCTGCGGGTGCAGGCCGGAGAGCTGGGCCGCCACCGAGATGACGTAGACCGGGGTTTCCTCGGTCAGCTCGTACGGGTTGCGTCGACGGCCGTCCATCTGGTCATGCTCCCTTCGCGGCCTTGAACAGCTCCGCCCGCGGGTCCTCGCCCGCGGTCGCCTCGCGATACGCCTCGAGTGCGTCACGAGCCTTCCCCGTCAGATCCGCCGGAACACTCACCTCTACGGTGACCAGGAGGTCGCCGCGGGTGCCGTCCTTGCGGACCGCGCCCTTGCCGCGGGCGCGCATGGTGCGGCCGTTGGGCGTGCCCGGGGGCAGCTTCAGGGTGACGGGCGGGCCGCCCAGGGTGGGGACCCTGATCTCGCCGCCGAGCGCCGCCTCCGCGAACGTCACCGGGACGGTGACGGTGAGGTTGTCGCCCTTGCGGCCGAACACGGGGTGCGCGTCGACATGCACCGTGACGTACAGGTCGCCCGCCGGGCCGCCGCGCTCGCCCGGTGCGCCCTTGCCGCGCAGCCGGATGCGCTGGCCGTCCGACACCCCGGCCGGGATGCGGACCTGCATGGTGCGCGAGGACTTGGCACGGCCCGAGCCCTTGCAGACCTCGCAGGGGTTCTCCGCGATCAGACCGCGGCCCTTGCAGTCCGGGCAGGGGTCGGTGAGTGAGAAGCCGCCGCCGGAACCCCGCGCGACCTGGCCGGTGCCGACGCACGTCGGGCACACCCGCGGGTTGCCGTTCGCGTCGCCGGTGCCCGAGCAGGCCTTGCAGGGCGCCTGCGAGGACATGCGCAGCGGGACCGTCGCCCCCTCGATCGCCTCGGTGAAGCTGAGGCTGACCTCGGTGTCGATGTCCTGGCCGCGCCTGGGCTGCACCCGGGTCGTGCCGGAGCTGCCCCGGTTGAACAGGCCCCCGAAGACGTCACCGATTCCGCCGCCGAAGCCTCCGGAACCCCCGCCCTGGGCGCCGCCTCCGAAGAGGTCGCCCAGGTCGAAGTTGAAGGAGCCGCCCGCGCCGCCCGGCCCGGGGCGGAAGCCGCCGTTGCCGAAGAGGGCGCGGGCCTCGTCGTACTCCTTGCGCTTCTTGGGGTCGCCGAGTATGTCGTTCGCCTCGGAGATCTCCTTGAAGCGCTCCTCGGCCTTGGCGTTGCCCTTGTTGGCGTCCGGGTGGTTCTCGCGGGCGAGCTTCCGGTAGGCCTTCTTGATCTCGGCCTCGGTGGCGTCCTTGGGGACGCCGAGGACCTTGTAGTAGTCCTTCTCGATGAAGTCCTTGGTGCTCATCCCCGACGCCCCTCCTCTCTCATCGATTCAGCGGTCGGTGCTGCGACCGGTTCGAGCTCAGCCCTCGTCCGGGCCACCGCTCTCCTTGTCGTCGCCCGCCTCGGCCTCTTCGGCCTTGACGGTCTGGGCGCCGGGCTGCGGCTCGGCGACGGCCACCCGCGCGGGACGGATGGTGCGCTCGCCGAAGCGATACCCGGGCTGCAGAATCGCCACGCAGGTCGTCTCGGTGACGTCCGGCGCGTACGAGTGCATCAGGGCCTCGTGGATCGTCGGGTCGAAGGGCTCGCCCTCCTTGCCGAACTGCTGCAGTCCCATCTTCGCCGCGACGGTCTCCAGCGACTCCGCGACGGACTTGAATCCGCCGACGAGTTCGCCGTGGTCCCGGGCGCGGCCGATGTCGTCGAGCACGGGCAGGAGCTCGGTGAGGAGGTTCGCGATGGCGATCTCCTTGACCGTGATCCGGTCCCGCTCGACCCGGCGGCGGTAGTTCTGGAACTCGGCCTGGAGCCGCTGGAGGTCCGCGGTGCGCTCCTCGAGCGCCTTGCGCACCTGGTCCAGCTGGGCCGTCAGGCCTGCGATCTGTGCTGCGTCCCCGGCCGGGGCCGCCCCCTCCCCCGAGGAGGGGGAGGCGGCCTGCGGCTCGGCGTCTTCGGGGGTGGCGCCGGAGGGGACGTCGGGCTTCTCGTCGAAGCCCGGGGTCTCCTCCGTCACGCGGCACCGTCCTTGCGCTCGTCGTCCACGATCTCGGCGTCCACCACGTCGTCGTCGGCCTTGGGGGCCTCGGCGCCCGCGGCGCCGCCGGCGGCCTGCGAGGCCTGGGCGTCGGCGTACATGGCCTGGCCCAGCTTCTGCGAGACGGCCGCGACCTTCTCGGTGGCGGTGCGGATCTCGGCGGTGTCCTCGCCCTTGAGCGCGGTCTTCAGCTCCTCGACGGAGGCCTCGACCTCGGTCTTGATCTCGCCGGGGACCTTGTCCTCGTTGTCCTTGAGGAACTTCTCCGTCTGGTAGACGAGCTGCTCGCCCTGGTTGCGGGTCTCGGCGGCCTCGCGGCGGGCGTGGTCCTCCTCCGCGTACTTCTCGGCCTCCTGGCGCATCCGGTCGACCTCGTCCTTCGGCAGCGAGGAGCCGCCGGTGACGGTCATCTTCTGCTCCTTGCCCGTGCCGAGGTCCTTCGCGGTCACGTGCATGATGCCGTTGGCGTCGATGTCGAAGGCGACCTCGATCTGCGGGACACCGCGCGGGGCCGGCGGCAGACCGGTCAGCTCGAACATCCCGAGCTTCTTGTTGTACGCCGCGATCTCGCGCTCGCCCTGGTAGACCTGGATCTGCACGGAGGGCTGGTTGTCCTCGGCGGTGGTGAAGATCTCGGACCGCTTGGTCGGGATCGTCGTGTTCCGCTCGATGAGCTTGGTCATGATGCCGCCCTTGGTCTCGATGCCGAGGGACAGCGGGGTCACGTCGAGGAGCAGGACGTCCTTGACCTCACCCTTGAGGACACCGGCCTGCAGGGCGGCGCCGATGGCGACGACCTCGTCCGGGTTGACGCCCTTGTTGGCGTCCTTGCCGCCGGTCAGCTCGCGCACCAGCTCGGCGACGGCGGGCATACGGGTCGAGCCGCCGACGAGGACGACGTGGTCGATCTCGTTGATGGAGATGCCGGCGTCCTTGATGACGTTGTGGAACGGCGTCTTGCAGCGCTCCAGCAGGTCGGCCGTCAGCTGCTGGAACTGAGCCCGGGTGAGCTTCTCGTCCAGGTGCAGCGGGCCCTCGGCGGACGCGGTGATGTAGGGCAGGTTGATCGACGTCTCGGTGGACGAGGACAGCTCGATCTTGGCCTTCTCGGCAGCCTCACGCAGACGCTGCAGGGCCATCTTGTCCTTGCCGAGGTCCACGCCGTGGCCGCCGGCGAACTGCTTGACCAGGTAGTCGACGATGCGCTGGTCCCAGTCGTCACCACCGAGGTGGTTGTCGCCGTTGGTGGCCTTCACCTCGACGACGCCGTCACCGATCTCCAGGAGGGACACGTCGAAGGTGCCGCCGCCGAGGTCGAAGACGAGGATCGTCTGGTCGTCCTTGTCGAGGCCGTAGGCGAGCGCGGCCGCGGTCGGCTCGTTCACGATGCGCAGGACGTTCAGACCGGCGATCTCGCCGGCCTCCTTCGTCGCCTGGCGCTCGGAGTCGTTGAAGTAGGCCGGGACGGTGATGACCGCGTCGGTCACCTTCTCGCCCAGGTAGGCCTCGGCGTCCCGCTTGAGCTTCTGCAGGATGAACGCGGAGATCTGCTGCGGGTTGAAGGGCTTCCCGTCGAGCTCGATCTTCCAGTCCGTGCCCATGTGGCGCTTCACGGAACGGATGGTCCGGTCCACGTTCGTGACCGCCTGGCGCTTGGCGACCTCGCCGACGAGCACCTCACCGTTCTTCGCGAAGGCGACGACGGACGGCGTGGTCCTGGCACCCTCGGCGTTGGTGATGACGGTGGGCTCGCCGCCCTCCAGAACGCTGACGACGGAGTTAGTCGTGCCCAGGTCGATGCCGACCGCACGTGCCATGGTGAATCCTCCAGCTGACTTGAGTGGAACGGACTCAAGTGTGCACGACGCCCGGCGATGGGTCAACAGACCTGAGTCGGGCCGACTCAACTCTTATCCGTTCCTTACACGCAATGGGCCGCTGACCTGCGTCGATTGCGTGGGCACGGACCGCCGGAGACCGTACACAGGCACCCGAAGGAGCATGAGTACGACGACGAGCGCCACCGCCCCCACCCAGTACACGGCGGACAGGGCGGTCCACCCGATGTGCATCAGCACCCCGACGAACACCCCGGCGAAGGCGCCGATTCCGGGCAGCACGGTCGCCCCCTGCGGAGTCAGCCCCAACCGCCGCAGCCGGTGGGCGACATGGTCGGGTCCGCCGCGCAGCAACGGCCGCCCGGCCAGCCGCCGCGAAAGGACCACGAGGAGTACGTCCGCGCTCGCCAGGGCGGTGAGCGAGAACAGCACTCCCGCACTGGGGGCGAGCCCGTAGCCCGCACGGGTGAACACCGCCGAGGCGGCGAGCAGGAACCCCGTGAACAGCGACCCGCAGGCGCCGAGCCCCACGCGCGCGGGCGGCCAGTTGTGCATGAGGAACCCGGTCAGCGCGGCGGCCAGCACGCTCAGCAGCACCGCGAGCCCGTCCATCAGCTCGGCCGCCGCACAGGCCCCCACCCCGAAGGCGGTGAGCACCCCGACGGTCCCCGCGAGCGCGTCCGCATGGTCGAGCGCCTTGAACCCGATGGCGACGAAGACGATCCAGCCGACGGCGAGCAGCCCGGCCGGCACCCCGGTCTCCTGGTACGGCACGACACTGGCCGCCGCCACGGCCGTACCGGCGACGAGGACCCGCGCCTTGACCCGCCCGATGTCCGCGACGAGCCCGAGCACGGCGACGGCGCCGCCCGCGACCAGCAGCCGCCCCACCCCGGCACCTAGGGGCGCGACGCCGGTCCGGTCCATGGCCACCGCCACCGCGCAGGTGGCGAGCACCACGGCCAGACCGCCGAGCAGCGGCACCGGCCGCTGCCGCAGCCGTCTCCGCTCGACGATCCCGAGGCGCAGCGCGGGCACCCGCAGCAGTGCGGTGAGCACGGCGGCGAGCAGCAGGGCGGTGGTGGCGGCGGCGATCCCGTATAGCACGGGTCTAAGTTAGGCGCAAATGTACCAATTTGGCGTGAATAACACGATCGCATCGTCGCAAGCCCGGCAGCAGACCTGGTCGCGGCCCCTTAAGGCAACCCTCAGCGACGCAGATCACCGCACGCCCGGTTACAGTGCGACGGATGATGGGGGTAGTCTCAATCGGACTACATAAGTTACCGCTTAGTAATGACCCTCGCAGTCCCGAGGAGCCCCCAAATGCAACTCGCCGCGATCATCGTGTCGCTGGTGCTGACCGTGGTCGGCGTTGCGCTGCTCGCACGCGCCATCGGTCAGTTCGTCCGGTACTTCAAACTGGGCCAGCCGGTGCCCGCCGGCACCCGGACCGACAACCCGTACGCGCGCAGCGTGACCCTTGTCAGGGAGTTCCTCGGCCACACGCGGATGAACCGCTGGGGCATCGTGGGCTTCGCCCACTGGTTCGTGGCGGTCGGCTTCCTGACCCTGCCGCCGACCCTGGCGCAGGCCTTCGGCCAGCTCTTCCAGGCCGACTGGACGCTGCCGGTGATCGGCGACTTCCTGCCGTTCGAGATGTACACCGAGTTCATCGGCGTGATGACGACGATCGGCATCCTCGTCCTCATCGCGATCCGCCTGTCGAACCTGCCCTCCCGCCCCGGCCGCAAGTCCCGCTTCGCGGGCTCCAAGTCGGGCCAGGCGTACTTCGTCGAGTACGTCATCCTCACCATCGGCCTCGCGATCTACGTGCTGCGCGGCCTGGAGGGTGCGATCCACCACGTAGGGGGCTACGAGGCGTCGTACTTCGCGTCGTACCCGCTGGTCCTGGCCTTCAAGGGCCTCGGCGTCAGCGCACTGCAGAACCTGGTCTACCTGGTCGCGATGATCAAGATCAGCACCTCGTTCATCTGGATGATCGTGGTCTCGCTGAACACCAACATGGGTGTGGCCTGGCACCGCTTCCTGGCCTTCCCGAACATCTGGTTCAAGCGCAACGCCGACGGCTCGACGGCCCTGGGCGCCCTGCAGCCGATGACCTCGGGCGGCAAGCCGATCGACTTCACCGACCCCGGTGACGACGACGTCTTCGGCGTCTCCCAGGTCGAGCAGTTCTCCTGGAAGGGCCTGCTGGACTTCTCCACCTGCACCGAGTGCGGCCGCTGCCAGTCGCAGTGCCCGGCCTGGAACACGGGCAAGCCGCTCTCCCCCAAGCTCCTGATCATGTCCCTGCGCGACCACGCGCACGCCAAGGCGCCCTACCTGCTCGCGGGTGGCGGCAAGTCCATGGAGGGCGAGGAGAAGGCCTCCGAGGAACAGCTGAAGGACGTCCCGGCCGCCGCTCTCGCGGAGGCCGAGCGCCCGCTGATCGGCACCGCCGAGGAGAACGGCGTCATCGACCCGGACGTCCTGTGGTCCTGCACCACCTGCGGCGCCTGCGTCGAGCAGTGCCCGGTGGACATCGAGCACATCGACCACATCGTCGACATGCGCCGCTACCAGGTCATGATCGAGTCCGCGTTCCCGTCCGAGGCGGGCACGATGCTCAAGAACCTGGAGAAGAAGGGCAACCCCTGGGGCCTGGCCAAGAAGCAGCGCCTGGAGTGGCTCAAGGAGGTCGAGTTCGAGGTCCCGGTCGTCGGCCAGGACATCGAGGACCTCACCGAGGTCGAGTACCTGTACTGGGTCGGCTGCGCGGGCTCCCTGGAGGACCGCGCCAAGAAGACCACCAAGGCCTTCGCCGAGCTGCTCCACATCGCGGGCGTCAAGTTCGCGATCATGGGCGGCGACGAGAAGTGCACCGGTGACTCCGCCCGCCGTCTCGGCAACGAGCCCCTCTTCCAGGAGCTCGGCATGGAGAACGTCATGGCACTGAACATGGCGTTCGGCGAGGAACTGGACGACGACGGCAAGGTGGTCCCCGAGTCCGCCAAGCCGAAGTCGGCGAAGAAGATCGTCGCCACCTGCCCGCACTGCCTCAACACGATCGGCAACGAGTACCCGCAGCTCGGCGGCGACTACGAGGTCATCCACCACACCCAGCTGCTCCAGCACCTCGTCGACGAGGGCAAGCTGGTCCCGGTGACCCCGGTCGAGGGCATCATCACCTACCACGACCCCTGCTACCTGGGCCGCCACAACAAGATCTACACACCCCCGCGCGAGATCATCGCCAACGTCCCGGGCCTGCGCAACGAGGAGATGCACCGCCACAAGGAGCGCGGCTTCTGCTGCGGCGCCGGCGGCGCCCGGATGTGGATGGAGGAGCGGATCGGCAAGCGCATCAACAACGAGCGCGTCGACGAGGCCCTCTCCCTCAACCCGGACATCGTCTCGACGGCCTGCCCGTTCTGCCTGGTCATGCTCACCGACTCGGTCAACGGCAAGAAGAACGACGGCAAGGCCAAGGAGTCCATCCAGGTGGTGGACGTGGCCCAGCTGCTGCTGGAGTCGGTGAAGACGCCGGTGGACCCGGCGGGCGAGCCGGAGACGGAGAACGAGCCGGAGCCGGAGCCGGTGAAGTAGCGGCTTCTACGGTTGTTGCGGCGCCCCCGGTCTCGTATGTCCTACGAGACCGGGGGCGCCGTCGTATGCACTCACGCGGTGCCGACAGGCTCCCACCACGAGGACAGGGTCCTCGCGCTGGCCGGCAACTCGATCTCGTACGCGCGGACGCCGAGCACCAGGGCCTGCGCGTCCTTGACCTCAGCCTCCAGACGGTAATCGTTCAGACGAGCGAACTCGCGGATGGCCAGCCAGGCGGCATCCGCCCGAAGCCTGATGGTCACCGTCTTCATCTCCATGGCTGCAACGCTGGCAATGCAGCCAAGCACCGTCGATGCCGTCATTGCTGCTCCTCCAGCCGCCGCCCCCGGCTCACCGCGACGCGCAGTACGTCATCAAGAGCCTGCGTCAGGCACTCCGTGAGGAACCGGAGCTCCCCCGGCGGGGCGGCCGGGAGGATCTCCCGGGCGTGCGCGAGGAGTTGACCGCCCATGCCCAGTTGGACGGACTCGGTGGCGTCGGCGAGGCGGGAGACGGGGCCGTCGTTGTCGTCGGTGATCAGGTAGCAGGACTTTCCTTCGGCACCGGTCCAGGGGAGGAGGCGGAGCGGATGGTGCGTCATGCGACCTCCAGCCCGTGGATCCAGTAGGGGCCGGGCATGTCCAACCCCATGGCGGCGAGGGCGAGTTCGCGACGTCGCTGGCGTTGTTCGTGGGCGATCAGATACGGGCGTACGGATCGGGTGGCGGTGGCGTCGAGGGGAGTGTCGAGGCCGTAGGGGCTGCGGTGAGCCGGGAGGGGCGGCGCGAGAGGTGGCACTGGGGGCTGCGACTCGCGTTCGACCCCGCGCGGGATGAGCAGGAAGCCCATCCAGGCGAGGAGACGGTGGATAGGGTCGGTCACGTCATCAGCTCCGATCCGGTTTGGCTGGTGGCCACACCCCGGGGCGGCTGCTACCCGTCGCCGGGGCTTCTTTGGCAGCGACCCTACCGCACCCTACTGCGGTATGAGCTGTAGACTGTGAATCGCACTGAAGTCCACCGTATGCGCATGGTGGTGCAGTGATGGAATTTGCTCCCGACATCCCTCGCTGGCGCCAGGTAGCTGATGTGATCCGTGGCCGTATCGAGGACGGCACGTACCCGCCGCGCGCCCGCATCCCGTCCGTCGTCGAAATCACCGCGGAGTTCGGCATCGCCGCAGTGACGGCGCAGAAGGTGCACAAGGGGCTGCGCGCGGAGGGGCTGATCTACACGGAACCCGGCCTCGGCTCCTTCGTCTCTCAGCGCCCGCGCCCCACCGAAGAGACCGAACCGTCGGCCTGAGCGGGACCCCTCCCCAAAAAACTGTGACACTTTCAGGGAAACCGACACACTTTTCCCGGGCACCCTCCCCGCGCCGGCACCAAGCTCGCCGGAATGAGCACAGTCACCGTTCACCGCGCGCTTCTGGACGCGCTGGCCGAGTACGGGCCGCGACGCGTCGGCGTGACGCACATCGCCCGCCTGGCCGACACCAACCGCCCGTTCATCTACCGGAACTGGCGCAGCCCCCGCGCGCTGCTCGAAGAGGCCACACTGCACGAGCTCCGACGCGTACTGCACAGAGCCCGCGAGGTGCCCGGGGGGCCGCTGTCCCCGACCTGCCTCGCGGAGCGCACAGTGGTCAGGGCCGCGGGCCTGCTGCGGGGCCACCCGGTCGTGGCGGCCATGGCACGAACCGATCCGGCACTGACGTACGCCGCCGTGCTCCACCCGACCACGGCCTGGCACCAACTGGCCTGGCGCTGGTCGAGCGACCACGTCACCGGCCATCTGCCCCGAGGCGCCGAGCAGGACACCGTCACACTCGCCGTACTCACCACGGCCCTGCCGTACGCACTCGTCCCCTCCCGGAACCCGCAGGAGTCAGCCGCCGAGAACGCGGCCGTGGACCGGCGACTCGGCCAGGTCCTGCACGCTTGCCTGGGCGTTCCGCTCAACTGCCCTGCGTGCGAACCCTCGTAGACGAACAAGCCGGGACCGACACCCCATGACGTCGGCCCCGGCCCAGCGCGCGAACGCTACGCGCCCTTCGGCCCCGCCTGCTGCACCACCTCGAAGGACCACAGCGTGGAGCCGGAGGCGGCGGGCTTCGGCCGCTCGCCGCCCTCCCCGCCGCCCTGGTGCGCGGACTTCATCGGCCCCTCCATCCACGCCTGGAAGGACTCCTCGTCCCGCCACCGTGTGTACACGAGGTACTGGTCGGTCCCCTCGACCGGGCGGAGAAGTTCGAACCACTCGAAACCGTCCGAGTTCTCCACGGCGTGGGCCCGGGAAGCGAACCGCTTCTCCAGGACCTCCCGCTGCTCGGCGGGCACGGTCAGCACATTGATCTTGACTACGCTCATGCGCTCATCCTGCCGCAGGGGTGATCAGGAGGGCGTGAGCGGGAGGAGGAGTCCGGTGCTTGCCCGTGGGCGGTGGCTCAGTTCACGGTGAGGGCGGCGGAGTCGTTGCGGCTGTCCGGTTCGAAGTCGGGCCGGTGGGAGTCAGCCGGATCCGGGCCCCAGACCAGCTGGACGCTGCCTGCGGCATGGGGGACCACGTCGTCGACCCGCAGGGTCACGGCGAAGGCGGTGACCTGTCCCTTGGGCACGACGATGCCCGGCAGTCTGCAGACGTAGGGGCCCTTGGCCTTGGCGGTCGGATTGTTCTCCTGCCACGGAGCGCAGTTGGCCGAATGGCCGACGGCGGTGGTGCCGGGCGGGAGCGTCACCCAGGCGGTGGGTACTCCCTCACCGCCGCTGCGGTCGTACAGCGTCGCCGGACCGTTGGCGGCCAGGTGGAAGCCGAGGGTCGCGGTCGTGCCGGCGCCCGCTTGAGCACTCGCGCCGGAGACTGCGAAGTCGGCCGTGTTGCGGGCCTTGAGGGAAGCGATCCCATAGTCGGTGACGTCGCCGGTCTGCGGCAGGGAGACGGATCCCGCCGGGGCCGAGGAGTGCCGGCCTGGCTTGATCACCCTCAGTTTCAGCGCGGGCGCGGACTTCTTGCCCCACGTCCACTTGATGCCCTGGCCGTCCGGCCAGCCGGGCTGGCCGAGCGGCGCGGTGAGGACGTCGAGGTAGGTGAACAGGGCGCTGGAGTTCACGTGCAGGCGCACCGGGGCGGACAGGGCGGCCGTCTCTGCAATGTTGATGGCGCCCCTGGGGTAGCACCTGGCGAAGTGGACGGTGCCGTTGGACCCGTACTGGCAGTTGGAGTAGTGGTCGACGAAGTCCAGGCCGGGTGAGGTTGCCAGGACGGTCTGCACGCCGCGGGCAGGACGGTTGCCGAGGTTGCTGAACTGGACGGGTTCCTTGAGGTTGCTGCCGACCTTCAGGTTGGTGTGATCAACGAGGCGCTTCAGGCCGAAGGACGGCCCTCCCACGGTGACCGACCCCGTGCCACCCACGATCTGCGCGTGCGCCGACCGGCCGGTGATCTTGTACGTTCCCGTGGCGCCCAGCCGACTGCCTCGGAGTGCGGTCAGGGTCAGCTGGGTCACGGACCCGAGTCCGTTCTTCGGATCGGAGCCGGACTCGAACATCTCCCAACACGTGGCGACCAGGCCATGGGCGGTGCAGTTGCTCGAGAACGTCACCTTGGCGATCTTCGACAGACCCCGGGCGTCCACGGTGAGCGTGGCATCGTCGGCCGTGAGGTTCTTGGTCCTGGTGTGGAAGTCGAAGGACATGCCTGCCGTGGCAGGAGCCGCCGGCAGGGCAGCCGTAGTCGGCGCGTCCATAGTGATCACCGGCTGGCTGGAAACAGCACCGGCCGGGCCCGCGACGAGCAGCGATGCGGCCAGACCCGCAGCCGAAGCAAACACGGCGGCTATCCCGGTGAGGGAGTTGCGTCTCATCAACGTCCTTATGTTTGAAGAGGTTTGCGTGGATTCACTGAACGGACCCGGTGAGACAAGCCAGTCATGTCCCCGGTGGTGACGAGCAGCACGACCTTAGATCACCGGTATGACAAACGCCTGGGAGATAGCAGCGGGATCAGTCTGCGGCCGCCGCCGGGTAGGGCAGCACCGCAGGTCCTCGTCGTGGCTCAGTCCTCGGGCCGGTGGTGTGTGACCTGTTCGCGCGCGGTGCGCCGGCGCATACGTGCTTGCTCGATGATGCTCTCCCACTGGCGGCGGATCTCGTGATCCGACGGTCGGCGAAGGCGGCGCCGACTGCTTCGTACCGGGCGGCGCAGGAGTTGAACAGCGTGGAGAAGGGGCTCGTGGCGGCGAAGCCGGCGGTCGCCTTCTCGACGTCGGAGTTCCTGGCGGACGACTGACGTCACGGCGGCCCCGGAAGTTCACCGAACTCCCGTACAACTCACACCCCTTGCCGGGAGTCTCCTCATCGCGACCCCACGCGATTCCGGGATCGCCACGACCTTTGGAGCCCCCTTGACCAGCCGTGTCCACGTCTCCCTCCTGGCCGCCGCCCTGCTCGCCGGCGGTCAGACCCCCCTCGCCCTGGCCGCCCCCGCCGGTGCCGCGGCCGCGAAGTACGCGGACGACTTCAACGGCGACGGCTACCGCGACCTCGTCCTCGGCGACCGCACGGCCTCGGTGGGCGGAAAGTCGGAGGCGGGCGCGGTCGTGGTCGTGTGGGGCACATCGAAGGGGCTGGACTTCACCAGGCGCACGGTGGTCACGCAGAACAGCCCGGGTATCGAGGGCGCCGCGGAGGCCAGGGACTTCTTCGGCGCGAAGGTCACCGCGGCCGATCTCAACAAGGACGGGTACGCCGACGTCATCGCCACCGCACCCGGTGAGAAAGCGGGCTCCCGCTACGGCATGTTCACCGTGCTGTGGGGCTCCAGGTCCGGCCTGACCAAGGGGAGTTCCTACACCGCGCCGGGCGGCGACGACCTGTTCGCCAAGGACGTCGCGGTCGGCGACTTCAACGCGGACGGCAAGCTCGACGTGGTCGCCGTCGGGGAGGAGTACGTCTGGTACCTGCGCGGCCCGTTCACCGAGTCCGGTTCGCGCGGCAGCGCCACCAACCTGGACCCGGTCGACGGCGAGGACATCAACCCCGAACTGGTCGTCTCCGGCAAGGTCACCAAGGACGGCACGGCCGACTTCGCGGTCGTCGGCTACGACGCGGACACCGACGGCAACCGCGTCTGGTTCTACCGGGGCAGCACGAGCGGCCCGGTCAGGCCGCCCAAGAAGTACGGGCTGCCCGCCTCCTCCGAGCTCGTCGGCTCCAGCGCCGTGATCGCCGACTTCGACAAGGACGGCTACGGCGACCTGGCGCTCGGTGTCTCCCGCTCCGGCAAGGGCGGCGCGGTCCACGTCCTCAAGGGCACCTCCACCGGCTTCGGCACCGTGAAGTCGCTCAGCCAGGACACCGCGGGCGTACCCGGCGTCCGCGAGTCCGGGGACTACTTCGGCTACGACGTCTCGGCCGGCGACACCAACGGCGACGGCTACCCGGACCTCGCGGTGGGCGTGCCGAACGAGACGATCGGCAACGAGGTCTGGCGCTCCGGTGCCGTCACCGTCCTGCGCGGCGGAGCTTCGGGTCTCACCGGCGCGAACTCCCGCCAGATCGACTACACGACGTCCGGCTTCCAGCGCCCGGCCGACGAGAGCGACTCCTGGTTCGGCGCCTCGCTGCTGCTGCGGGACTACGACCGCGACGGCCGTGCCGAACTCCTCGCCGCCGCACCGGAGATCGGCCGCCTGCACTTCTTCCCCGGTACGGCGTCCGGCCCGACGGGCACGGGCTCGACCACGTTCACCGCGAGTGGCCTGGGCCTGGGCTCCCGCGGATCGTTCGGGGCCGTACTCGCCGACTGACCACCCTCGATCAGCCCACCGGCCACACCAGCCACAGTAGCCTCAAAACTTTACCGAACTCACGTACAACCCTTACGGCGCGGTGCGGGTCTCCTGATCGCCGACCGACCCATGAACCCGAGGACAACTCCCGGCGAACCCGGGTCGGTTCGCACCCCACCGACTGCGGATGCCCGCCAGGCATCCCCCGCATGCCGCAGGAGAAAACCCGCATGCACAAGCCTCTGCGACTCGCCCTCGCGACGGCCACCGCCGCCGCTCTGACGGGCGGTCTGCTCACGTTCTCGACCGTGCACGCCACGGCCGCGGACTCCACTCACGTCCCGCAGGCCGACTTCAACGGCGACGGGATCGGCGACGTGGCCTTCTCTGCCGCCGGCGCCTATGTCAGCGGCCACAAGACCGCCGGCCAGGTGGTCGTCCTCTACGGCACCGCCACCGGCGTGTCCTCCAGCAAGCGCTCCACGATCAGCCAGGACACCGCGGGCAACCCCGGCACCGCCGAGGCCGGCGACGCCTTCGGCTCGGAGACCGCCTACGCCGACTTCAACGGCGACGGCTACGACGACCTCGCGGTCGGCTCCCCCGGCGAGGACATCGGCAGTGACGTCGACGGCGGCGGTCTGGTGATCCTGTGGGGCTCGGCATCGGGCATCACCGGCAAGGGCACCGGCATCGCCGACCCGGCCCCCTCCAGCCACGACTACTGGGGCAAGAACCTCGCCGCCGGCGACTTCGACGGCGACGGCAAGGCCGACCTGGCCGTCGGCAGTTCCGCCTCCACCATCTACGTCTACAAGGGCGGCTTCACCACCTCCGGCACCGCGGGCGGCCGCTACACCATCAAGCCCCCCATCCAGTCGGGCGGCGACGCCAACGGCCCGCTCAACCTGACCGCGGGTGACATCAACGGCGACAAGCGCACGGACCTGGTCGTCGACGGCTACGAGACCCAGACCGACTACGGCTGGAACCGCAACTACTACATCCCCGGCACCGCGAGCGGCCTGAGCGTCGCCTCCGCCCAGGCCCTCAAGCCCGGCGTGATCACCGCGATCGGCGACATCAACGCCGACGGCTACGGCGACATCGTCAGCGGCGCCTACTGGGACGCCACCACCGGCGACGGCACGACGATCCCGGACTCCGGCAAGGGCGGCAAGGTCTGGGTCACCTACGGCTCCGGCGGCGGTCCCGGCAACTCCACCGGCATCACCCAGGACACCGGCAACGTCCCCGGAGGCGCCGAGAACAAGGACTGGTTCGGCTCGGAGCTGGACCTCGGTGACATCAACGGCGACGGCTTCCTAGACCTCGCGATCGGCGTCCCCGGCGAGGACCTCGGCAGCGCCGCCGACACCGGCGCGGTCACCGTCCTCTACGGCACCTCGACCGGCCTGAACACCGCCTCCGGCGCCCAGGGCTTCGCCCAGAGCACTCCGGGCGTGCCCGGCAGCGACGAGAAGGGCGACGAGTTCGGCCTCGACGTCAAGCTCGACGACGTCACCGGCGACGGCAGGGCCGATCTGCTCGTGGGCTCGTACGAGAACGACGGCAACGGCGCGGTCACCTACCTGCCCTCGAACGGCACCGTGATCACCGCCACCGGCTCGCGCACGATCTCGCCGAGCACCTCGGGCGTCTCGACGACGGGAACGCCGGCCTTCGGCGCCAACTTCGCGGACTGACCCGCCCCGTTCGGGAGCCGGGCCCTCACCCTCGGGCCCGGCTCCTCCCCCTCGCCGAGGCCAGGTGCCGTAGGGCTTCCCTAGGGGCTCCCTTACCGTCCCCTTAAGGGATGTCACAGCTCGGCAGCAAAGCCGGGCCCAAACGCCGGGCCCGTCACGTCACTCTCCGGGACCAGGTACGTTCGAAGACGTGGCTGGATTCAGGATCGGACGCGGCGCCCGGAACAACGGCGCTCCGCAAACGCGACCGCAACAACCCCCGTACGGACAGCAGGCGCCGCAGGGCCGCCCGCCGTACGGCGGGCACCCCGCGCCGCAGCCCCACCCCGGGCAGCAGCAGTACGGGAACGGGGGCGGCCAGTGGCCGCAGGGCAGCGGCGGCGGGTACGGCGAGCCGGAGTACTTCGGTGACGGCGGCGCCTACGCACCGCAGGGCAGCCCCGACCCGTACGCGGCCAACCACCCGGGCCACACCCAGGCGTTCACGGTCGGCGAGGACCCGTACAACCAGGGCGGCACCTATCGCGCGGGCGCGGCCCCGGCGGTTCCCGCAGGCCCCCGCCTGCACTGGAAGGACCTGCTGAGGGGCATCGTCTTCTCGCCCGCCCAGACCTTCCTCCAGATGCGGGACTACACGATGTGGGGCCCGGCCCTCATCGTGACCTTCCTCTACGGCCTGCTCGCGGTCTTCGGCTTCGACGGCGCACGCTCGGACGCGATCCACGCCACCCTGGCGAACGCGGTGCCCATCGTCCTGACGACGGCCGTCGCGCTCGTCCTGTCGTCCTTCGTCCTGGGCGTGGTCACCCACACCCTGGCCCGCCAGCTCGGCGGCGACGGCGCCTGGCAGCCCACGGTCGGCCTCTCCATGCTGATCATGTCCCTGACGGACGCGCCCCGTCTGGTCTTCGCCATGTTCTTCGGTGGCAACGCGACCTTCGTGCAGGCCCTGGGCTGGGCGACCTGGGTCGCGGCGGGCGCACTGCTGACGATGATGGTCAGCCGCTCCCACGACCTGCCCTGGCCGAAGGCCCTGGGCGCCTCGGCGATCCAGCTGATCGCCCTGCTGTCGATCGTCAAGCTCGGCACGTTCTGAGAGATCTCCTACGACGCGAAGGGCTCCCGGCGCACTGCCGGGAGCCCTTCGGGTACGTGACCGTCAGGTGACTACCGGACGTCCACGAAGTCGCCGGCCGCATTGACCGCCGGGGTTGTCGCCGTGCCCGCGAAGCTGTAGCGGAAGTAGCCGTCGGTGGCGGCGGTGACGGTGGTCCTGAGGTCTCCCGTCGAGTTGGTCCTGACCGTCTTCACCGTGGTGTAGGTGCTGCTGCCCTTCTTGCGGAACTGCAGCTTCACCGGCTGGTTCGCGTAGCCGTGGTACAGGTTGTCCTCCCAGTTGGCCCGGGAGAGCTTGCCGGTGACCGTGAGCGTCCTGCCCCTCCTCACCGGCTCCGGCGAGGCGTTGGCCGTCAGCTGCGAGGCACGCTGCACCTTGAAGGTGGTGGCCGCGTCCCGGTGGATGTAGTCGAAGTCATGGGCGGAGACCAGCGTGCCGAGGTTCCAGGTGGCCGCCGCGTTGTTGTCGACGAAGCCGGTCGCCGCCTGCGGGTCGAACGTCAGCGTGCCCGAGCAGGTCGACGTGGTGTCGCTCACCTTGACGCAGGTGATGTCGCCGTCGTCGTACCAGATCTGCGCGAAGTTCGGGGTCGGCCCCTGGGCGTGGATGTACGTGGTCTCCTTGATGCCCGAGTCGTCCGACGCGGTCACGGACACCTTGGCGGTCACCACCTTGGTGGTGCCGACCACGACCGGCTTGCCGCCGTTGACGACGACCTTGTCGATCGTGATGTTGCCCGAGCCGCCGTCGTCCGCCTGCGCGGCGGTGGCACCGGCCGCCCCGGCGACCAGCGCGAGACTGGTTCCGAGCAGGGCAAGGCGCGCGATTGTGCGCATGGATGGTTCCCCCCACTGAATCCTTGATCGGTCAGAGGGAGCCTACGGCGTTGGCCAAAGCTTTACCACGCGGTTGTTTCTCCAACTCTGCGCTCAGAGCGCTTCCCGGCGAGCGGGGGGCTAATCGGTCGCGCTGGGCCAGGTCGGGCCCTGGTCGGTCCAGATGACGCCCTTGTTGCGGCACAGGCAGAAGGGGTGGCCGAACGGGTCGGTGTAGACCTGCCAGCCGTAGCCGTCGGGGCCGATGAAGTCCTGCCTCAGCGTGGCGCCGAGATCGAGGACGCGGCGCTGCTCGGACTCGATCCCGTCCACTTCGAAGTCGAGGTGGAACTGCTTGGGGTGCTCACTGTCGGGCCACTGCGGAGCGCGGTAGTCGTCCACCCGGATGAATGCCAGCTCGATCTCGCCGAACCGGATGCCGGCCCAGTGCTCGGAGCTGTCTTCCTTGATCGGACGACCCGTCACCTCGGAGTAGAAGGCCGCCAGCTTCATCGTGTCCGGGCAGTCGATGATGAAATCGGTGAGTCGCAGCATCCAGCGATCTTGGCACAAGCTCACACCCGACCTGGAGACTCAGGCTTCTCAGGCCTTGAGCAGCTCCGCTGAGGTCCCTGCCGAGCAGCAGTTCAGAGTGCTTCCTTGGACGGCGTGACCGGCTCCCCCGACCTGCGCACCACGGGCAGGACACTCCACGGGAAGTTGATCCAGTCGTCGGTCCGCTTCCACACGTACTCGCACTTCACCAGCGACTGCGACTTCTCGTAGACGACGGCGGAGCGGACCTCGGCGACGGTGTCGAGACAGAAGTCGCGTACCAGCTTCAGCGTCTTGCCCGTGTCGGCGACGTCGTCGGTGATGAGCACCTTCTTGTCGGAGAAGTCGATGACGTTGGGAACGGGCGCGAGCATGACGGGCATGTCGAGGGTGGTGCCCACGCCGGTGTAGAACTCGACGTTCACCAGGTGGATGTTCTTGCAGTCGAGGGCGTAGGCGAGCCCACCTGCGACGAACACACCGCCGCGCGCGATGCTGAGCACGATGTCCGGCTCGTACCCGTCGTCGGCGATGGCCTGCGCGAGCTCGCGCACAGCGTGCCCGAAGGCCTCGTAGGTCAGGTTCTCCCGCGCACCGCTCACCGCGCTCGCTCCGCTCACACCTGGGTCCGGTGGAAGTTGAGGTAGGACCGGGAGGCGGTGGGACCGCGCTGCCCCTGGTACCGGGAGCCGTACCGCTCGCTCCCGTACGGGAACTCGGCCGGCGAGCTCAGCCGGAACATGCACAGCTGGCCGATCTTCATGCCCGGCCACAGCTTGATGGGCAGGGTGGCGAGGTTGGAGAGCTCCAGCGTCACATGCCCGGAGAAGCCGGGGTCGATGAACCCGGCGGTGGAGTGGGTGACCAGGCCCAGCCGCCCGAGCGAGCTCTTCCCCTCGAGCCGCGAGGCAAGATCGTCGGGAAGCGTGATGACCTCGTACGTACTGGCGAGGACGAACTCCCCGGGATGCAGGATGAACGGCTCGTCACCCTCGGGCTCCACGAGCCGCGTCAGATCGGCCTGCTCGACGGAGGGGTCGATGTGCGGGTAGCGGTGGTTCTCGAACACCCGGAAGAACCGGTCCAGCCGCACGTCGACACTCGACGGCTGCACCATGGATGTGTCGTAGGGATCGATCACCACCCGCCCGGCGTCGATCTCGGCCCGGATGTCCTTGTCTGAGAGAAGCACGCCCTGAGGATACGCAGGGCGCGCGGACCGGCCACAATCCGGCCACCCGCGCGCCCGCTGCCGCTCTGCCCCGCCCCTAGTACTTCTGCCTCTCCAGGCTGACCGGCACCACACTGCGGAGCCGGGCACACCGGGGGCACCGGAGGAGCCGGCCGGGGCCGAGCCGCTCGGCCTGCTGCATCGGGAACGAAGCGGTGCTGAACACGTGCCCATCGGCACAACGGACGACGGTGCGCTCCATCAAGTCCAAGAGTCCCTTCCCCAAGAGCCGCGTCCGGCTACTGATCACCTGACGACAAATGCCACATTACGGGATCAAAGGAAAGACTCTCCAGGGGGCTCTCCGACCTCCCCCGGACCCTCACTCACCCCTCCACCGTACGCCCCAACTCCGGCCCCCCGCAGCCTCATCGCCCCCCGAAACGCACACGGGCCCCACGGCTTCAGCGCCGGGGGCCGGGGATGGGGTAAGGTGACGATGCGTTCGGACACCGACTCCGGTCGGCGTCTTACGCGGGTGTAGTTTAATGGTAGAACATCAGCTTCCCAAGCTGAGAGCGCGAGTTCGATTCTCGTCACCCGCTCTGTGATGAAACCCCAGGTCAGTAGCCTGGGGTTTGTTTCATTGGGGAGCCGTTGCCGCGTGGAGGCGAGCCCTCAGCTCACCGTCACTGGGCGATGGCGGACACCCGTCCTGCACGTGCTTCGTCGTGGGCGGCGCACAAGTCCCTGGCAGGAGCAGGCACTTGACTCCCCAGGAGCCTGTGTCAGAGCGGGAGGTCGTCGGGCAGCACCCAGAACGCCTTGTGGCGGCCCAACGGGCGTACGGCCCGGAAGTCCCGTCGGTCGAGGGTGAGAATCGCGTCCGTGTCGTAGTCGGCGGCAAGCACCACGTTCACCGCGTCGGCGAGGTCGAGGTCCAGCGCACGGTAACGGACACGGACGGACTGGGCGGCGCCCAGGTGGTCCTCCGTGATCTCCGGCAGGACGACACGACCCCGGCCCATCCAGCGCCGTAGGTCGTCGACCGCGCTGAGGGCGGCCTCCCTGCCGAGCTCACGCGCCGCCACATGATCCAGTTCGGCCAGCAGGAGCGGGGACATGACCAGCAGGCCCGCCGCCATGATCGCCTCGTTCGCCGCCCGGTGTTCCGGATGAGCCGAGTCCAGCGCCGCCAGAAGGCCGGACGTATCGGCGATGACAATGATCACGCGGCAGATCCGGAATCCGAGCCGGTCTCATGCCGGACGGCATCGGCGACCGTGTCACGGACCTCCGACTTGGGCAGCGTGCGCCCCGGCCCCTCGAAGGTGCGTGAGAACAGCGGCTCGTCCCAGACCCTGTTCGCCATGGCTGCAAGGTGGATGCCCTGGCGGATGATCTCGGCCTCGCTTATGCCTCGGCGCTTGGCGGCCTCCTTGATGATCGCCAGGTCCTCGGGGTCCGCGTAGACGTTCGTGCGCTTCATGGACATGTACCAAGAGTAGTCCATGTACCGGATTGATGTATCCCCCCACTTTCCCGTGTCCCGTTGCCGAGGACCCGCCGAGCCGACCTTGTGCCCGGGATGAGTGTGCGGGTCTCCATTCGTGGAGTGCGCACCTCGATCGGGCCACGTGCGGCGAGGCTCAGCGTGGGCAGTGGCGGTGCCAGGATGTCGACCGGGCTCGGCCCCTTCTACGCGTCGAGTTCCCTCGGCGGCAATCGACGGCGCACCAGCACGCGGCGTACGACACGATCTCGTACGGTCGCCCCCTCAGCCGCGCAACTGAACCGGGCGCGCCGTCAGGTGGAGCGGGCTCAGCAGGAGGCGGAGCGCGATGCCGCCATCTCTCAGTTGCGGGAGCTGAAGCGGCGGATGACGAGCGTTCACCTGGATTCCTTCCCCGCGGCGCATCCGCCCGCCATCCCTGACGCCCCCCAGCTGAGCCTGTCCTGGGCGCTCGCCGAAGCCCGGACGTTCCGTCTTCAGGTTGTGGGGCGGCTGGCCCGCGCGGAGAGGCTGCGGCCAAGCAACGGGCGGAACTGGGCGAACGTACTGTCGATGACCGGCATCGCCACCGCCGTCGTCCTGCTGGTGACCGTGCTCAGCCTGCTGCGGCTGATGCGGCCGGACGGGCTGCGCACCGAGTAAGACCACCGAAGGGCCCTTCCACCCGGGAAGGGCCCTTCGGGCCTCCCGGTGCAGCACCCGCGCCCGCACCCGCAGCGACAGGAGGGTGTATTGAGGGGCGCCCGAGTGAAGCGCATGATGTGCCTCGCGGCCGTCACCCGGCCGACCTCGTGGAAGGCAATCACGCGCCCAGCCTGTCGGCGGAAGCGCGGTCGACAGCGGTGCAGCCGTGTCCTGCGGCTGCGCGCTCGGTCGCTTGAGTGCAGGCAGGCGTGATCCTCGACCAACGCTGGTCGGCGATGAGTTGTACGCGCGGCGAGCCGCTCGTCGGTTGTCAGTCCGGCCGTTGGGTGCGGTTCTCGTGGGCGAGGCCGTCCGGGTGGGCAGCACTGCGCTGCCCGAGGGGAAGGACCAGTGCCCGCAGCAGCACAGGGGCCGGCGACCGGAGGACCGTGGGATCCGACGGTCGACGGACCGCTCCGATGTCCTGCCATCCCCACGACAGGAAAATGTCGCAGGCCAGGGCGTCGGCTTGGTCGACCAGGGTCGCCCCGAGCGAGGCGTGGTGGTCGGCGAGCAGACGTTGCTGGAGTCGGCGGGCGAGGCCCTGGTCGTCCGTATGGGGATGCACCACGATCTCGGTGATCGCGAAGACGTGTCCGGACACGGTGAGCTGTTCCACGCTCTGCGGCAGGGGCCCGTCGAACCCCCTCCACCATGTTCCCTCGCGCGGTACGGGGAATCCGTACGCGCACCCGGCGAAGGCCGTGTCCTCGGCGATCAGCAGGGCGAATCCGGCCCGCCGGATGTCGCCGGTGAGCCGCCGCAGAAACGCTTCCCGCCCCCGGTACTCCTGGCCTGCCTGCGCCCGGGAGGACTCCACGTACAGATCGGCGAGGTCCTCCCGCAGGGTCTCGGCCTGCCAGCGGTTCAGTCGGCGCAGACGTACCGCGTGGGAGGGAGTCGATCCCTCGCTCCATGGCGGCTCGCGGCGGAGCGGGGCCGTCACGGCGCACCGCCCGCGGCAGCGGGAACCCGACCGGGTGATGGTCGAACGGCGAACGGCTCGTGGAGCAGGAAGCCGGAGCCGGTGATCTCGATGATGCGGGCCATGACCGGCGGCGGACAGTGCAGTCGGAGGGCTGTTCCGGCATCGGTGGCCGTCCGGTGTGCCGCGAGGAAGGCGTTGAGTCCGCCGGCGTCGCAGAAGGTGGCCGCCGTGAGATCGACGTCGACGTAGCGGACGCCGTCGAGCACGCATGCGGCCACTGCGGTGCGTACGAGCGGGGCGGTGGCCGTGTCGATCTCTCCTGCGAGGGTGATCGGGGTGCGGTGGCTGCGGTCGTGCCGGTGGACTTTCAGCTGGGGTAGGGGCATGGCTCCTCGGTTCGGGGTGCCCGTCGCGGCGTACCGCCGATGCGGGGATGTACGTGGTGAGGAGTGAACGGCCGGTCCGGCGGCCCGAGTCGGGGAGGGCGGTGGTGGATCGGCCGTTCGGAGATGTGCCTGGCGATCGGACGGAAGGTCCGCACCCGGCGGGCATCGTGTCCTGAAGGGTTACCGTCCGGGGCGCGGACGGCGCTGTCGGAAGCCTGGTCGGCTCGGAGGGAAGCAGGACACGGAAAGACCCCGGCCTGTCAGGAGCGGTGCGGCGGCCGGGGTCCCGGGCTGCGGGCTGTGCGCATCAGTTGGTTCGGTTCGCCCGTTCGGTGACGGGCGGGGAGTGCCTGCCGGAGACGGGCTCACCCGGCTCCGTCACGGGTGCGGCGCCGGGGCCGGAGCCGCCCGCGTCCGCCGTCGCGATGGTCGCGGCGGCGGCCGGCGCTGCCCGTCCCCACCCCGCCGCGGGCCTTCCGCGGAGCCGACGCGGCCGGTCCCGCGACAGGCGTTCCGGAGCGGCCGTAGTGGAAGGCGGCGATGCGGTCGCCGTGCTGTGCGCCGAGCAGATGGATGAGGAACACCCCGAGAGCGATCATCGCGAGGATCACGAGCACCGTCACGAACGTCTCCACGGCCCTCACCTCCCCATCGGCCGATACGGCGGCGCAGCGGTCACGGCCGGGATCCGTGGACGTGCGACCGGATCGCGGGCCGCATGTCCTCCTTCGGAGACCCAGACCGCCTCGACGGCACGGTCGGTCTCGGACACCGTCCGCAGTCGCGCCGCCTCCTCCATCAGCCGGCTCGCGGTCGACGTGCCCAGTGGGTCGCTCGCGGCGGACATCAACCAGGCGGCCGAGACGGGAGTCGTCTGCGGCGGGACCACGAGGAGGTTCCAGCGGCCCGTGCGGTAGGAGAGCAACAGCAGTTCATGCGGGTCCTGCTCGGCCAGGAACCAGCCCACCTTCACCACATGCCCGGCGACGGGCACCTTGCGCGGGACGTCCGGCCAGTGGGTGGGATTCACCGTGACCCGGGTGATCCGCCCCCACAGCGGATCCAGCACGTCGGTCAGGGAGGGGAGCTCCGCCACCAGATCGCGGGAGCGGGGCCACCAGGCGCCGTCCAGCAGAGCCGGTGCGGGACCGACGGGAGCCAGGGACAGACGGACGGAGGACGAGGAGGAACGGTCTTCCGCTTCGGCTGTCGGCGGGAGGGAAATGGTCGCAGTCATGACGCGAACCCTGCCCCGGGCCGGCCGCAACCGGCCCGGCATATTCGATCGCCGAAAACGTCACAAGCATGGAAGCCGGTGCGCGAAATATCCTCGGTGATTTCAGCGTACTCCTCGGACAGGCTCAACGGACCGTTCGGTCGGCGGAGGAACGACCCGGTGCGCAGTTGGGCCTCGGACGCCGTACTGCCCGTAGAAGCATCCACTGACGGCAGGGTGTTTTCGGTCATACGATGACATGTGGGTCGGCCGGGGCCGTCGTACCACCGGCGGAGCGCGCAGACAGGGAGCAGGGCATGATCCGTGCAGCCGACATCCGTGAGTGGCGCGACCATGCCGTGGTCGACCCGAAACAGCGCAGGATCGGCGTACTCGAAGCGGTCTATGTGGACACGGCCACCGACGAACCGGCCATGGCCACCGTCCGGACCGGACTGCCCACCCGTCACCGCCTGGTCTTCGTCCCCGTCCACGACGCCGTCCTCGGACCCGGCTATGTGAAGGTCTCCTACGACAGGGGGCAGGTACGGAAGGCCCCGTCGATCGGAACGGACGACGTGCTGCCTGCCGAGCAGGAGGAAGAGATCTTCCGGCACTACGACATGACGTACCGGCCGGGAGCAGGGGGCGAACGTCAGCTCGCGCGCCGCTGACCCCACAGGCGCGGCCCCGAGGAGGTGATCGGATCGATGGCGCTGTTCCTTCTGCTCGTCCTCGTGGCCGTCGTGCTGGGAATCATCGGTGCGGCAGCGAACGGCCTGGGCTATCTCCTGGCCATCGGCATCGTGCTCTTCGTCGCCGACATGGCCTTCTTCGCGGTCCGGCTGTCCCGGCGCGCCAGACGGCGTCCTGTCCGCTGACGGCCGCCATGACAGGAGGGCGGCACGGTGGAGGGTGCGGGAGGTGAAGGGGCGATCGAGCAGGGTTTCTGGCGGCAGGTCGTCGAGCAGCTGGGCAACGCCCTGATGGTGGTGGATCCGGCCGGACGGATCCTCGTCGCCAACCCGGCCGCCGAACGGCTGCTGGGCCGGACCGCCCGCGCGATGCGCGGGATGGACGCGCACGAGCTGCTGCACCGGGATGCGGACGGCAGCACCCTCCTGAGGGAGCTGTGCCCGCTGCTCCAGGCGCTGGCCGGGAAGGTCGCCGCGCGCGGAGAGGGCGACAGCTATCTGCGCGGTGACGGTCGCCTGGTCACGATCTCCTGGTCCGCTTCTCCCCTGGCGGACGACGGCTCCTTCACGGGCATGGCCGTGCTCTTCACCGACGTCACGGTCGACCACGGCGCGCGCCGGGAACGTGCGGCCTATACGAGTGCTCTGGAGGATCTCAACGAGCGGCTGACGCTGGTCGCGGAGATCACCGACATACTGGGCCAGACCCTGGAGACCGACGAGGCCCTCGCCCGGCTGGGCCGTCTGCTGGTTCCGCGCCTCGCCGACTGGGCGGCGGTGGACCTACGGGCCGGTTCCGGGCAGGTCCACCGGGTGACGGTGACCGGTCCCGCGGGCCGGGACGCCGGACTGGAGGGCGGGCGTGAGCACCTTCCCGAGGCCGCGGAGGGTGACCACTCGCCTCTTGTCCAGGTGCTGAACGGCAGTTCTCCCGCTCTGCAGCAGCAGGAGGAGGCGGAGGCCGCGGCCCCCTCCGGCTCCCCGCTGGCAGCCCTCCACAGCGATTTCCTGCGCACGGTGCACGCGACGTCGGTCATCACTGTGCCGCTGGGCTCAAGACGGCAGATCACCGGCGCGCTGACGCTGGTGCGCACCGATCCGGCGCACCCCTTCGACACCGCCGACCTGGACGTGGTGAGCGACATCGGCCGCCGGGTGGGCCTGGTCGTCGACAACGCCCGCCGGTACGGCCGCCAGCGCGCCGTCGCCGAGGCCATGCAGCGCAACCTGCTCGCCCCGCTGCCCCAGCCGGGCCGCCTGCGGCTGGCCGCCCGCTACCAGCCCGCTCCGGTCGGCTCCCAGGTCGGCGGCGACTGGTACGACGCGTTCGTGCTGAAGGACGGCGCGCTCGCGCTGGTCATCGGGGACGTCGTGGGACACGATCTGACCGCGGCGGCCGGGATGGCCCAACTGCACGGCATCCTGCGGTCCCTGGCCTGGGACCACACCGAACCGCCGGGCGCGATCGTCGACCGCCTCGACGACGCCATGCCCGCCATCACCACCGTCCCGATGGCCACCCTCGTCCTCGCCCGGGTCGAAGGCCACCCGGACACCGGCCCCTGGACACTGCGGTGGACCAGTGCAGGGCATCCGCCGCCTCTCCTCCTGGCCCCCGACGGACAGGCGCAGTACCTCGAAGCCGGACAGGGACTCGTCCTCGGCGCTCCCCCGGTCACCGGCGCGAGCAGACCCGACGCCACTCTGCCCCTGCCGCCGGCCGCCACCCTCCTCCTCTACACCGACGGGCTGATCGAGATCCCCGGCAGCGACCTCGACACCGGCCTGGGCCGGCTGCGCCGCCACGCCCTCGCGCTCGCCACCGCACCGCTGGACACGCTGTGCGACGAACTGCTGGCCCGGATGCCGCCCGGCAGCACCGACGACGTGGCCCTCCTCGCCCTGCGTCTGCCTGATTCCTGATCGCGGAAAGACACGAATGAACCGCTCCGCGGGGGTGTGCGCTCGGCCGGGCAGGGGATTCGGTGTACAAGGCGGGTTTCAGCAGCATTCCCCTGGGGACTGGGCCCACCCAGACTTCTCCGGTTCAGCCAACGTCGCCGACTCCCTCGTCGACGACTTCGACGTCATCGACCTGCTGCAACGGCTGTCCACACGCTGCGTCGAGCTGCTCGACGTGTCGGCCGCCGGCATCCTGCTCGCCGACGCGCACGGCGAACTGCAGATCATCGCCGCCTCGGACGAACACATCCGGCTGCTGGAGCTGTTCGCGCTCCAGCAGGACCAGGGCCCGTGCGTGGAGTGCTACCGCACCGGCAACGCCCGCACCAACATCGACCTGACGCGCCCGGAGACGACCGTGCCCTGGCCGCGCTTCGCGGCCCGCGCCCGCGAGACCGGGTACGTGGCCACCCACGCCGTCCCGCTGCGCCTGCGCAGCAGGATCGTCGGCGCGCTCAACCTCTTCCAGACCACACCGCAACGCCTCGGCGACGACGACATCGCGCTCGCCCGCGCCCTCGCCGACGTGGCCACCATCGCGATCCTGCAGCAGCGCACGCTGGAGCAGTCGCACGTCGAGAACAGCCAGCTGGAGACCGCGCTGAGCAGCCGCATCCTGATCGAACAGGTCAAGGGCGTGCTGGCGGAACGCTGGAACACCTCTGTCGACGACGCCTTCGCCGCGTTCCGGTCGTACGCCCGCGCCCGCCACCTGCGTCTGTCGGAGTTCGCCATGCAGATCATCTCGGGCGGCTTCGACACCGCGGACATCCCGCCACCGGACCGTTCCGTGGACCGCGGCGGCTGACCTCTCTCACGTCCCGGTGTCGATGAGGATCTGTGCGGCCGGGGTGACGTTGTCGGCGCGTACCGCTTCGGCCATCGCGGCGCGTGCCGCCTCGGGCGTCGCGTGCGGCGGGACCACGAGGAGGGAGAAGTGGTCCGCCTCGCCCCGGGTGACCAGAACGGTGTCGTCGCCGACCGGGAAGGAGTCGATGCGGACCACACGGTCGTCAACGACCAGCCGCGTCGGCAGCGGGTCCCACGCGGTGGCGTCCAGGCCGACCCGTGTGACGGGACCCAGCAGCTCGGTCAACGCCGTGACCAGGGCGGGGAGTTCGGCCGCGATGTCACGGGAGCGCGGCCACCACGCCCCGTCGAGAACGCCCCGCCGGTCATCCGTCGTCTCCAGCCGCACGACGGCCGTACCGGGCTTCACGGCCCGGTGGACGGCGTCCGGCGGGAGCGGGGTCACCCGCGGGGAACCGGGTCCGGTACCCATGGCGAACCTCCCTCGATGTCGGCCACCGCGGCCGCCATGAGCGGTTCCGCGGCCTCTGCGGTCGTGTCCGGGGGCACGACCAGCAGGTCCCAGCGCCCCCGGCCGGGGGCGAGCAGGACGACGGTGGGCGGGGCGGACGCGGCCAGGGTCCTGTGCAGTCGTACGACCTGGTTGGACACGAACATCCGGCCGGCCGTCACGGGCCAGGCCGCCCCGTTGACGGTGACGCTGGTGACATGACCCCACTCCCGTGGCAACCCGGCGAGCAGGCGCGGGAGTTCGACGAGGAGGTCGTAGGAGCGTGGCCACCACGCCCCGTCGATGGCCCGGGGCAGGCCGCCGTGGGGTGCCAGGCGCAGGCGCAGAACAGGGTGGGAGGGAAGCGGGGGCTGCAGTGCGGTGGTCACGGGCTGGGCTCCTGTCGACTGGCTGTGCGCGAGTGGGTGGTTGACGTCACGCGCGACGGGCCGCGACCCGCTCCGGCGTCGGCCAGCGCACGTCGTGCACCCAGCCGAGGCGTTCGAGGAGGCGGATGACGGCGGCGGACGGGTCGATCTGGCCGCGGTCGACGCCGTGCCGGGCGCTGGTGGGGTCGGCGTGGTGGGAGTTGTGCCAGCTCTCGCCGAAGGAGAGCAGGGCGAGCGGCCACAGGTTGGTGGCCCGGTCGTGGCGCCGGGTGCGGAAGGGACGCTCACCGATCAGGTGGCAGAGGGAGTTGACGCTCCAGGTGACGTGGTGGAGCAGGGCGATGCGGACCAGTCCCGCCCACAGCAGGGCGGTCACGCCGTACAACCAGCTGCCGCCGATCGCCCAGCCCAGCCCGAACGGCAGCACGAGCGTGAGGACACACAGCAGCGGGAAGGCGCGGGCGACGGCCCGGATGTCGCGGTCGGCCAGCAGGTCGGGGGCGTAACGCTCCGGCGGCGTACGGTCGTTGCGGAACAGCCAGCCGACATGGGCGTGCAGCAGCCCGCGCAACTGGCCGCGCAGATGCGTGCCGTAGCGGTACGGAGAGTGCGGGTCGCCGGGGCGGTCGGTGAAGGCGTGGTGGCGACGGTGGGTGGCGACCCAGCCGATGACGTCGCCCTGGAAGCTCATCGAGCCGGCCACCGCGAGCGCGATGCGCACGGGACGGACGGCACGGTAGCCGCCGTGGGTGAGTCCGCGGTGGAAGCCGACCGTGACGCCGAGGCCCGTGATCGTGTAGAGGACGGCGGCGAGCACGATGTCGGCGGGGTGGATCAGGCTGCCCCACAGCAGCCAGCCGGCCAGGCCGATGGCCACGAACGGCAGGACGACGATCACCGCGGTCACGGCTACGTACAGCCGCTCCCCGCCGTCGCGCGCGGGCAACGGTCCGTCCGGCGGGAAGGGGGAGGTGCCGTCGTAGGTCTGCGGCGGCGGGACGGTGTCCGGCGGGGGTGCCGGGACAGACGTGACAGGTGTGGTGGGACTGAGTGACATGGGACGGGGCTCCTGCCCTCGATGAGGCCGCGCTGACGGAGGTGTGGCCGGGGTCACGGACTGCCCCTGGGGCGGGTGGTGTGCTGGAGACGCCCTGTCGGGTTGGCACGACACACCCTCGTTCTCCTCACCGTACTCCCGCCCGGGCGGAAGCGTCGGGGGTCTCTGACCGGAGCCTCGGACAGGGTGCGCTCAGGTCGGCACCGCGTTGACCCCGAACCCTGCCGGACGTTGACCGGCAGCAGCCGCCTGCTCTGGACATCCGCCGCCCGGCCCGGCCGCACCCACGACATCACCGCCGCCCGCCACGACCACGTCCTTGCCCACCTGCGCGCCGCCGGCCTCGGCGCCCTCGCGGACCTCGGCTTCCGCGGCCTGGACAACGACATACGCGACCCCGTGATCGTCACTGGCTTCCACGCCAGCCGCACCCACAAGCACACACCCGGCCAGAAGGAAGCCAACCGCGTCCTCGCCGTCGGACGTGCACCGGTCGAGCACAGCTTCGCCCACCTCAAGAACTGGCGGACCCTCACCAAACTCCGCACCGACCCCGCCCACGCGACCCGCCTCCTGCGCGCCCTGCTCGTCCTGACGAACCTCGAAGTCAACCGCTGACAGTGCCCGGCGCTTACGAAGGCCACGACGACCTCGATGACGACACGGCCCTCCGCCGGTGGACCACCGCGGCGCTCCACCTCGACGAACTCGGCTGGCTGCGCGAAGCCCTCGCCCGCAACGCCGTACCCGCAGGACGACAGTCTCGAACCGCTCGGTAGACCCCGCGGACCCGCCTCGCCGTTACCAGGCGGGCATCATCGGCGCGCGGGTAGCGGTCCCCGACCGCGCCGTTCGGCAGGAGCGAGCCGATCAGATCCAGCCCTTCGGGGGTGAAGGTGAGGTGCGCGGCAGCGACGTTCTCGGCCACGCGCCGTGCGCTGCGGGTGCCAGGGGCCGGCACGACGTCCTGGCCTTGGGCCAGCAGCCGGCCGAGCGCCACCTGCGCCACTGTGCAGCCCTTCCACTCGGCGATCGCGCCCAGGTCCCGGACCAGTGCCTGGTTGGTTTCGTGGTTGCCGGGCTGCCAGCGCGCGTCGTGGGCACGCAGGTCGTTCGGCGGGCAGCCGGCGGCAGGCGTGGCTGTCCCCGTCACGACTCGATACGCGCCCTACCTAGCGCAGGCAGCGATTCCGGGGACCAGCGCGTCCTCGTGCAACGGTGATTCCATGTGCTCCTGCAACGGCACCTTGCCGACCGGGGCTCGTCTCCGGAGGCCGGCTTTCCGTCAGCCCGTGAGAAGGCTCCCCCGCGCCTCCGAGCCGCCCGCGTGCCCGTAGCGTGCCCATAAGACCGGTAAACCACGGTCAACAGCGGTGCGATTTTGCGCCCTCGGACGTCACGTCACAGCACATACACCCAGGTCAGAAAGGCGATCTCGACGCCCCGGCTTTCGAGCCTGCTCGCGTCGGTGGGCGGCCTCACCAGGGCGCGCACGCTCTTGCCGCGCTTGAGCAGTTCGTCGACGGCCTTGCCCCCGAGGGAGCCGGTCGCACCGACGACGAGGACGGGGAGGGTGATTGAGTCGGTGGCAGGCATGGGGGGTCTCACTTTCCACCAGGCTGGTGGGCGGTGGCTGTGGACATGGGCGTCCGCGTGCCGGGGGCTGATGGAGGCGGGCCGTGGGGCGGATCCGCAGTGCGCCTCGCCGCCACGTGCCGCGTCCGAAGGCGGCCGCGGCGGGGTGGGTGATACGGCCGACCTGAAGATGGTCGCGCCGTGGGGGGCGGTGTGCGCCCCGGTCCGCGTGCCCCTTTTTGTTCACGTGTGGTGTGGCGTACGCGGGGGTGGGGTGCACACCGGGGAGTCATGCGGACTCTTCTTGCGGCTGCGCGCGGCTGCCGATCGCCTCGGTGATGCCGTACGCGGTCTCGACGAAGGACTGCACCTGCTGCTCCGACAGATTCCGGGCGGAGGTCTCCTCCAGGGCCTGCCACAGGGACGCGATGGGCTCGCGCATCGCCCGGCCCTTGTCGGTGAGGTGGACCACCATGACGCGACGGTCGTGTGCGGCCGGCTCGCGAACGATCAGGCCGGCGTCCTGCATGCGGCGTAGCGCCTTGGAGATGGTGGAGTGGTCCACACCGACGCTTTCGAGCAGCTCGGACTGGGACTGACCGTCCCGGTCCAGGAGCTGCATCAGCAGCAGTTCCTGTCCGGGATGCAGGTCCATCTCGCGCAGCAGGGTGGCGGCGTAGGCGCGGTGGGCGCGGGCGAGTTGGAAGATCGCGTAGCTCATCGGTCCTGCGCCGGCCGTCGTGGGGATGCGGGGTCCGGGGGTGGGCATGGTTCGGTTCCTCAGACGGTGTGGGTGGGGTAGTCGGTGTAGCCGGCGGCTCCGCCGCCGTAGAAGGTCGCCGGGTCGGGGGTGTTCAGCGGCGCGCCGGCGCGGAGCCGCTCGACCAGGTCGGGGTTGGCGAGCGCGAGGGCGCCGACGGAGACGAGGTCGGCCGTGCCGTCGTCGATGTCCTTGGCGCGGGCGGGCAGGTCGGTGCCGCCCCGGTTGAGGATCAGCGTGGTCGGCCACAGCGCGCGCAGGGTGCCCAGCAGCTCCTCGTCGCCGGGGTGCATCACGTGGAGGTAGGCGAGGCCGAGCGGGTTGAGGGCGCGCAGGAGCGCCGGATACAGCTCGACGGTGTCGGACTCGGCGATGTCGTTGTAGGGGTTGCCGGGGGAGATACGCAGACCGGTGCGCTCGGCGCCGATCTCGTCGGCCACCGCGGCGGCGACCTCGACGGCGAAGCGGATACGGCCCTCGATCGATCCGCCGTAGCCATCGGTGCGCTGGTTGGTGTTGTCGGACAGGAACTGGTGCACCAGGTAGCCGTTGGCGCCGTGGATCTCCACGCCGTCGGCGCCTGCCGCGACGGCGGCCGCTGCGGCGCGGCGGAAGTCCTCGACGGTCTCTGCGACCTCCTGCGTCGACAGAGCACGGGGGGTGGGCATCTCCTGGGGCCCGGCCGCGGTGAACATCGTGCCCTGCGGCCGGATCGCGGAGGGGGCGACCGGCAGGCGGCCGTGGGGGGTGTTGTCGGGGTGGGCGATGCGTCCGGTGTGCATCAGCTGGATGACGATCCGGCCGTCGGCCGCGTGCACGGCGTCGGTGACCTTGCGCCAGCCGGCGATCTGCTCGTCGTTGTGGATGCCGGGGGTCAGGAGGTAGCCCTGGCCGTCGGCGGAGGGCTGGGTTCCCTCGGTGATGACGAGCGCGTGCGAGGCCCGCTGGGCGTAGTACTCGGCGTTCAGCTCGGTCGGCACGCCTTCAGGTGTGGAGCGGTCACGGGTCATGGGGGCCATGACCAGGCGGTGCGGCAGAGATATGCCGCCAAGAGTGGTCGGCGTCCACAGGGAGTCCAGCATGAGGGGGTCCTTCGGTAGGGCGGTGACCGGCCGGTCACCGAAAACGCAGCGGGGTGGTCGTGGGGAGGCGGTGGGCGGGCGTGCTCAGTCGACGGTCAGGACGAGCTTGCCCCGCACGTGCCCGGCGTCGCTGACCTGCTGGGCCGTGGCCGCCTGGTCGAGCGGGTAGGCGGTGACGGTGGTGACGAGCTTTCCGGCCGCGGCGTCCTGGGCCAGGGCGGCCAGGCGGGCGGTCGAGCGTTCCTGGGACCCCTGGGAGAAGATGATGCCCAGTTGCCGTGCACCGAAGTCGGCGATGGTGACGATGCGCTCGGTGCCGCCCCGCAGGGTGATGGAGTCCTCCAGGGCGCCCTTCCCGGCCAGATCGAACACCGCGTCCACGCCGTCGGGGGCCAGCGCCTGCACCCGTTCGACCAGGCCCTCGCCGTACACGGTCGCGGTGGCGCCGAGCGAGGTGAGGTAGTCCTGGTTGGAGGGGCCCGCGGTGGCAATCACGCGTGCTCCGCGGGCCGTGGCGAGCTGGACGGCCAGGGTTCCCACCGCTCCGGACGCGCCATGCATCAGCACGGTCTCCCCGGCGGCCACCCTCAGCAGACCCAGAACCCGCTCCGCCGTCTCGCCGGCCACCGGCAGCGCGACCGCGTGCTGCCAGTCGAGGCCGGCGGGCTTGGGGGTCACGGTGGTGGCCAGCGCGTACTGGGCGTACGAGCCGGTGTCCGACCAGCCCAGCACCTCATCGCCGACCTGCACGTCGCTCACGCCCTCGCCCAGGGCGTCCACCACGCCGGCGAGCTCGCCACCGGGGACGGCGGGGAGAGGCGTCGGGCGGACGGCCTCCAGCAGCCCGGCGCGGATCTTGCCGTCCAGCGCGTTCAGCCCGGCGGCCTTCACGCGGACCCGGACCTGGCCGGGGCCGGGCGGCGGGACCTCGATGTCCGCCTCGTGCAGCACGTCCGGGCCGCCGAACTGGTCGAAAACGATTGCTTTCAAGATGACTCCGTTCACTTCCGCCCGCAAAAGCGTGGCTGGCCACATAATCAGGGTAACAGCAATCATGTGGCTAGCCAAGTAATGCCGAACGTAGGGGCGGAGGCAGCCACCTCGCCTCGCTTCGGGGTGCGCCACCCACTTGCGTGGCCGACCACGTAGACGAACGCGGCTACCGCCAGGTCGTGAACAAGGGGCGACACCCCTCGGCACCTTTTCCGGTCCGGTACGGGGAGCCCGTGGGGGGGGCGGCGCAGAGGCCGGGGTCGGTGTGGACCGAGCTGCCCCGCCCTGTCGGCGCCGACACCGAACCCGTCCGGGCACGTCCGCCTCGGGTCGCCCGCGCGGCGCGCCCGGCCGATCACCCTGCTTCGGTAGCCCAACCCGTCGCCTATCACCTAAGATATAAAAGATGGCTGCGATGATATCAAGGGAGATACCCGATGAGTCGAACCGTGATCGACCTCGATGATCAACTGGTCGCGGAGGTGGCCAAGGCCCTCGGTACCAGCACCAAGAAGGAGACAGTGAACACCGCGCTCCGCGAGGTGCTGGAGAACCGGCGGCGGGCCCTGGCGCTCACCCGCCTGCGGGCCTCGGCGGAAGAGGGCGCCTTCGACCTCGACCTCTTTGAGAACAAGGGGAACTACCGCCGGTGAACGCCGCGCAATACCTCATCGACACCAGTGCGCTCGCTCGACTGCTGCGCGGCGATGCCGAGCAGTACGGATGGGACCAGGCGGCAGCCGCCGGGCTCATCGCCACCTGCCCCATCACCGAGCTGGAGTTCTTCTACAGCGCGAGTTCGCCTGCCGACCGCGCACAAGGGATCGAAGACATGCGCCTGCTCTTCGGCTGGGTGCCGGTCGACGACCGCGCCTACGACCGCGCCTGGCGGGTCCAGGAGGTTCTCACCCAGCGCGGACAGCACCGCAGCGCCGGGGCCGTCGATTTGGTGGTGGCCGCCACAGCCGAGTTGCAGGGGCTCACTCTGCTGCACCGCGACCGGGACTTCGAGTGCATCGCCGCCGTCACCGGGCAGGCACTCCAGTGGTACGGCCCTGAGGCAGGCAAGTGAGCCAGGTGCAGGCAGGCGGCTTCGCCGGACGGCTCTGCACTCGCGAAGCGCTCCCCGAGCCGGACATGCGAGACAGCCGAGCCGCGAGCGGAGTCCGTTCGCTCAGGCGCTCGGCCCGCCGCGCTTCGGATCCGTGCCCACTGCGTGCCCGTAAGAACGACAACCACGGTCAACAGCGGTGCGAACCAGTTCTCGCGAGGCGGCCGCTACGCCACATAAGTGCAGGTCAACGATCACATGACCCGGTTGCGTGCCCTCCGCGTGCCCTGAGTCGAGGTAACGCGACCGCTCCAGAGGCATTCAGCGGGCACTTTGGGCCCACGCGACTCCCGATCGCCTCAAATGGCGAGACGCATTTCATGTGACCTGCGTCATTACCGTGCGCCATTTCTGCGAAGTCGTGTATGCAAAGCGGCAGTTCACTGACCGCCGCGTGCGGCCGTCGCGGCAGCCGAGGCGTTCGGCGATTGCCCATGCCATGGCGGCCGCTACAGGGGCGGTTCCACGCCGAGGTCGGCGAGCAGGTCCCGGACTCGACTCTCGATCTCGTCGCGGATGGGGCGTACGGCGTCGACGCCCTGCCCCGCGGGGTCGTCCAGCTTCCAGTCCAGGTACGTCTTGCCGGGGAAGACGGGGCACGCGTCCCCGCAGCCCATGGTGATCACGGCGTCCGACGCCTGGACGGTCTCGACGGTGAGCATCTTCGGGGTCTCGGCGGAGATGTCGATGCCGGCCTCGTTCATCGCTTCGACGACGGCGGGGTTGACCGTGTCAGCAGGGGCCGAGCCGGCCGAGCGGACCTCCACCGCGTCTCCGGCCAGGTGCGTGAGGAACGCCGCCGCCATCTGGGAGCGGCCGGCGTTGTGGACGCAGACGAAGAGGACGGAGGGCCGGTCGGCGGCGGGAGTGCTGGTCATGATGGCGTCTTCCTGGGCGGTGGGTCAGGGGAGAGCAGGGGCGGCGAGTTCGGGCTCGGTGTGCGCGGCGGAGGTATCGGCCGGTGCGGGAGCCGGACGCCCGAAGACCGCCGCCACGAGCGCCAGTCCGAGTAGGGCACCGACCACCTGCGCCGCTACGAAAGGAGCGACCGAGCCGGGCGCGATGCCGGCGAACGTGTCCGTGAAGGCACGGCCGATCGTCACCGCCGGGTTCGCGAACGATGTGGAGGACGTGAACCAGTACGCCGCGCCGATGTACGACGCCACCGCGACCGGGGCGAGATGGGCACGGCTCACCCGGGCAAGGCCGAAGATCACGAGTGTCAGGCCGGCCGTGGCCACGATCTCGCCCAGCAGGAGGTGGCCGGCCGAGCGGTCGTGCGTCGACCACCGCACCAGTGGCTTGCCGAACATGGCGTCGGCCAGGACCGCACCCGCTATCGCTCCCGCGATCTGAGCGGCGACGTACGCGGCCAGATCCCGCGTGGTGAATCCGCCGCCCGCACGACGGCCGGTCAGCCAGGCGGCGAGCGTGACGACAGGGTTGAAGTGGGCTCCGGAGACCGGGCCGAGCAGCACGATGAGCACGCCCAGGCCGAACACGGTGGCCAGCGAGTTGGCGAGCAGTTGCACGCCGACGTCTCGCGACAGTTCGCCGGCCTGGATGCCGGAGCCGACCACAACCGCCACCAGCGCCGCCGAACCGAGAGCCTCCGCCAGGACACGGCGCCCCAGCGAGGCGCTCACGCGAGCGCCTCGGCCGCGGTCGGTGCCTTCAAGAACATGGCGAGCCGGTCGAGAGCCGCCGGCAGCACCCAGTAGTACACCCACGTGCCGCGCCGCTCGCAGTCGATGAGACCGGCCTGGCGCAGCAGCTTGAGATGGTGGGAGATCGTCGGCTGGGAGAGATCGAAGGCCGGGGTCAGCTCGCAGACGCAGGTCTCGCCGCCCTCCCCACGCGAGGCGATCATCGACAGCAGGCGCAGCCGCACCGGGTCACCCAGGGCCTTGAAGACCCTGGCCAGTTCGGCCGCCCGCTCGTCGTCGAGCGGTGCCGTGGACACTTCGGCGCAGCAGTCGGCGTCCCGGCCGATCACCTCAAGCTCTTGTTTCGACATGCCTCTATGTTGACGTTTTTCGATTCAAGGCGCAAGGTTGCATCAACGAACTTCAATACAGGCCGTTCCGGGCACCGCCATGCCCCTCACCCAGGAGTGAAGTGATGAACGAGCAGTCCACCGACCTGCGCGAAACCGTCCGCCGGCGCTACGCCGCCGCAGCCGTGAAGGTCACCGAGGGCGGCACCGCCTGTTGCGGACCGCAGCCGGTCGAGGTCGACGAGAACTTCGGCTCCACGCTGTACGCCGCCGACGAGCGCGACGTCCTGCCTGCCGAGGCCGTCGCCGCCTCTCTCGGCTGCGGCAACCCCACCGCCGTAGCAGAACTGCGGGAGGGCGAGTACGTCCTCGACCTCGGCTCCGGCGGCGGCATCGACGTCCTGCTCTCCGCCCGCCGCGTCGGCCCGACCGGCAAGGCGTACGGCCTCGACATGACCGACGAGATGCTCACCCTGGCCCTGGCCAACGCCGAGAAGGCAGGCGCCACCAACGTCGAGTTCCTCAAGGGCACCATCGAGGCCGTCCCGCTCCCCGCCGGCACCATCGACGTCGTCATCTCCAACTGCGTCATCAACCTGTCCGTCGACAAACCCGCCGTCTTCGCCGAGACCTTCCGCGTCCTCAAGCCCGGCGGCCGTATCGGCGTCACCGACGTCGTCGCCGACGACAGCCTCACACCCGAGCAGCGCGCCGAGCGCGGCGACTACGTCGGCTGCATCGCCGGCGCGCTGTCCTTCACCGAATACCGGCAGGGGCTCGAAGCCGCCGGGTTCACCGGCGTCGGGATCACGCCCACCCACGCCGTCGCCGACGGGATGCACTCGGCCATCGTTCGCGCGGTCAAGCCCTCCACCACTGATGAGCGGGGCTCCTCGAACGCCGCGACGGGCGCGTGCTGCGGCGTCGCCGCCTGCTGCACCTCGGACGAGCAGGCGACCGATCCCTCCACCACGGTGGCGGAAGCCAAGGCCGCCTCGGGGTGCGGTTGCCAGGGCTGACCATGGGACTCACCCGCGATTGATCTTGGGCGGGTTGGCCTGCGCGATCGGCTGGGTCGTGGTTCAGCAGGCCATACAGCGAAAGCGCATCACCTCGGTGGTGGGTTTTGAGACGAATAGGCGCTTTGCGGTGGGACCAGAGACGAAAGCGGTGATGGCGAGGCGGGTCTCGCCATACATCGCTCGCGGCTACCGGAGCACCGCAAAAGCGGGCACGACTCGGCTCGTTAGTGTCGGGGGCATGACGACACCCCTTGCCGGCAGTGCCTTCGACTTGCTCCGCCTCAACGCCGTACCCGACCAGGAGGCGCTGCGCCGGGTCTACGCACTCCCCAACGACACGGCCGTGCGCAAGCAGATGACCGAACTCACCGAACAGACCCAGGCGTTGATCGGGTGCTCATCGCTGGTCCTGGTCGCCAGCGTGGACGCCGAGGGCCGCTGTGACGTTTCGCCGCGCGGCGGCCCCGCCGGATTCGTCGCCGTCCTGGACTCACGGACAGTGGCAATACCAGACGCGACCGGCAACAAGCGGCTGGACACCCTGCAGAACGTCGTCGCCACCGGACAGGCCGGGCTGCTGTTCGTCATCCCGGGGCGCACCACCACGCTCAGGGTGAACGGCCGGGCCTGCGTGTCCACCAGCCCGGAGCTGCTGTCCCAGCTGACCGCCGTGGGCAAGCCGCCGGCCAGCGCGCTGGTGGTGGGGATCGAGGAGGTCTACCCGCACTGCCCCAAGTCGCTTCTGCGCAGCGGGGCCTGGAGGCCGGAGCAGTGGCTGCCGGCGGACGCCCAGCCGACCTCGGCCGAGGTGACGCTGGCCCAGCTGCGGATGCCGGAACTGACGATCGCTGACATCGAGCAGGCTGAGGCGGATTCGCTGAAGTACCGGTACGAATGACGGATCGTGGATCAGCTGGTCGCCGCCACCCGGCACGATCAGAAGATCGGAGTCGGTCGGCTCCCGTGCGGTCGGCACCGTGATTCTTGTGCCGAAGAAGCAGGTCACCTCGCCAGGAGCCGAGGGCCGGACCAGTGTCGCCTCCACCTGCCCGCCTGCCTGCACGGCCTGCCCGAAGACGTCACGCGGCCCGATGGCGTCCTGCTCCTCCACCCCGTCGTACATCAGGATCTGAACGCGTAGAGGCATCAGCTTTGTCTCCCTGGCTGGTGAAGCGTCCCGCGGGCCGTTTGAGCGGGTTCTGCGCTCCAACGGCCCGCGGCCTGCTCGCTCTTCGGCAGTAGCACTGACCTGCCCTACATGAGTCGGTCGCACCGGTCGCGTAGTTCTCCCCGGCCGCGGTTCAGAGCGCGCTACGAACACGGCCCCCGCAGGTGCCCGGGCCGATGCTGCCGACGCTTGCCGCAGGACCGATCCGCGCACCTGAGGTGCTGCCGAGGGTGTCGGGGCCGACCGCCCCGACGCCCTCGTACGAATGCGGATCAGACCGCCGCCGGCACGGCGGGCTCCTCCTCCCCCACTGCCTGAAGGGCGTGGGAGGTGCCCCCATCCCCCAGCAGGTCCATCAGGCCGGCCCGGGCGCGGGCCACGCGGGAGCGGACCGTGCCGATCGGGCAGTCGCTGACCTCGGCGGCCTCCGCGTAGGGCAGGCCGACCATCTGCGTGAGGATGAACGCCTCGCGGCGTTCCTCGGGGAGTCTCGCCAGGAGGTCCAGCAGCGCGACGCCGTCGTCGAAGCCGGGCAGATCGCACGGCTGCGACAGCTCGATGGCCAGCTGCCAGTCCGGTACGTCGGACAGGCGGGGGCGGGCCGCGGCGTAGCGGTAGCTGTCGATGACCGCCCGGCGGGCGATGGACAGCAGCCAAGTGCGTGCCGAGGAGCGGCCCTCGAAGCGGTGCAGACTGCCGAGCGCCCGTAGGAACGTGTCCTGGGCGAGGTCGTCCACAGCCTGTGGGTCGGCGCACAGATGGGCGACGTAGCGCTGGACGTCCCGCTGCAGGGCGCGCACGAACTGCTCGACCGCGTCCGCGTCGCCGCCCCGGGCGGCGAGTGCCCAGGCCGTGATCGACTCGTCGAGGGCTGCCGTTGTGTCACCTTTACCGCTTTGGGTGCGCGAGGTGGGCAGGGCAGAGGTAATCACCTGGTGTCCTTCTCGGGATCCTTGACCCGGACCTGGGCGCGCGTGGGCGCGGGCGGTCCGGTGAACGGGGAGGCGGCCTACGGCACGAGCGCTACGGCGCCGGTGCGGTCGTACGGCCGTGGCCCGAGGCGCGCACGGGCAGCCTCGGGAGACCAGCTGTCGTCAGGCGACAGCCGTCCCCGCGGGAGGGCCCCGAGAGGTGATCGCGTGGACGAGCAGGAGAAGACGCGGTGACCGATCCGAGCGGCGGCGCCGCAGGTGCGGGCGCGGGCGCTCGGGGGTGGCCGGCAGGGCCAGCAGCAGCCGTAGCGGTGCGGCCAGCCATCCGGCGACGGCCCGCAGGAGGCGGAAGGCGGCCTTCTCGCCGTACGCGAGCCACAGCCCGCACAGCAGCGCGGCCAAAAGGTGGGCGGCGAGCATGCCCGACGACGAACCGCCGGACGCCGTGTGACCCATGTGATCCATATGGGCCATGTCCATGGAGCCCATGTGCATCGACCCCATGTGCATCGAGCCCATCCCGCTCATGTCCATGGAGGCCGACGAACCGGATGCCTCGGTGGTCGACTGCGCGAACGAGAACGCCTCGTGCAGTGCAGCCTGGGCGGCGGCCACGGCCGCCACGATCAACGGCACCCCGCGCTCCCGCCCTGCCAGGCACCAGCCGACGGCCCCGGTCCCGACCCCTCCGGCGGCCAGCGCCCAGGCGGGCACGTCGCTGCCGGACATCAGGATGTGGCCCAGGGCGGCGAGCAGCACACAGACGGCCGCGAACACCGCGGCCCGTACCGTGCGCGAACACCACCCTGCTGTCATGGCGCCTCATCCTTGCATCCGGGCGTCGCTCGTCAGGTGGGGGTACGGATATCCACAGGCACCCCCGCTCAACCCACAGCGTGTGATCCAGGCCACGGAAATGGGCGGGAACTCAGCGGGACATCGGCCCGACGTTTCCTGAGCCGGGGGCGTGTGCGGGAGTCGGTGGGTGCTGCGTGTGGAGGGTCGCGCGCGGCCACAGGGTCAGGGCGAACAGCACCAGGGGAGGGCCGGTGCCCGGGTCGGTGGCGTGGCCGGTGAGGAGTCCGCCGAGGTCCTGGCCGAGGAGGCCGGTGGCGACCGCCAGCGCGATGCCGGCCGACAGCGCCGCGCGTCGCGTGCGAGGGGACAGGACACCCACGCCGACAGCAACCTGGAGCAGCCCGAGGACCACGACGAACCCCGTTGCCCATCCGCTGACCAGCCCGCCGACCGCATGGTTGAGGGCGGCGATCACGGCCGGCTCGTCCTCGCCGGCGTTGGAGAGCTGGGCGGCGGGCACATGGGCGGCGGGCTCCAGCTCCAGCGCTGCCATGCCGATCCACAGGAGCAGCCACACCCAGCGCGCCGCCACACCGCCCAGCACCCCGCCGTCCGCGATGCTCGGCCCGGCTCGATCCGGCCGCGGCCACACTGCCAGGGCGACCAGGACGTAGAGCAGCGCCGCGCCCGGGGCGCCGGTCAGCAGGTCGGTGCCGCCCATGAACAGTCCGCCGAAGCCCTCGCCGACGGTCCACACCCCCAGCGCCCACAGGACCGACAGGGCCAGGGCCGGGCGGGCGGTGCGGCGCCACAGCAGGCCCACGCCGAGCGCGACCTGCAGCGAGGCGAACAGCGCGTTCCACAGAACGGGCTGTGCGGCGAGCATGCTCGTCAGGTCGTACTCCACCGTCGCCACGGGCCCGGGCAGGCCCATGTTCGCCATGCCCAGCGTGTCCACGAAGAAGCCCCGGGTGAACATGGACGGCTGGAACTGCAGCGCCCCGTCCACCAGCCACAGCGCCCCCAGCGCGATCTCCACACCGCGCCGAGTCAGCCGCAGCGTGCTGCTTGCATGCCTGAGGGAGAAGTCCTGGATCTGCCGGTGGTCGACGGTCATGAGCCGGCACCTCCGATCGCTCATCGCGCCCATGAGTACGAGCGGGAAGCGCCAAATGTTCACCTACGTCTGTTTTGCCGCCCTGTGCGAGCCGTACGGACCGGTGATCAGAAGAAGGGGCCGCTCGGGCTGATCACCACCGCAATCGTCGGATGTTCCGACCCCTGCTCCACGGCGCCCGCCAGCCGCAGGACGGCCTCCCGACCGAGTCCGTCCGGTACGGCGGTGACACGGGCGACGCTCATGTGCCCGGAGGTGAGCGTGCCGGTCTTGTCCAGCACCACGGTGTCGAGATGCTGCAGCCCTTCCAGCGCCTGCGGACCCGTGACGAGCACGCCCAGTTGGGCGCCGCGCCCGGTCGCCGCCATCAGCGCGGTCGGCGTCGCGAGCCCGAGGGCGCACGGGCAGGCCACGACCAGGACGGCCACGCACGCGGTGATCGCCGCCTGCAGATCGGCACCGGCGGCGAGCCGGAACCCCAGCGCCGTGACCGCCAGGGCCAGTACGACGGGCACGAAGACCCCGGCCACCGTGTCCGCCAGCCGCTGCGCCCGCGCCTTTCCCGCCTGCGCCTCGGTCACCAGCCGGGTGACCTGGCGAGCCGGGTGTCGGCGCCGACCGCGGTGGCCCGCACCAGCGCCCTGCACCGGTCCGGCGCCGTCACCGCCCTGGCCGCCGCCGGAGTCCTGGCCGCTGCGGGCGTCGCCTCCGCCCACGAGAGCGGGTCGCCACCGACGGGCAGGTGACGGAGGGGAGTTCGGCCGTCGACCTCTCCCTCGTCACCGGGGCATCCCCGTCGGCGGTCCCCGCCGGTGGACGGCGTATCGCAGGCGCACACCCTTCAGGGACCGGGACTCCGCGAAATGCCGTGCCCCCGGCCGCGGCATGTCCGGCACCCTTGCGGCGTCCTGCCACCAGGCGACGAGCCCCGGCACTACCTCGATCGCCCACCGCAGCAACGACCACAGCGCGGCCCCACCCCTCCGCAGCCGCCAGGTCAGCACGAGCGCCGCCCCGAGGTGGGCGGCGGTGGCGTGCGGTGTCAGCGCATGTGCGTGGGCGTCGGAGGTCATTCGCATGCCGTCCATGACCATCCCGGCGTGGTGTGGCCGGACCGCGTGGAAGGCGACATGCAGTCCGCCCTGGGCGGCGAGCGCCACGGTACCGATGCCGGCCAGCGACCGCTCCCGGCCGCCCAGCAGACAGCCGGCCACGAAGACAGGGCCCACTGCGACGACCTGAACCCACACCGGCGGTGCCTCACCCGTTGCCAGCGCATGTCCTCCGGCGGCAAGCAGCACGCACGGCGCGGCACTGCTTGGAAGACCTGCCTCCTCCGTACGAGTCGGACCGGCATGCCGTTCAGTTCCCGGCCATCCCGGCGATATGGAGGCAACGGAAGCGCGGGAGGAGTACGAGCGCGTATCGGCCATCGACCGCGCACCCACCCGGGGTGGGGGCGCGCGTCCAGCAGCGTCGCGCCGGGTATCCCTTGGGCAGTCCCTGCGGCCGGCGGTTTCGGACACCGATGCGCCGCGACCCCACACCACGGAGGTGGAGCAGCATGCCCGAGACCAATGGACCGGAGCCCGTGGCGACCTTCTGCGGCAACTGCGACTGCGGCTGTCCCCAGCTGTTCGTCGACCCGAGCGCACCCGCCGAACAGCGCATCATCCTGACCGACGACTTCGGCCAGCGCGTCCAGATGAGCGCCGACCAGTTCTCCAACCTGGTCTCCGATGCCAAGGCCGGCAAGCTCGACGGCATCGCCGTGCCCTGATCCCCGGCTACCGCGAAGCCGGTCGTCGGCGGTCCCGGTGATCGCCGACGACAACCATCACGAACAACGCACAGGTCCCACGCACAGCTCACTGCGGCACATGCCCCCGACGGAGCCCGACTTTACGGCGGCCGAACGGCGTAGCGATGCCGCGGCAAACGGCGGGGCCCAACTTACCTGTGCATGACGACGGGTTGGCTCAGGTCCGCACGGCCGGCGATCAGGACTTGGGTCCGGTGGCTGGTCCGGTCCCTGGCGCTGTGCGCCGCGGTGTTCGCGGTTTCGCTCGCCGGGGCCGCAAATGCCTCGGCCCACGCCGCCCTGCTGTCGACGGACCCCGCCGCGAACGCGACCCTGGCCACTGCACCCCGGCACATCACGCTGACCTTCGGCGAGGGAGTGGGGATCGCCGACGACTCGATCCGGGTCTTCGGCCCGAGCGGCAGCCGTGTGGACGACGGCCACCCAGGGCACGCCGAGGGCGGCGACGCGACGGTGCGCGTGGCGCTGCGAGGCGGTCTGCCGCACGGGACGTACACGGTGGCGTGGCACGTCGTGTCCGCCGACACCCACCCGGTGGCCGGGGCGTTCGTCTTCTCCGTCGGCGCTCCGTCCGGGCATGTCACGGCCCCGCAGACCAGGTCGCCGAACGCGAGCGCGGCCGGTGTCCTGTACGGCCTGGGCCGGTACGCGGACTACACCGGCTACACGGTGCTCGTCGGAACGAGCGCCTTCGTCCTGCTGTGCCGGCCGACCCGGCAGGCGATACGGCCGCTGCGGCGGCTGCTGCTCACCGGCTGGGCGGCGATGGCGCTCGCAACGCTCGCCCTGCTGGTGCTGCGCGGTCCGTACACCGAGGAGCAGGGACTGGGCCGGGCGCTGGACATCACGCTGCTCCGGAACACCCTGGACAGCAGGGCCGGCACCTTCCTCCTCATACGGCTGCTGCTCCTGCTGGCGACGGGTCCGTTCCTGTTCCTCCGGGCCGGGCGCTTCGGCTTTCCGTCCGCCGTCGGCGAGGAGGACGCGGGAAAGGGGCGGGCCCGTCGGGTCGGCCTGTCCGTCGCCGTCGTGGTGACGGCCGTCGGCCTGGCGGTCACCTGGTCCCTGGCCGAGCACGCCTCGGTCGGCCTTCAGGTGCCGCTGGCGGTCCTCCTCGACGTACTGCACCTCGTGGCGATGGCGGTATGGCTGGGCGGCCTCCTGGCCCTGCTGACCGTCCTGTACCGCGTCCCAGCCGATCAACCCGACGATGCCGAGACCGCGCGGCGCTTCTCCGTCGTCGCGCTCGTCGCCGTCGTCACGCTCGTCGCCACCGGCCTCTATCAGTCGTGGCGCCAGGTGGGTTCCTGGGACGCGCTCGTCACGACCGCCTACGGGCGGTGGCTGCTGCTCAAGGTCTACGGCGTGCTGATGATGCTGACGGCCGCCTTCTACTCGCGGCGCTGGACGGCGGGACTGCGTGCGACGGCCCGCGTCCGGGAGAGCGAGCCCGTGCTGGTCATGGCCGGTCACTCCGACGGCACCCGGCCCAAGCCCGCCGGTGACGCCCCGTCCTCGACGGCATCGGTCTCCGTGGCCTCGGACACGGTCGGCTCCTACCGGCGGGCCCTTCGCCGGACGGCGGGCATGGAGGCGGTCGTGGGCATCCTCGTGCTCGCCGTGACCACCGTGCTCACCAACACCCAGCCGGCGCGAACGGAGGCACACGGCGCCGCCGCCTCGCAGGCGGGGCCGGTGCGCGTCGCCGTCCCCTTCGACACCGGTCAGGGCGACGGCACGGGCCGAGGCACGGTCGAGATCACGCTGGCCCCGGGCCGTCCGGGAACGAACGCCCTCAAGGCCGTCGTCCTGGGCCCGCACCACACCGCCGCGCACGTCCCGGAACTGGACATCGCCTTCGCGCTCCCGGCGCGCGGCATCGGCCAACTCAAGGCCGTCCTCAAGGAATCCGGGAACGCCTGGGTGGCACAGGCGCTCCAGCTGCCCGCCCCGGGAACGTGGCAGCTCTCCGTCACCGTACGGACCACCGCCATCGACGAGGTCACCAAGACCAGGACGGTGCGGATCCCCGGAGAGGGACGGTAGGCCGTGGCCCACGTCGTCCCGCGCGCGAAGCATTCCGGCCGACACAGGCCCCCAACTCGCCTATGCCCTGCGGCAGTTCACCACCCGGCGTCGAGGGCACTGCGGAGCCTGCGGGCCGCCGTGTTCGCCGCGGTGTGCGTGACGCTCGCGGCGGCCGGACACAGCCTCGCGGGACATCCGACCCCTGCCTTGTGGGCCGACGGCGTCGGCTTCGCCACGGTCTTCGCCCTGGGCTGCCCGCTCGCGGGCCGCGAGCGGTCGCTGACCGGGATCTGCGCCGCCATGGCCGTGGTCCAGGCCGGCCTGCACATGTTCTTCGACGCCACGTCCCCTCTCACCGGGCCCGGCATGCCGGCCACGCCCGGCGCACCCGGCTCCGTGACGGCGTCCGTGATGACGCACCACGGAGCCGACGGACGGGCGATGACGGCGCACGCCGCGGCGGCACTGGTGGCCGCCTGGTGGTTGCGGCGCGGTGAGGCGGCCGTGTGGTCGCTTCTGCGACAAGTTGCCACACTGGCCCGCGGTTCCGGGCTCCAGTGGCCGGTGACCGTCACCCTCGCCGAGCCGCCGCCCGACGCGGTCGTCCGGCGGCGTGACGCGCGACAGCGGTGCATGCGGCAGGTCCTGCTGCGGCATGCCGTGACACGCAGGGGACCTCCGGCGAGGGGGCCGGTCACGGCCCCGCCCCGGTGAGCCGTCCTCGTACGGCTCCGCACACAGCCCCCGCCACGAACAGCGGCCCCCTCTTCGACCGCTCCACCGGCGCACTTCGCTGCCCGCCGGACGCTTCCCTACAGCCCCTTACGGAGTCTTCGCATGTCTGCGACCCCTCTCGCTTCCCCTCCCCTGCGCGGGTTGCGGCGCCTGGCCGTGGTCGGCGCCCTGGCCATCGCCGGTGTGCTGGCCGGCGCCGGTGCGGCGTTCGCGCACGTCACCGTCCACCCCGACAGCTATCCGCAGGGTGCCTCGGACGGCACGCTGACCTTCCGGGTGCCCAATGAGGAGGACAACGCCCGCACCACCAAGGTCGACATCGTCTTCCCCGCCGACCATCCAATCCCCTCCGTCCTGGTCAGCCCGGTCGCGGGCTGGACGGCCCAGGTGAAGAACACCCACCTCAAGACGCCGATCAAGACCGACGACGGCGACATCACCAGCGCCGTCTCCGAGATCGTCTGGACCGGCGGCGGGATCGCCCCCGGCAACTACCAGGACTTCACCGTCGCCTTCGGCCAACTGCCCAGCGGCACCGACCAGTTGGCCTTCAAGGCCCTCCAGACCTACTCCGACGGCAAAGTCGTCCGCTGGATCGAGCAGCAACAGTCCGGCCAGCCGGAACCGGACAACCCCGCCCCGACACTGAAGCTCACGCCGGCTGCCGCCTCCGGAGCATCGGACGGCGCCTCGACCGCGACGGCGAAGGCCGGCGATTCCACCGCCCGCACGCTCGGCATCGCCGGCCTCGCCGTCGGCGTACTGAGCCTGATCACGGGCGGCCTCGGCCTGGCCCGAGCCCGCGCCGCCCGCCGGTAGCCGCACCTGACGCCTGAGCCCCGGCCGAAATCACCCGGCCGGGGCCCGACGTTTGGCGTACGGCCGCTCAAGACGGCTCTTCCTGCTCCGCGAGGCCCTTGATCGCGTCGAGGCGGCGGTCCCACTGGGCGGCGAGGGCATCGAGTCAGCGCCGAGCACGCCCTGCCGCTGAGCTCCGGCCGACTTGCCCGGATCGGAGAGCAGATGGGCGCCTACGGGGACCCCGACCGAGCCGCCATCTCGCAGCCCCCACGCGACCTCGACCGGTGGAGGGTTCCGCCGGGCGACCGCCAGGCCCTTGACCCGGACACGCGCGAGTTCCGGCACCATCAACTTCTGCCCCCGCCCAGACTTTGATCGTCCACTCACCCTGCAAGGCCCCCGGTTGCCCGATCCGGACTCGAGCCAAAGATCACGATCTAAGCCTGACGGACGTAGGTGGGAGTACCACGTCGTCCGACTTCGGCACCTGGCCTTGGCTGCCGTGGGTCGACGACCGCAAAGAGGTCCTGATGATGTGGCGGCACCGCTTCATCACCGACTCGTGGGCCTGGGAGTTGCCCACGGGCCTGGTCGAAGAAGGCGAGACACCGGAAGCTGCAGCCCGGGAAGTCCTGGAAGAGACACGAGTCCGACCGCATCGAGTGGGTTCCCCGGCCGTCACGAAGGCCAGCGAGTCAGCGGGTTTGTCCTGGTAGGTGGGCAGGCTCCCGCTCCTGAGGGGGCTTCTGTTTCAGGCCGTCTGCCTGGCCAGCCTGTGCAGGGTTCGTGCGGTGGGTGATCCGGGGTCGGCCGTGATCAAGACGACTTCTTGGTCGTCCTCGGGTACGAGCAGGACATCGCAGTTCAACCGCAGAGTGCCGGTCTGGGGGTGGTGGAGGGTCTTGGTGCGGTGGCCGGGGGCGTGGATGGGTCGCGTGGCCCAGATCTGCCTGAACTCCTGGCTTTCGGCGTGCAGTTCGGCCAGCAGGGTGGTCAACTCCGGGTCGTGCGGGTAGCGGTCGGCGGCCCGGCGCAGCCGTGCCACCACGATGTGCCCGAACTCCTCGGCGCTGGAGCTCTCATGCATCCGGCCCTGGCCCAGGAAGCGGCGCCGGGCGAGGTTCGTGGTCCCGTCTGTGAGGTTGTAGCCGAGCAGTGCCTGGGCCAGGGGGTTCCAGGCGATGACGCCGTAGGCCGCGTCGGTGACGATGGCGGCGGTCTGCGGCAACCGGTCCAGCATCCGGGCCACGTGCGGGCGTACCCGTCGCACGGCGCTGCTGGCGGGCGGCGCGCTCGATCCCGCCAGGCGGAACAGGTGGCTGCGCTCGGCCGGGGTGAGCCGCAGGGCTTGGGCCAGCGCGTCCAGGATCCGGGCCGATGGCCGCGGTCCCCGGGCCTGCTCCAGCCGTGTGTAGTAGTCGACCGACATGTGGGCGAGTTCGGCCACCTCTTCGCGGCGCAGGCCCGGTGTACGGCGAGCGGTGCCCGTCTCCGTCAGGCCGACCTCGTGCGGACGCAGCCCCTCCCGGCGGTCCCGCAGGTAGCGGGCCAGCTCCTGCCGCGCCATGCCGCCTCCTCCGCTGCCTGGTACAGGCTGTCCCTGGCAGGGCGCCAACGACCAGGGAACCGTAGTTGCCATGAACGATCGCACAGCTCTGGTCACCGGTGCCAACAAGGGCATCGGTAAGCACATCGCCCGGTTGCTCGTCGCCGAGGGCTTCACCGTGTACGTGGGCTCCCGTGACCGCGGTCGCGGGCAGCGGGCCGTCGCGGAGATCGGCGCCGGCGCCCTCCCGCTGGTCCTCGACGTGACAGATCCCGACGGCATCGCAAAGGCCGCGGCCCAGGTGGACCGCGTGGACGTGCTGGTCAACAACGCCGGAGTCGCACTCTCACTCGCCCCGCCGGCAGATACCGGTGTCGAGGAGTTCCGGCGCACCTATGAGACCAACGTGTTCGGGGTGGTGGCGGTGACCAACGCCTTCCTGCCCGCCCTGCGCCGGTCCCCGCACCCGCGCATCGTCAATGTCTCCAGCGGCACCGCGTCGCTGGACTGGAGCCGGAACCCCAACCCCCAGTTCACCCCGGGAAGCGGTCGCGCCGCCGCCTACCGCTCCTCCAAGGCTGCCCTCAACGCCCTCACCGTCCTCTACGCCCAGACGCTGGCCGAGGAGGGCTTCAAGGTGAACGCGCTCGCCCCCGGCGCGCGGGCAACCGATCTCACCCCCGGGGCCGCTGCCGGCGGCGACCCCGCCGAGGCCGCCCACGGTGCCCTGCGCCTGGCCCTGCTGCCGGACGACGGCCCGACCGGTGGTTTCTTCTCCTGGGACGGAACGCCCGTGCCCTGGTGATGCCTGATCGGTCATGGGCGTCGCTTGGGGCGGTCGTCCCAGCGGTGGGTGGTCCAGCCTCGTCGGATCAGGTACGGACGGTAATGATGGTGTCTGCGAGATCGAAGAAGGCGTCGATGACAGTGGTGCGGCGCTCGTAGCAGCGGGCGAGGCGGTTGCACCGTGATCACGGAGGCCTGTGCCCGTAGCTGTCGTCCGGCTGGGCGCGACGGGTACAGCGCGTTGCGGCCCAGGAGTTCGCCGTGCCGGCCCCGGTCCTGCGCACGGCCGTCGGCCAGCACGACCGTGTGAGGAGCGGAGGCCACGGTGGACAGCCGGTGGGCGATCAGGAGCACCGTGCACCGCCGCGCGGCCCGCTGCACCGTGTCCCGCAGTGCCGTCTCACTCAGTCCGTCGAGGTGGGCGGTCACCTCGTCCAGCGGGAGCACCTGCGGGCGGCGCAGCAGCGCCCGGGCGATGGCCGATCAGGCGCGCGTCAACGGTGGTGCGAAAGTGCCCAGCCCCCCCAGCCGCCCCCCATGCACAGCGGCACGAGAATAACAGCAAGCCCAGACGCCTCGGGGGTACCGGGAAAAGAGTGCGCGAAGTGGCCCACTCTGTCCGCCACCGCGCGGGGACAGGTTCCCAATTGCCTCTGCGGTGCGGTGCGTTGGGCGACGGATTCCGCACCATTGTGATGCCGCACGAGCGGGCACCACGGCAGTGGCCCACGGCGCTGCTGTGAACGGGTGCGGTGGCCGAGCGCACGCAGAAGGACGCCCGGCGTCGGCCGCGGCTTCTGGATCGAACGCCGCATCCCGGCCCTACGCCGGCGGAGGTCGCGGAACGCTTGCCTCGGCCATGACCTGAGCGACGGCGTACAACTCGTCGAGTCGAACCGTCTCAAAGTTGAGCGGCGCGGTGGCGCTCAGGGATGGACCTGCTCCAGTACCCTCAGCGCCCTTGTCAACCTGCACACAGGCGACGCCTGCAAGCCGGTAGTGACTACACTCGCCGAGGCCGTGATCGCGTGAGCCCGCAGAACAGGAACACGAAGATGCAGAATCCGTTCAGGGACGGCGGTCCGCTCGACATCGCCCTAGGACTGCTCGGTCTGCTGCTCTCGATCGCTCTCTTGTGGATGGGCCTGCAGATGATCCAGAACGGGAGCTCGTGGTGGTGGCCGCTGACGGCAGGCGTGATGGTCGTCCTCAACCTGCATGGCCTGTATCGGCGCCGCCCGTCGAAACGCCAGAGCCGTCCGTAGGCACGGCAGGTGATGTCGTCGGCGCGTACCGCTTCGGTCGTCGCGGCGCGTGCCGTTTCGGGCGGCGGGACGACCAGGAGGACTTCCTCGTTGCACGGTGCTTCCCGGCTCACTGCGGCCGGGGAGGCCGCTGGTCACGGGCGTCAGTCGCGAGACGGCCCGGAGTAGAGTCGAAGATCCGGTCCGCTCATCCGTGCCCAGATGACCCGAGGTCGCCATGCAGCAGCCCAAGCACACCCCCTCGGAAGGGCACGCCGACGTACGCATCGTCGCGGCCTCCCCCGAGGTCGCCCGCCGTGTCGCGGAGGTGCTCCGCCGTTGCTTCGCGGCGACCGAGCAGCGCAGCTATCCCTCGGGCGCCGGGGGAGGAACGCGCCTCGAGCTCGTCGTGGACACGACGCGGGCGGCGGAACCGGCGCGGTCCTGGCTGGAGACCAGCCGCTCCCCGGGAGCGGACGGGCGGCGCGAGTGAGGCGACGGGCAGGGCGGCCCGTGCAGCCTGTTCGAGGAGTAGCGTGAGGTCATCGGGAGCATCTCGCGCACCGGCCCCGACGCCGGTGTCGTTCCCGGTGAGCAACGACGCCGGACGACTGCCCACGTGCAGGGAGTCCGGAGACGGGTCCGCACGATGTCCGCGACCACCGGCCGTCCTCCGCTGAGCGCCATGCCCTTCAGAGCTCCGACCGCACGCCTCTCCCTCAAACCCGTGAGCTCTTCCCCGGGACACGACGAGCTGGACGGCGCCTGGTGGCCCCGCTCCCGTGACCTGACACAGGAACTCGCCCCGCTGGCCGACGTACTGGACCCGCTGGGGGGCCGGATCACCCGGATCGCCGTCAATCCCCGCTACTGGCCGATCATTCCGCGCAGAATCTTCGTCAACGGCCATGTGGTGAAGGTGGGTTGGTTCACCTCGGAGCTGGATCCGCACAAGATCCTGCTGCTGTCCGGCGCGTCGGGCGGCTGGAACCTCCTGGTGGTTCCCCCGGAGACCGACGACCCGGTTGCCGCCCGGCTGATGGCCGCCGCGAGCGCCGACACGGGCCCGCGTTGGACCGCGTCCGCCCTCATGACGGCGGAACAGCCCGACGGCACAGCCTCGTCGTACGACACCGGGACCGGCCCGGCGGACCGGCCGGCGGCAGGCATGTGACGGCCGGCCCACGGCCCCGGTGACCTGGTGAGCCGCCAGGCAGCCGGTCACGGCCCGGGGTCAGGCCCGACCGCCAGGGCGCACGGGACGACGGTGGGCGGGGCGGATGCCGCCAGTGGCCGCGCAGCCGTACGGCCTGGTCGGAGACGAGCATCCGGCCGGGCACGGCCCTCCGGGCGGAGTGCGCTCGGGCCGGTGCCGCATTGACACGGATCATCGCGGGACGTTGACTGACCGGACGGCGCAGTGCCGTGATGGCAGGGCCGATCGGGCTTCCGGGAAGCCTGAAACAGGCCGCCGAGAAGGCCGAAGGCGTCTTCGGGCGGCGACCCCCATCACCACGGGAACGGTGGATACGACGATGTACGACCAGACACGCGCCCAGCAGCCCGCCGACCGGCCCCCGGGCCCCGCCGGGCGCCGCGCCCCGGGCCCGGAACCGCTGCTCCCGTCCGAGGAACGGGACAGGATCGTCCGGCGCCTCGGACACGCCGTGAACACCTTCGCGGACGCTCCGGGCAAGGCCCTGGAGGAGGCCGAGAACGCCTTCGACGAAGCCACCGAGGCACTGGTGAACGCCCTTGCGGCACGTCGGCGCACCCTGCGCGCCGGCTGGCAGGACCGGGACCCCGAGACGCAGTCCGACGAACTCCGACTCGCGCTGCGGGAGTACCGGGAGATCACCGGGCGGTTGCTGCGCGCCTGAACCAGGAGGATGCTGCGCGCACGAACGGCCACAGGTCCGTCGGTGCAAGCGCCTTGCGACGGCCGCCGCCGGTCGTTCTTGATCCCCGGCGGCGGCCGTTCGGGACTCCCCGCGCGGTACGCGGAGTGCGCGCGGTGCCGGCCCTGTGACCGGCCTGGGACCGGGCCCGGGCGTTCACTGCTCGCATCGCTCCGCCCCCTCCAGGCGTAGCCTGAACGTACCGAGGGCTTTTCGCGCAGCGCGACCGGCGGTGCCGTTCCCGGCGAGTGGCGAAACGGGCAGCCGCCCTCGGCTCCCGGGACGGGACCGCACGATGGAACCCAGGAGAACGCCTGCCGAAGACCCACCCGCGGGCGGCGGGCACACCTATCGCATGCCCCTGCCCCGCCTGGCCCTCACCCCGGAAGTCAGCCACGGCCCGCTGGACGGAGCCTGGTGGCCGCGCTGCGACGCGCTTGAACTGGAACTGCCCTCGCTCGTCGCCGCGTTGGAGCCGGACCGGTTCACCACGGTGGCCGTCACCGTGGACCCCGCTCAATGGCCCGACGCACCGCACACGGTGATGGCACCCGACCGAGTGATCACCGTGGAGCCGACCCGATCCGCGGGCCAGGAGCATGTCATCACCCTCGACTGCGACACCGTCGGACGCTGGGTGCTCCTCGTCGTCCCGCCCCAGGAGCCTCCCGAGGAAGCCTCCCGGCTGATGACCGCCGCGGCCGATCCCGCGCTCCACCTCGGCGCGAGCGCGATACGCGCCCGCGTCGAGGAAGATTCCACATGAACAGAGCACGCGTTTGACGCGCTCGACGCACCCAGCGAACCACGCGCGCCACCCGCCCTCACGACCGTTTCAAGGGCTCCGCCAACCGCTCCGGCGCCCGGCGCCGCCCCAAGGCGGCAGGACCGCCGCGACTTCACCAGCGGCGAGGTCATCCGGACCATGGCCCGCCTCGGCTTCACCTGCCACGCCCGTCCCGAAGCCGCGCCGATCCTGGATGCGGGTGCCCGTAGCCCCCTCCGGGCCGCCTCGGAAGCGCTCAGGGGCCGCGGCCTCCAGGACGCGTAATGCCGGACGGCCGGTGGCCGGCCGCAGGTTTTGCGCCACCGCTCGCGCCTCCTGGTCGGCTCGGACACGGCGTCGGTCCGGCGCGGGTGCGTTGACCTGCGCGGGCAGGCGGCGCGGAGAAGGGCCGCCGTATCCCGGATCGGCCGGATCACGGCGGACGTACGGGAGGGTCAGCCGAGCGACCGGTCGACGGAACCGTACGACAGGCCGGGCGAGGGCTGCGGAGGTGCTGTCCGGCAGGTGAAGCCGAGACGGACCAGTGCCCGGACCATCTCCGCGGCGGTGAAGTCGCGCGGGTCCTGGCGGGTGATCACCACTCCCACCTGCTTGACGAGGTACACCCGGTCCCCGATGACGACACAATCCCCCGTCACGGGCTCGGGCAGGACGTTCGCCATCGACATCTCCACCCCGGCCTTGGACAGATCGAAGGGATAACGGGCGATCACACAGCGCATGGTGCCTCACCAGGGTCGGGACGGATCCGGGATGCGTGGAACGCGAGCGGGGGCGGTGCGGTCGACGCGGGTGTCGGCCGCACGAGGACGGGCAGGGGCTCCACGCCCGCCGGTCGTCATCCGCCGGTCAGCGGAACACCAGAAGTCGGCTGGGAGCGAGATGCGGCGCCTCGCGGGCATCGGCCGACAGGCAGCGCCAGCCCCAGGACAGCAGTGCTTCGAGCGTGTCCGCGTTGTCCCGGTCGACCAGCGTGACACCGAGCGCGGCTGCGTGATCGCTCAGCAGCCGCTTCTGCAGGCGCCGGGCGAGGTTCCACTCTCGGCTCTGGTCCTGGGTGCGTACCCGTCGCTCCACGAGAATGTCGCCGATCGCGAAGAGCCTGCCGAAGGCGGCGACGCGGAGCAGGCTCTCCGGGAGGTACCCGTCGAGGCCGTCCCACCAGGGCCCGTCGCCTCGCACGGGGAAACCGTAGGCGCATGCCGTGAGGCCGATGGCGCCCGAGGGGCCGACGGTCTCCGCCACGAGCAGCTCGAATCCCGGTCGCCGCATATGGCCCGCGAGCCGTCGCCGGAATGCGGCGGACCGGCCCTGGTCCGACGCGTCCGAGGCCCGCACCTGGTGGGAAGAGGTGTTCGTGTACAGCTCGCCGAGCTCTCGCATACGGTCGTCGATCTGGCGCCGGGTCAGCGGACGGACGAACTCGCCCTTCTCGGGTGAGGGCCCCTGCCGGCGACGCTGCGTCGGCGCAGCGGGAAGCGCTGGTCGTCGGCCCGGTGTCCCCGGGTGGGCGGTCTTCGGGCGGTCCGGCGTGTTCACGGTCATGGGCGAACCCTGCTCCGGGTCCGGACGGGTCCGCCCCGGCGTCGTCGTTCGCCGAGAACGGCACCGGCGCGTGAGCCGGCACACGAGGTGCCCTCGGTGCCTTCGAGCCTACGCCCGCCGACGTGGCCGGCGGGAGCGCACATCCGCCTGGCAGGGCCGAAGGCCGACGAGGAGCGGCCTCGGCGGAGGAGTGTGGGACGTCGGGCTTAACGATCCTTATGTATCCGTTCGCATATATCCAAGCCTCCTGGCGACGAAGCACCCAAGACCGAAGGTGCCGCCGAACACGCCCACAGCGGCCATTGCCGTCACCTTGAGGCCCGCACCGACGACGGCGAGCACCAGCTCAGACATGAGTGTCACGCAGGTCGACGCGAGAAGGATGATCCCTACGGCAAACCTGCGGATCTCGACGTCTTCCGATTCCACTTGAGAGGTTTCACCTGCCGGAAGCGTCCCGGTTCCCTTTTCAGGCGGCGTCTGGTTGTTCACGTGACTGACTCTCTGGTTGCCGCACCCCGGCGTCGGCGGTCGCTTACCGCTCACGCTCGGGCCCGATTGGACATGCATCAGCACTCTACACAGCGTGTATACACCGAATGTATACATCGAGTGCCGACCCGCAACGTCCCGGCGTGTCCGAGAGGCGGGGCCCGCCGTATCAGAACCGTGACAAAGGCCCCTGCCTGCACGGACACACCCCGCGCCATGATCTAAACACTGCGCGTATACATGCCGCGTATACATGGTGTGTAGAGTGCCGGGCATGTCCATCGGTAACGCCCTTCTGGGGCTCCTGGAGTCCGGGCCCCGCCACGGCTACGACCTGAAGCGGGCCTTCGACGAGAAGTTCGGTCACGACCGGCCGCTGCACTACGGCCAGGTCTACTCGACGATGTCCCGCCTGCTGAAGAACGGGCTCGTCGAGGTCGACGGCATCGAGGCGGGCGGCGGGCCCGAGCGCAAGCGGTACGCGATCACCGACGCCGGGATCACCGACGTGGAGCGCTGGCTGGCGACGCCGGAGGCGCCCGAGCCGTATCTGCAGTCCACGCTGTACACCAAGGTCGTCCTCGCCCTGCTCACCCACCGCAACGCGGCCGACATCCTCGACACGCAGCGCTCCGAGCACCTGCGGATGATGCGGATCCTCACCGACCGCAAGCGCAAGGGCGATTTCGCGGAGCAGCTGATCTGCGACCACGCCCTGTTCCACCTGGAAGCGGACCTGCGCTGGCTGGAGCTGACCGCCGCGCGTCTGGACAAGCTGGCCGAGGCGGTGACCGCGTGACTCGTGTTCCTCCGGGCTCTCTGCTCGCCGCCCAGGACCTGCGCAAGGCGTACGGACCGACCACCGCGCTGGACGGCGCAGACTTCTCCATCCACCCCGGCGAGGTCGTCGCCGTGATGGGACCCTCCGGGTCCGGCAAGTCGACGCTGCTGCACTGCCTCGCCGGGATCGTGCCGCCCGACTCCGGGTCCATCACCTACAACGGGCGTGACCTGGCCACCATGAACGACGCCCAGCGCAGTGCGCTGCGCCGTTCCGAGTTCGGCTTCGTCTTCCAGTTCGGCCAGCTGGTGCCCGAGCTGACCTGCGTGGAGAACGTGGCCCTGCCGCTGCGGCTGAACGGCACCTCCCGCAAGGAGGCCGAGCGGGCCGCGCTGCGGTGGATGGAGCGGCTTGAGGTCGACGACCTCGCGAAGAAGCGGCCCGGTGAGGTCTCCGGCGGTCAGGGACAGCGCGTCGCCGTCGCGCGGGCGCTGGTCACCAGCCCCCGGGTGCTGTTCGCCGACGAGCCCACCGGCGCGCTCGACTCGCTCAACGGCGAGCGCGTGATGGGGCTGTTCACCGAGGCGGCCCGCTCCACCAACGCGGCCGTCGTGCTCGTCACGCACGAGGCCCGGGTCGCCGCCTACTCCGACCGCGAGGTCGTCGTACGCGACGGCAGGGCCCGGGACATGGAGCACGCCGTATGAGTGCAGGAAGGGGGCACCTCCCGCTCGAGCGAAGTCGAGAGTGGCGGAGGTCCAGGGATCTGGCCATGGGGGTCCGGTTCGCCTTCACCGGCGGGCGGGAGGGTTGGGTGCGGATGCTCCTCACCGCCGTCGGCGTGGGGCTCGGCGTGGCACTGCTGCTGCTCGCCACCGCGCTCCCGAACGCGCTGGCCGTGCGGCACGACCGGGAGGAGGCGCGCTCCGACCTCACGTTCACCGTGGTGCAGCCGATGAAGGCGTCGGACCACACGCTGGTGGTCGGCGATGCCGGGACGACCTTCCGTGGCAAGGAGGTGCGCGGGCGGGATGTGCAGCCCGAGGGACCCAGGGCGCCCCTGCCGCCAGGGCTCTCCAGGTTTCCCGGGGTGGGCGAGATGGCGGTCTCTCCCGCGCTGAAGCGGCTGCTGGAGTCCGGCGAGGGGAAACTGCTGCGCGAACGGCTGCCGGATCGGATCGTCGGCACCATCGCCGAACCCGGACTGATCGGGGCCCAGGAACTGGCCTTCTACCGCGGCGCCGACCACCTCGTGGTCAGGCCGGGCGTGGGCGGGGTCGAACGCATCGACCGATTCGGCGCAGGGTTCAAGACCCAGGAGAAGAAGGACCCCGTTCTCGTCCTGCTCTCCCTCGTCGTGTTCCTGGCGCTGCTGATGCCGGTCGGCGTGTTCATCGCCGCGGCCGTGCGGTTCGGCGGCGAGCGCCGTGACCGGCGGCTCGCTGCCCTCAGGCTGGTGGGCTCGGACAGCCGGATGACCCGGCGGATCGCCTCCGGCGAGGCCCTCGCCGGCTCCGTGGCCGGCCTGGCCTTCGGCACGGTCTTCTTCCTGATCGCCCGGGAGCTCTCCGGGACCGTGGACCTGTTCGACGTCAGCGTGTTCCCCAGCTATCTCACCCCCTCCCCCGTGCTCGCCCTGCTCGTCGCGGTCGCGGTCCCGGCGGCCGCCGTGCTGGTCACGCTGTTCGCGCTGCGCGGCGTGGTGATCGAGCCGCTCGGCGTGGTGCGCACCGCGAAGCCCCCGCGGCGCCGGCTGTGGTGGCGGATACTGCTGCCCGTGGGGGGGCTCGGACTGCTCTACCCGATGATCGGCAAGGACCGGTACGGCAAGGACTTCAACCAGTACCAGGTCACCGCTGGTGTCCTCCTGCTGCTCATGGGGACGACCGCGCTGCTGCCGTGGGTCGTGGAGACGGTCGTCGCCCGGCTCGGGTCCGGCGGGGTCGCCTGGCAACTGGCCATCCGCCGCCTTCAGTTGAGCAGCGGAACGGCCGCCCGCATGGTCAACGGCATCGCGGTCGCGGTGGCGGGCGCCATCGCCCTGCAGATGCTGTTCTCCGGGGTGCAGGGCCAGTACACCAAGCACACCGGCGACGACCCCACCCGGGCCCAGATGCACGCGGAACTGCCGGACGGGGTCCCGCTCGCCCGGGCGGCGGCCGACTTCAAGGCGACCAGAGGCGTCGCGAAGGTCTACGCCTACGACGAGGGCTTTGTCAGCGACCGGCCAAGGCACGCCGACAACACCACCCAGGTCACCATCGCCGACTGCGCGACCCTGCGCGAGATGGCTTCCTTCCCTTCCTGCGAGGACGGTGACGCCTTCGCCGTCCGGGGTGACGACGAGGAGGGGGCGTCCGACCTTTCCAGGCCCGGCACAAAGGTGTGGTTCGACGCGATCGACGGCGACCTTGCGCAGCACAGGCCGACGCCCTGGACCGTGCCGGCGGACGTGAAGCAGGCACGGGCGATCGCGGACCCGAGCGGGGACGAGCGGGGCGGCCTGCTGCTGACGCCGGGCGTGCTGCCCTCGGGCTCCGCACCCGGGGTCACAGGGGGGATCTACCTCGTGCTCGACCAGAAGCTGGCGGCCGCGCCGGAGTACGCGCGGAACACGGCCCGCCGTCTCGGCATGCCGACCGACCCGGCGATGCTGGTGTCCAGCAAGAGCGACGACGCCTTCGCCTCCCTGCGCACCTTCCTGTTCGTCGGCGCCGCCTGTGTACTGGCGCTGATCGGCGCGAGTCTGCTGGTCGCACAGCTGGAGCAGCTGCGCGAGCGCCGCAGACTGCTGTCGTCGCTCATCGCCTTCGGCACCCGGCGCCGCACCCTGTGCCTGTCCGTGCTGTGGCAGACGGCGATCCCGATCGGCCTCGGCCTGACGCTGGCCACAGCGATCGGGATGGCACTGGGCGCGGCACTGCTGAAGATGACGAACAAGCCGGTGGGCGTGGACTGGACGAGCGTACTGTCCATGACCGGCACCGCCACCGCCGTCGTCCTGCTGGTGACCGTGCTCAGCCTGCCGCCGCTGCTGCGGCTGATGCGCCCGGACGGCCTGCGCACCGAGTAAGGCCACGGAAGGGCCCTTCCCGGGTGGGAAGGGCCCTTCGGCCTCCCGGTGCAGCGCTCGCGCCCGCAGCCGTAAAGGCCGGCGCATCTCCGGGCGCGCCGTACACGTCAAGTGCCGCTCCAGGTCCGGATGGCCGGCCTTCGCGATCTCTCGCCGCGACCTGTACGGGGGCGCCCCTCAGCCGCTGTCGTGCAGGCTGTGTTCCGAGGTCCACCGCCGAGGTGCCTGCGATGCTCCGCGGCCCGTGCCGTACGGAGTCCCGGGCAGACGCCGACGCCCGTCACCGGGGCCGCGCCGCTCGTCACGGGCTTGTCTGCGATGGCGGACGCCCGACCGGCCTCGGCACGTCCGCGGCGGCGACCGGTTGCTCGTGAACCGTGAGCTTCGGGTGGTCGATGTCGGGGAGCCAGTCGCGCTGCGGTGTGTAGTCCAGCCACCGCCTAGTACGGCCAGCCTCGGTGAAGCCTCGTAGCAAGGTGTCGAGTCCGGGGTGGCGGGAGGATTCGCGCCAGGCCAGCGACCACGCGTACAGCGGTGTCGGGTCGGCGAGGGGGATACAGCGCAGGCCCGCGTGGTCGGGCAGCGGCGCGTCGGCGGGGAAGAGGGTGAAGGCGTCGGGCTCGGTACGGATGTGCCGCACAAGATGGTCCAGGCCCAGATTGGGGCCGTCGTGCCGGCGCGGTATCCGGAATTCGTCGGCGAAGCGACGCAGGAAGTCGAGGCGGGTCAGTTCCGCCGGAGACCACAGCACGCTGTCGCGCAGGTCCGCGGGGCGCAGTACGTCGGCGAGGGCCAGCGGGTGGGACGGGCCGACGACTGCGTCGACGGGTTCCAGCCGTACCAGCCGCTGGGTGAGGCCCGCGTCCCGGCCGTCGGGGAGCGGGTGCACCCGGCCGAATCCGAGATCGGTGGCGCCGCGCAGCAACGCCTCCGCCACCGACGGCCAGTCCCGTCCCGGGCTCGGCTCCCACCGCACCGGGCCGAGTGCCTGGACCGCGTCGGCGACCGTGCGCATCGGCGCGTACAGATGTCCCCAGGTGTCGATCCGTACGACCGGTCCGGCACCCGTCACCGCCGCGACCGCGCGATCGCCCGCAGCGAGCGCCTCGAGTGCGGCCGGCAGAAACCGCTCCCCCGCCTCGCTCAGCCGGACCCCACCCTGGCGCCCGAACAGCTGCACGGACAGCAGCTTCTCCAGCCGCGCTATGCGCTTGGACAGCGCCTGTTGACTGGTGCCCAGCTCTTCGGCGGCCCTCCCGAAGTGCAGGGTCCGGGCTGTCGCGACAAAAGCGCGGACCAGCGCGAGATCGAGGTCCATGCCATTGACCTTATGTGACAACCGGGCGTTGTCGGCCAGGCGGATTCGTTGTTGGCCGAGTCCCCGCTCCGCCCGGTCGGATGGTCCTCGAAGACACCGCCACCGAGGGGATGATCACGATGAAAGCCTTCATACCGACCGGAGATCCCTCCGAGCCGGTCGTGCTCGCCGATGTGGCGGAGCCGACGCCCCGCCCCGACGAAGTGCTGGTGAAGGTCGAAGCCTTCTCCGTCAACCGGGGCGAGACGTTCAAGCTGGAGAAGCCCGCCTGCGGCGACCGGCCGGGCAAGGACATCGCGGGGCTGGTGGTGCAGCCGGCCGCCGACGGCAGCGGACCGTCCGGGGTCACCCGGGTCGTCGGTCACCCCATGGGAGGTGGCTGGGCGGAGTACGTGGCCGTGCCGACCGACGCGCTCGCCGAGCTGCCGGACAGCGTCTCGGCGGTCCAGGGCGCGGCGCTGCCGCTCGCCGGGCTCACCGCGCTGCGGCTGCTGCGCGCCGCCGGACCCGTGCTGGGACGGCGGATCCTGCTGACCGGTGCTTCCGGGGGTGTGGGCCACTTCGTCACCGAGCTCGCGACCGCCGCCGGGGCCCAGGTCACCGCCGTGACCAGGAACGCCGAGCGCGGCGCGCGGCTCGCGGAACTCGGCGCCACCGATGTCGTGCACCAGGTCACCGATGCTCAGGGCCCTTACGACATCGTGCTGGAGTCGACCGGCGGGCCGGCGCTCTCCCTCGCGCTCGCTCGGCTCGCCAGGCGCGGCACGGTGATCTGGTTCGGGCAGGCCAGCCGCATGCCGGCGACGCTCGACTTCTTCGACTTCTTCACCGGGCCCGAATCGGCTTCCATCCGTCATTTCCACTATCTCGACGCGGACAGCCGCCTCGACGAAGATCTGGCGACGCTCGTCCGGCTGACCGCCGAAGGCCGACTGCACCCCGAGATCGGCCGTGTCACCGACTGGGCCGACACCGCGAGCGTCCTCGCCGCCCTGCGCGACCGCCGGATCCGCGGCAAGGCCGTCCTCACCCTGTCCTGAACCTCACCACCCTGTCCTGAACTTCACCTCAACGACCGGCGGCAAGACCGGCCGAAGGAGCAGAATCATGATCACCAGCGACCCCAGGGCCGTCGTCATCCGCTATGTCGAGGCCGTACGCGACGGCGACGGCGATGTCATCCACGACAGCTTCCATGCGGACGCGACCTGGCACTATCCGGGCGACCTGCCCGTCTCCAAGGTGTGGCACGGACGCGACGCGATCATCAACGAGTTCCTCGGCGGCATGGGACCCGCCTTCGTCCCCGGCACCCTGGAAATCGAACTGGTCAGCACCATCGCCGAAGGGGACCGCGTGGTGGCCGAATGGACCGCCAGGGCCACGACCGTGCGCGGCGACACCTACGACAACCGTTGCCTCGGCATCTACACGGTCCGCGACGGCAGGATCGCCTCGGTCATCGAGTACGCCGACACTCGGCACGTGGCCGCGACCCTCTTCCCGGACGAGGACGCTCACCGTCCCGCCGGCACCGAGTGACCCTCCCCGAGGACTCGGGACTCGTCGATCATTGCGCTCCGGCAGGGTTGTCGTTGTACACGTTGGGCAGGCTGCCGGCGCCGTACGCGGTGAGGGTGCTGTTCGCGCCGAGCGGTATGGCAGGAGTGCCGGTGCCATTGCGGGTGAGGCGGACCGTGGGAACGCGGTCGTCGCCCGCAGGTCAGCGGGACAGCCAGGTCAGCACCGCTGTCGTCAGGAACACGACGACCGCCGCAAGCCAGACCATCAGGGGTGTCGGTCCCGAAGACCTGACCGGCGCCGCCCACTCTTCCTTCTCCCGTGACAGCAGCGCATCCGCGAACGCCCTTGCGGTCTGCGGTCGTTCGGCAGGTTCTATGGACAGTGCGGCACGCAGCAGTGTTTCGATGCGGTCCGGAACCCCCAGCTCCCTGGGAAGGCTCGGCAACGACGCCGTCGACTCCTGCTGCGTCACAAGAACCGTGCGGCCGCCCGACCCGAACGGCTTGCGTCCGGTCAGCAGCTCGAACGTGACGACACCGAGGGCGTACACATCGGCACGACCGTCGAACCCGCCCGTCTGGAAGGCCTGTTCGGGCGCCATGTACGCGGGAGTGCCGGTGGTCACCGTCAGCCCCGACGCGTCGGCCAGTTGCTTCGCGCTGCCGAGGTCCGCGACCAGTACGGCGGCAGGCGTGCGGCCGCTGTCGAGCAGGAGGTTCGACGGCTTGATGTCGCGGTGGATGACGCCCGCGTCATGGAGTACCTGGACCGCGTACCCGGCCTCGGCCGCGAGCCGGAGCGCCTCCGTCGGCCCGCAGTGCCCTGTCTGCTCCGCCAGCGTGCCGCCTCGGACGTAGTCCATGACGAAGTACGGCCGGTCGTCCTGGACGCCGACGTCGTGAACGCGCACGACACGTGGGCTGGAGATCCTGCGGAGCAGCCTCGCCTCCGCCAGGAAGCGCTGTCGTACATCGGCGTTCGACGCCCAGTTGTCGGCCAGCACCTTGACGGCGACGTCGGTGTCGAGCTCGGGGTCGTATGCCTTCCAGACGGTGGCGAACGAACCGGCTCCCAGCCTGTCCTCGAGGAGATAACGACCTAGCTTCTGCATGTGGCAACATTTTTCCGGGGCGATGTGGAGCAGGCGGAGACAGCCGACCGTGGTCGGCTGTGGTCGGGAACTTTCCTGCGACCCTGTGGGGGGCCAGGTCGGACGATAGCGGGGGGACAGCAGGGTGCTCGAGGAGGATGAGCTGACGCACCTGGTGGCGTCTGCCCAGGCAGGTGACCGGGCGTCCCTGGACCGCCTCCTCGTCAGGCTGCGGCCCACCGTCATGCGCCGCTGCTCCCGCTTCCTTCCGCACCACGCCGACGCCGAAGAGGCCGCGCAGGACGCCCTGTTCTCCATCAGCACGCATCTGCACGAGTACAGCGGGCGGGGCTCGTTCCTCGGCTGGGTGACCGTGATCGCCTCGAACGCCGCGAGGGCCACGTATCGCTCGATGCGCCGGCGCGCGGAGGACAGTCACGCGGTCGTTCCCGACGGTGTCGACCCTCGGACGACGAGCGTCATCGCGGGCACCCGGCTGGACCTGATGGAGTCGCTGGCCGCACTGGAGGAGCGGCACCCGGCTCTGGTGGAGTCCTTCGTGCTCCGCGATCTCGGCGACCTGACCTATCTGCAGGTCGCCGAGATCACCGGCGCTCCCCTGGGCACGGTCAAGGACCGCATCCATCAGGCTCGTCGCTTCATGCGGGACCAGCTCGGCGGTGCCTTCTGAGACGCCCCGGCCCCCCGTTCCCCCCTGGCATCAGCTCGACCGCGGGCCGGGAGGTGCTGCCGTGCGGCCTCGGACGATCGTCGTCATCCTGGCGGTAGCCGTCGGACTCGGCCTGCTGACCGGCCGGTTCGTCCTGCCCGCACCCTCTGCCGAGGGCACGCCGAAGACGCGGCCGGGCGCCGCGGCGTCCTCGCCGGGCAGCGGCTCTCCGGCTCCGAGGCCCGCGAGCGGACCCATGACGAGCCGGCACTTGTTGACAGCGGCCGAGTTCAAGAAGGTCGGCATCTCCGAGCACATCTACGTGCGCGACCGCGTCGGGGACGGCAACTACGCCAACGCGACCTGCACCGGGGAGAAGACCCTCGGGGAGACCCTGGGAGCGTACGGCGCACACTTCCGCGGATTGATGACGAGCAAGAACACGGGGAACGGCGGCGACCCCACCGAGGCGGCGAACATCGGCGATCAGGTCGCACGCGAAGTCGCCGACGACGCCGGAAGCCGGGCACTGGCCCAGAACTACGCCGCACGCCTGCTGTTGGAGGAGGTGCCGTGCCAGAGCGAACCGGCCACGCACTGGGTCTACGGGCCGACGCACACGATTGACGTCGCTGCGGACATCACCGCGAGTTGGATGGGTGTCTACAGCGGCGATCTGAACACCACAGGGACCGCTCCACGAGGCAAGGAGCCGTGTGGAGGCGTCGCCGTACTCCGCAACGGCTCGCACTACGGCGTCCTGGAGGTCGATGCCTGCCTGGGCTCGGCTGCGATGATGCGGATCACCCGTGCGGCCGTGACACGACTCTGAGACCGGCCCCCGCCCCACAGGCAGACGTGACGTGGATCACATCCATCACGGCCGATCTCCATCCAACATCTCCCGTACCTGCGGCATCTCCCAGACGTACGACGACGCCCACCGCGTCGTGACCAGACAGGAGATGACATGTTCGACAACCAGGCAGCCCGCAAGAAGTCCGCTCGTCGCGGTCGTACCGCTGGAGCAGCCGCCTCCGTCGGTGCCGCCCTGATAGCGGTCGGCATCGGCGCGTTTCCCGCCGCCGGCGCGGACACCAGCGCTGCGGGCCGTTCGGCAACCGCGCCCGCCGCCGCTCCCGCCCAGCCCGGCCTCGGCTCCGCCGGCCTGATACAGAGTGAGGACTTCTTCCAGCAGGGCCTGGTCCCGGTCCGCGCGGCGGTGGACCTGACCGGGAAGCAGGCTCTCTCGGCATGCTCCGGCGAGGAGACGATGCGAGAGCTGACCCAGGGGAAGGCGGCCGCCTATGCCGACGTGACCTGGACCTTCGACACCAAGGGCACCTCGCTGACCGAATCGGCCGCGGACGGTTCCACCGACACATCGGCGGCCTCGTACAGGAAGCAGCTCGACAAGCTGGTGCGCGCCTGCCAGGACGAGCCGCAAGGTCACTGGTACTACGGCAAGGGGCACACCTTCACCGTCAAGGCGGGCGAGGGCAGTTGGTATCCGGCCTTCAACGGCGACGGCAAGGTCGCCGGCGGCGTCGCGGTGATCCGCAGCGGCCACAGGTTCGGCATCGTCGAACTCACCGGTCAGCCCAGCGACGACCCCGGCTACATGGAAGGCATCGCCGCCGCTGCCGTCAACCGGCTGGCCGACTGATCCGGCCCCCGGGGGCCACGGGGGGTCCCGGGAGGTTCCGGACGGTTCCGGGAGCTGTTCGAGCGGGTGCTGCCCGGTCCTGGAACCGTCCGGTCGGGGTTCGCGAACCGGTGGCGTCGGCCCGCTTCGGTCGAGGTGCGGCGCATCAGTCCGACGGCGCCTGTCCACTCCCGGTGTCGATGAGGATCTGTTCCGCCTGGCTGAGGTTGTCTGCCCGCACCGCCTGGGCCATCGCGGCGCGGGCGGCCTCGGGTGTCGCGTCCGGCGGGACCATCAGCAGCGAGAAGAGGTCCTGTTCGCCCCGGGTGATCAGCACGGTGTCGTCACCCACGGGGAAGGAGTCGATGTGCACCACCCGGTCGTCGACGACGATCCGCGTCGGGAGCCCCGCCCAGGCCGCGGTGTCCAGCCCGACGCGAGTGACCGGCCCGAGGTGCCCGGTGAGGGCGCTCAGCAGCTCGGGCAGCTCGGCACCGATGTCGCGCGACCGCGGCCACCACGCACCGTCCAGGACACCTTCCCGCGACTGCGTCGTCTCCAGCCGGAGCAGCGCGCACCCCGGCCGCACAGTCCGGTGAACGCCGCTCGGCAGATGCGGGGAATCGGGGGGTGAATCAGAGCCGGTCATGGGGACCACCCGTCTTGGGGAGCCGGTGCGAACACGGGACTCGCCTCGCCCTCCCACGCTACTCCCCGTGCCCGCCCGCCTTCACGGGGGATGTGACCTTTGTTGCGTTTCGGAGTCTCGGACGCGTTCGCCGTTGCACCACCCGCTGACGACGGCGGCAGCGGCACATGTCCCGTCGAGGGAGGTCAGAGGGCTGCGGGCGCAAGTCACGGCAGGAAATACGCGCCCACGGAGAGCAATATCTGTACCCGTGAAATGAGAAATAGCTGCGGGGTACGGCGAGTATTCCTCGACCGCCCGGCGGAGCGGAATTGTCCACCAGGCAGGGCCGATCGCACCGTGCTACTGTCGAACTCAGTTGCAGGTGTGGTTGCCAGAAGGTTTTTCCGACGGCTGATCATCACGGCGACACGGAATGCGCACAGGGCGCATTCCCGTACACCGCCTCCGAAGGAGAAACAACATGGCTACTGGCACCGTGAAGTGGTTCAACGCGGAAAAGGGCTTCGGCTTCATCGAGCAGGACGGCGGCGGCGCCGACGTCTTCGCCCACTACTCGAACATCGCCGCCCAGGGCTTCCGTGAGCTGCTGGAGGGCCAGAAGGTGTCGTTCGACATCGCGCAGGGACAGAAGGGCCCGACGGCCGAGAACATCGTTCCCGCCTGACGCACCGGCACTGACGCATACTTCGCAGCTGGGGCCCGCACCTTGGGGTGCGGGCCCCAGCTCGCTTCATTCCCAGGGTGATTCGCCCCTGTCGTTTTTCGGCCCGTTCTCGCGATTCTCTGCGCCGCTCATTCTGCTGCGGAAATTCCTTGATACGCGCCCGCATCGAGGAAGGTTCCGCATGAACCGCACACGTGGCACTCGCGCACGTACCAATCGCACATACGACCGCTCCGGCGTTCCGCGCCGGTCCAAGGGTTACGGAAACCGACAGACTGCGCAGGGCGAGTTCGCCCTGCCGAAGGCGGTCACACCCGCGCTGCCCGCTGTCGAGTCGTTCGCCGATCTCGCCATGCCGGCTCCGTTGCTGGCCACGCTCGGCCGTGAAGGCGTGACCGTACCGTTCCCGATCCAGGCGGCGACCCTGCCCAACTCCCTGGCCGGCCGTGACGTACTCGGCCGCGGCCGCACCGGGTCGGGCAAGACCCTCGCCTTCGGTCTCGCGGTACTGGCCCGCACGGCGGGCCGGCGGGCCGAGCCGCGTCGGCCGCTGGCCCTGATTCTCGTCCCCACCCGTGAGCTGGCCCAGCAGGTCACCGACGCGCTCGCTCCCTATGCCCGCTCCGTGAGCCTCAGGCTCGCCACCGTCGTCGGCGGAATGTCCATCGGCAGGCAGGCCGGTGCGCTGCGGGCAGGCGCGGAAGTGGTCGTCGCGACGCCCGGTCGCCTCAAGGACCTCATCGACCGGGGCGACTGCCGGCTCGCCGACGTCGACGTCACGGTGCTCGACGAGGCCGACCAGATGACCGACATGGGCTTCATGCCCCAGGTCACCGCCCTGCTCGACCAGGTTCGCCCGGAGGGCCAGCGGCTGTTGTTCTCGGCCACCCTGGACCGCAACGTCGACCTGCTGGTCCGCCGCTACCTGACCGACCCGGTGGTGCACTCCGTCGACCCGTCGGCCGGTGCGGTGACCACGATGGAGCACCACGTGCTCCATGTGCTCGACGCGGACAAGCACCGCACGACCACCGAGATCGCGGCCCGGGACGGCCGGGTCATCATGTTCCTGGACACCAAGCACGCCGTGGACCGGCTGACGAAGCACCTGCTGAACAGCGGTGTCCGCGCCGCGGCCCTGCACGGCGGCAGGTCCCAGCCGCAGCGCACCCGGACCCTGGCGCAGTTCAAGGACGGTCACGTCACCGTCCTGGTGGCCACCAACGTCGCGGCCCGCGGCATCCACGTCGACAGCCTCGACCTGGTCGTCAACGTGGATCCGCCCAGCGACCACAAGGACTACCTGCACCGGGGCGGCCGTACCGCCCGGGCCGGGGAGTCCGGCAGCGTCGTCACCCTGGTGACCCCCGGCCAGCGCCGCGACATGACCCGGCTGATGGCCTCGGCCGGCATCAGCCCCCGCGTCACCCCGGTCCGCTCGGGCGAGGCGGAGCTGAGCCGCATCACCGGCGCCCAGGCGCCCTCCGGGGTCCCCGTGGTCATCACCGCGCCTGTCGTGGAACGCACCCGCCGCGCGTCCTCGCCGTCCCGGGACCGCCAGGGCCGCACCGGCCAGGGCCGACCCGTCGGCGCGAGCAGGCGCCGCAGGGCACAGCGGCGGCCCGGCAACAACGCGGCTGCCTAGACCGCGGCGCTCCCCGAAGCCCTCCTGGCCCCTCGGGAGACGCAGTGGCCTCTGCGCCGCAAGGGCCGCCAAGCCGACCATCCCTCACCGAAGGAGACACCTTTGACGCCGGCGCGAACGCAGTACGGCATGCCGCACCCCGCCCCCGTGACCGCGGTCGAGGACATCGAAGGGCACGGGCCTCGGGTATGTGACGACATGACGGTCGAGGTGGCTCTGGCCGTCATGGCGAGTGCCCGGGTCGAGTATCTGACCGTGTGCGACGGGGACGACCAGAGCACGGGTTCGGTCACCCGGGTCCGGCTCGCCGGTCTCCGCGACAGTTCCACGTACACGGACCGGATCCGTCTGCGGGACGTCCTCGACGGATCGCTGCACCCGCACGGCGTCCGCTCGGGCGGCGCCGCCCTCGGCGTCGGCGAGTTCGGCCGGGTTCCGGGCGCACTCGCCCTCTCGTACTGATCCGCCTCGCCCGGGCGGCCCGTTCTCCTTCTCCCCCCGCGACTTCTCCCCTGTGAGGCATCATGCGCTGTGTCATCGCCCGGTACCCGTTCGACCTGACCAAGGCCGGGGTGCTGGCCTCGATGAAGGGCATCAGGCCCGAGCTCGTCACGGGTGACTCCGTGACCATCGGCCGTCGCCGCTACCCCGTCAAGCAGGTGGGCCAGGTCATCACACGACAGGACCCGCGTGACTTCACCGCCCGCGAAGTCAGCCGGGCCATGACGCAGCTCGGGTTCACCTGCCACGACCGCCCCGAGGACGCGCCCGTGGGCGAAGGTGGACCCGCTCTCCTCCGAACCGCCTCCGCACTGCTCGGCGGCGCCGGCCCAGTGGCCGTGTGAGGACGGGCGGGAGACCGCCCTCAGGATCCCGGTGGGGGCCCTGCCGACGCGCGTCGGCCCAACACCGCCCACACAAAAAAATAGTCGACAAAAAAACATCACATGGGGACGACCGCCCCCCCCACGCG